>NZ_JBFAWL010000020.1:57452-124679 GCF_040680275.1 Streptomyces sp. NPDC052079
GCGTCTGCCCGCCGGGCCCGTGCTGCGGTTGCTGTCCGTCGGCAGCCTGCCCGC
Source organism: Streptomyces sp. NPDC052079 (assembly GCF_040680275.1). Classification (NCBI taxonomy): domain Bacteria; kingdom Bacillati; phylum Actinomycetota; class Actinomycetes; order Kitasatosporales; family Streptomycetaceae; genus Streptomyces; species Streptomyces sp. NPDC052079. The sequence continues at coordinate 57,507 of NZ_JBFAWL010000020.1, forward strand.
CCGGCACCTGCCTGCCGGGAGCCTGTCCGTGGGTGGTCTGCCTGCCGGTGCTGTAGGGCGGCAGCTGCCCGTGGGGGGTGTGCCCGGTGGGTCCCTGGCTGCCGGAGACTTGTCCGCCGGGGGCCTGTCCGTGTCCGTGGGGCGTCTGCCCGCCGGGCCCGTGCTGCGGTTGCTGTCCGTCGGCAGCCTGCCCGCCCGGCACCTGCCTGCCGGGAGCCTGTCCGTGGGTGGTCTGCCCGCCGGTGCTGTAGGGAGGCAGCTGCCCGTGGGGGGTCTGCCCGGTGGGTCCCTGGCTGCCGGAGACTTGTCCGCCGGGGGCCTGTCCGTGTCCGTGGGGCGTCTGCCCGCCGAGCCCGTGCTGCGGTTGCCGCCCGTCGGCAGCCTGCCCGCCCGGCACCTGCCCGCTGGGACCGCCCGGAGTCCAGGTCGGTTCCCCCGGCGCCCCGACGCCCCCCACCTGCCCGCCGGAGATGCCACCGCCGGGGGCCCGGTTCGCCGAGCCGTAAGCGTGATGGGTTGGCCCCTGCGGCGCTTCCATGGGCTCCCTGTGCGCGTGCGGCCCCGCCCCCGTGACCGACCCGCTCGTCACGCCCCCGGGGACTTCCGCACCCGCCGCGTCCCCCGCCGCCCGGGGTCCCGGCACCCGGACGTGTCCCTCCCCGTCCGGTGTCGTCGCCGCCCGCGCCGCGGGTCCCGCCGCCGGGGTCAGGCGGAGGGCCGACTCGCCGATGCGCAGTAGTGCGCCCGGGACCAGGCGGACCGGGCGGGGACCCACGCGCCGGCCGTCCAGGGTGGTGCCGTTGGTGGAGCCGAGGTCGGCGACCGACACGCGGCCGTCGGGGGACACCGTCACCGCGCAGTGCAGCCGGGAGACGTCCGGGTCGTCGAGCGGTACGTCGGCGTCCGCGGAGCGGCCTATGCGGATCTCGCCGCCGTGCAGCAGATGCACCCCGCCCGCGTCCGGACCCGCGACGACATGCAGCCGGGTCGGGGTGTCGTCCAGCTCGGGATGCGGCTCGGGCTCGCCGGGAGCGCCGACGGCCAGCACCGCGCCGTCGATCAGCGGCGGCTCGCCCAGGGTGCAGCGCTGGGCGTCGAGGCGCTGGTCACCGGCGTACAGCACGGGTGTGCCCGAGGAACCGGTCGTGCCGTCGCCGCCGGAGACCGCCGAGGCCAGCGCGGAGGCGACCGCGGCCAGGGCCGTGCCCGCGGGCGCCGTGACCAGCACGTCGCGGCTCGCCGCCCGCTCCCGCGCGGGGGAGGAGGGGCCCAGCGGGTCTACGACGGTCAGCCGGATCTGCATCGCCGTCAGCGGTCCCTTCTGCGCGAGCGCCCGCGACAACGGGGGAAAGAAGCCGCTCCGCGGTCCCCCAACCGCGGACTTCCCCCACCACCACACGCGCACGTACGGCCAGTACTGCACGCATCCTCGCACCTGCCACCGACAACGCGCCCGCCCTCCGGCAGCAAATGATCTTGATTGGTCGGCTCTGCCCGCAAAAGTGCCTGACCAGTGACGCGCCGGTGATCGTTACGGGCTCACTTGAGATCGGTCACGTCCGGCATACGGCAACCAACCGACCGAGTGGAGCGTCTTTCCTTCGAACCGTCGAACACGGACGGGAACCGGCACGTAATAAGAGGGGTCGAAGTCGACCGGCCGGTATTCCGCGCGGCGGCACTACAGTGGGTCGGAACATTCCGCAGCAGGGTGGACCACGGTGTACGCCAGCCAAGCAAGCAGCAGGGAGCGCATGACGTGCGGCCGGTAGGGAGCAAGTACCTGCTCGAGGAGCCGCTCGGTCGCGGCGCCACGGGCACCGTCTGGCGAGCCCGCCAGCGCGAGACCGCGGGCGCCGAGGCGGCCGTACCGGGACAGCCCGGCGAGACAGTCGCGATCAAGGTCCTCAAGGAGGAGCTCGCGAACAACGCCGACGTCGTGATGCGGTTCCTGCGCGAGCGCTCGGTGCTGTTGCGGCTCACCCATCCCAACATCGTCCGGGTCCGCGACCTGGTGGTCGAGGGCGATCTGCTGGCGCTGGTCATGGACCTCGTCGAGGGCCCCGACCTGCACCGCTACCTCCGCGAGAACGGCCCCTTCACCCCGGTCGCCGCAGCCCTGCTGACCGCGCAGATCGCCGACGCGCTCGGCGCCAGCCACTCCGACGGCGTAGTGCACCGGGACCTGAAGCCCGCCAACGTCCTGCTCCGGCAGAACGGCGGCGAGATGCACCCGATGCTGACCGACTTCGGCATCGCCCGCCTCGCCGACTCCCCGGGCCTCACCCGCACCCACGAGTTCGTCGGCACGCCCGCGTACATCGCGCCGGAGTCCGCCGAAGGCCGCCCGCAGACCTCCGCCGTCGACATCTACGGCGCCGGCATCCTGCTGTACGAGCTGGTCACCGGCCGGCCCCCGTTCTCCGGCAGCTCCGCCCTCGAGGTCCTGCACCAGCACCTGAGCGCCGAACCGCGCCGTCCCTCCACGGTCCCCGACCCGCTGTGGACGGTCATCGAGCGCTGCCTGCGCAAGAACCCCGACCAGCGGCCCAGTGCCGAGAACCTGGCGCGCGGCCTGCGCGTCGTCGCCGAGGGCATCGGGGTGCACGCGAACTCCGCGCAGATCGCCGCCGCGGAGAACGTCGGCGCGCTCCTCATGCCCGACCCGACGCCCGCACAGGTGCCCGACGCCCCCGGATCCGCCGACCCGACGCAGGTGCTGTCGCACGGCGCGGGCGGCTACGACCCCAACGGCGCGACCAGCGTCCTGCCGCAGACCGGCGGACCGGCCGGCACCGCCGACCCCACGGCCGTCATGCCCCCGGTGCCGCCCGGGCAGGCCGGCGGGCCGGGGGGACCCGAGGACCCGCACCCCTGGCAGAACCAGCTCCGCGCGGCCCGCGACCGCAACGAGCAGACCCAGGTCCAGTACCTCGACCCGAGCCAGGACCCGCTGCGCCGTCGCCCCCAGCGGCAGGTCGCCCGGCCCCAGCAGCCGCCGCAGCGCCGCCCGCAGCCCCAGCCCGGCCCGGGCTACCCCCCGCAGCACCAGCCCCAGCAGTACGCACCGCCCCCGCAGCAGCCCCAGCCGCAGCGGTACGCGCCGCCGCCGGAGCCGCAGCGTCCGGCCCGCGAGCCCCGGCAGCCCCGGCAGCGCAGCGCCAACCCGATGCGGATCCCCGGGCTCGGCTGTCTCAAGGGATGCCTGTTCACGATCATCATCCTGTTCGTCGCGGGCTGGCTGGTCTGGGAACTGAGTCCGCTCCAGGACTGGATCGGCACCGGCAAGGGCTACTGGGACCAGCTCACCGACTGGTTCGGCACCGCGACGCGCTGGATCGAGGACCTGGGCGGCACGGAGGAGCCCTCGGTCCCCTCCGGCTCCAACTGAGCTTGTTTGCTGATTTGTCGACATCTGGGGGCCGATTTCCGTATCCCCGGTGAAGGCAGGCTGTCCGGACGCGTAGTTTTAGCGACAACACGCGTCGGTAGGAGCAGTCTTGGCACGGAGAATCGGCAGCCGGTACACCGCCCATCAGATCCTCGGGCGGGGCAGCGCCGGCACGGTGTGGCTGGGCGAGGGCCCCGACGGGCCCGTCGCCGTCAAGCTGCTGCGTGAGGATCTCTCCTCGGACCAGGAGCTCGTCGGCCGCTTCGTGCAGGAGCGGACGGCGCTGCTCGGTCTGGAGCATCCGCACATCGTCTCCGTGCGCGATCTGGTGGTGGACGGCAACGACCTCGCCCTCGTCATGGACCTGGTCCGGGGCACGGACCTGCGCACCCGCCTCGACCGGGAGCGCAGGCTGGCGCCGGAGGCCGCCGTGGCGATCGTCGCCGACGTCGCGGACGGGCTGGCGGCGGCCCACGCCGCCGGTGTCGTGCACCGGGACGTGAAGCCGGAGAACGTGCTCCTCGACATGCAGGGCCCGCTCGGCCCCGGCGGCTCGCACCGCGCCCTGCTCACGGACTTCGGTGTGGCGAAACTCATCGACACCCCGCGCCGCACCCGCGCCACGAAGATCATCGGTACGCCGGACTACCTGGCGCCCGAGATCGTGGAGGGCCTGCCGCCGCGCGCCTCGGTCGACATCTACGCCCTCGCCACGGTCCTGTACGAGCTGCTCGCGGGCTTCACCCCGTTCGGCGGCGGCCACCCCGGCGCGGTGCTGCGCCGCCATGTCACCGAGACGGTCGTCCCCCTCCCCGGCATCCCGGACGAGCTGTGGCAGCTGCTGGTGCAGTGCCTGGCGAAGGCCCCCGCGTCCCGGCTGCGCGCATCCGAGCTGGGCACGCGGCTGCGGGAGCTGCTGCCGATGCTGGCGGGGATGCCGCCGCTGGACGTGGACGAGCCGGACGCCGAGCCGGAGGAGAAGAAGGGGGAGGAGATCCCCGCATCCGCTCCCTCCCCGGCCGACGGCGCGCCGGTACGGCGCCGCGGCGCGGTCCCGCTCGTCCCGGGCGCCAAGCCGTCCGACTCCAACCGCGACACGCATACGTCGATGAGGGTGCCCGCCCCCGACGAACTGGCCGGCGGTGCCCGCGGCACGGCCCGCGCCCCCCGAGCGGTCGGCGCCCCCCGCCCCGGCTCGGCCCGCAACCGCGCGGTAACCCGCCGCCGCCGCCTAACCCTGGCAGTGGCGGCGGCCCTCCTAACAGCCGCAGGCGTAGCCACCTGGCTAGCCACAACCAACGACCCCCCCACTCCACCCCAGGACACAAAAAACTCAGCCCCCACAACCCCATAAGGGGCGCGGGGAACTGCGCAAAAAAGGGGGGGGCTGGGGGGCAAAGCCCCCCAGGGACGGGAAGGGAAGGGGCGGCGGGGGCGAAACACCCACACACCCCACCCACCCCCGCAGCACCCCACCCACCCCTCCCCGTCCAAGCCCGGCAAGGGCAGACGCGGGGAACCGTTACGCTGGAGGGCGTGGCAGTCGTCGATGTATCCGAAGAGCTCAAGTCCCTCTCCTCGACCATGGAGTCGATCGAGGCCGTCCTGGACCTCGACAAGCTGAGGGCAGACATCGCCGTGCTCGAGGAGCAGGCGGCCGCGCCGTCCCTGTGGGACAACCCGGACGAGGCGCAGAAGATCACCAGCAAGCTCTCCCACCTCCAGGCCGAGGTGCGGAAGGCCGAGGCACTGCGCGGCCGGATCGACGATCTCGCCGTGCTCTTCGAGATGGCCGAGGAGGAGGACGACCCGGACACCCGCGCGGAGGCCGAGTCGGAGCTCGAGTCGGTCAGGAAGGCGCTGGACGAGATGGAGGTCCGGACCCTTCTCAGCGGTGAGTACGACTCCCGCGAGGCGCTGGTGAACATCCGCGCCGAGGCCGGTGGCGTCGACGCCGCCGACTTCGCCGAGAAGCTCCAGCGCATGTATCTGCGCTGGGCCGAGCAGCGCGGCTACAAGACCGAGCTGATCGAGACCTCGTACGCGGAGGAGGCCGGCATCAAGTCGACCACCTTCTCCGTGCAGGCGCCGTACGCCTACGGCACCCTCTCCGTCGAGCAGGGAACGCACCGTCTGGTGCGCATTTCGCCGTTCGACAACCAGGGCCGCCGCCAGACCTCCTTCGCGGGTGTCGAGGTGCTCCCCGTCGTCGAGCAGTCCGACCACGTCGACATCGACGAGTCCGACCTGCGCATCGACGTCTACCGCTCCTCCGGCCCCGGCGGCCAGGGCGTCAACACCACGGACTCGGCGGTGCGCATCACGCACATCCCGACCGGCATCGTGGTCTCCTGCCAGAACGAGCGCTCGCAGATCCAGAACAAGGCCACCGCCATGAACGTCCTCCAGGCCAAGCTGCTGGAGCGGCGCCGTCAGGAGGAGCAGGCCAAGATGGACGCGCTCAAGGGCGACGGCGGCAACTCCTGGGGAAACCAGATGCGTTCGTACGTGCTGCACCCCTACCAGATGGTCAAGGACCTGCGCACGGAGCACGAAGTCGGCAACCCCGAGGCCGTGTTCAACGGTGAGATCGACGCGTTCCTCGAGGCCGGAATTCGCTGGCGCAAGCAGCAGGAGAAGTAACCTCCAGCGCGCACGCCGATTGTTGACAAGGCAACTGCCGTCCCGGTGACGGCAGTTGTCTTTTGCTTGCCGGGATGTCCGGGATTTACATCACACTCACAGCTTCCTTGTTCCGCAAAGCGCACGTAGCCGGACATGGCGGCACGCAACGGCCTTGACGTTCTTTTGGAAACTGGGAAGGGTGAAGCGTGGCATGCGTATCTCTGGGGCGCATGTGAACCGGGGGCGTTTCACCGCAGCAGCCTCCGTTGATCACGGCCCCGAGCGCCGCCTCACTGACCATGAGCTACTGGGGGTAGCAACCAGATGACCAAGAAGACGCGGATCCGTGTCGCTCGGATCGCGGCGGGCGCCGTGATCGCGGCCGGTGCCTCGCTCACGGCGGCCGGCGCGGCCTCCGCACTCGACATAGGCGTGAGCGCCCAGGCGGACGAAGGCGGCCTGAACGTAGGCATCGAGGCGGAACTCGGGGACGAGGACCCGGGTGAGGGTGACCCTGACCCGGGTTGCGACGTCGGTGCCAACCCCGAGTGCCCGGGTGACGGCGGCGGGGAGTCCGGCGACCCGGGTGACGGCGGCGAGTCCGGTGACCCGGGTGACGGCGGCGAGTCCGGTGACCCGGGTGACGGCGGCGAGTCCGGTGACCCGGGTGACGGCGGCGAGTCCGGTGACCCGGGTAACGGCGGCGAGTCCGGTGACCCGGGTGACGGCGGCGAATCCGGTGACCCGGGTAACGGCGGCGAGGGGCCCACTGAGAAGCCGGGCAACGGCAACGGCGGCAACGCCGCCGACCCCGACGGTGGCGCCTCCACCCAGGAGCAGGGTTCCTCCGCCCTCACCGACACCGGCGAGGAAGGCCCGGCCACCTCGGCCCAGGGCAACGGCAAGGAGCTCGCCGAGACCGGTGCCGCCGAGATGACCTTCCTGGTGATCGGCGCCGCCACGATGATCGCCGGCGGTATCGGCTTCCGGGTGCTGCCGCGCCTGATGACCGGCCGCGGCGGCGCCGCCGCCTGACGGTGGCAGCGCGTGTACGCACCGTACACATGACGTAAGGGCGAAGGGCCCGGGAGCGCCACAGCGCTCCCGGGCCCTTCGTCACATCCCCGTCCCGGGCGTCAGACGGTCTGCTGGGCGAGCAGCGCCACGGCCGCGATCAGCACCGCCAGCAGGGCGATCAGCGTCATGGGGTTCAGCCCGGCGAAGAAGTTCTCCTGCTGCAGCCGCTCGCGGTTCGCGCGGCACACCGGGCACCGGCCCTCGCTCACGGGCGCGGCGCAGTTCGCGCACACCAGCCGGTCATACGTCATGCGCTCGCCCTCCTCGCACCGGATTCACTTGCTCAACGCCCACACGCACGCGAACGTTCCCCGTTCCACTGTGCCAGGTTCCCACGGAAGCCGCGCCGGATCGCTCCCGGACAGGTGGCCGGGAGACGGGCGCGCCCGCGGCGCCGTGGGGGCCACAAACGGCGCATCTCTCCCGCAACCCCCTCCGGTGCCTGCACTCGCCTCCCCGGTTCGCGTATGGTCACGCTCATCTACCCCCGGCTACCCGTGGTGCATCCGTGATCCGATTCGACAACGTGTCCAAGGCCTACCCCAAACAGAACCGTCCTGCCCTCAGGGATGTCTCCCTGGAGGTCGAAAAGGGCGAGTTCGTGTTCCTCGTGGGGTCCTCCGGCTCCGGAAAGTCCACCTTCCTGCGGCTGATTCTCCGCGAGGAGCGGGCCAGCCACGGGCAGGTCCACGTCCTGGGCAAGGACCTCGCCCGCGTCTCCAACTGGAAGGTGCCGCAGATCCGGCGCCAGCTGGGGACCGTCTTCCAGGACTTCCGGCTGCTCCCCAACAAGACGGTCGCCGAGAACGTCGCCTTCGCGCAGGAGGTGATCGGCAAGTCGCGCGGTGAGATCCGCAAGTCCGTGCCCCAGGTGCTCGACCTCGTCGGGCTCGGCGGCAAGGAGGACCGGATGCCCGGCGAGCTCTCCGGCGGTGAGCAGCAGCGCGTCGCCATCGCGCGGGCCTTCGTCAACCGGCCCAAGCTGCTCATCTGCGACGAGCCCACCGGCAACCTCGACCCGCAGACCTCCGTCGGCATCATGAAGCTGCTCGACCGGATCAACCGGACGGGCACCACCGTGGTGATGGCGACGCACGACCAGAACATCGTGGACCAGATGCGCAAGCGCGTCATCGAGCTGGAGAAGGGCCGTCTCGTCCGCGACCAGGCACGCGGCGTCTACGGCTACCAGCACTGACGCTCCACGGAAAGGCTTGATCAGACGCCATGCGCGCCCAGTTCGTCCTGTCGGAGATCGGCGTCGGTCTCCGCCGCAACCTGACGATGACCTTCGCCGTCGTCGTCTCCGTCGCCCTGTCGCTCGCCCTGTTCGGTGGGTCGCTCCTCATGAACGACCAGGTGAACACCATGAAGGGCTACTGGTACGACAAGGTCAACGTCTCCATCTTCCTGTGCAACAAGAGTGACGCCGAGTCCGACCCCAACTGCGCCAAGGGCGCGGTGACCGACGACCAGAAGGGTCAGATCAAGACCGACCTGGAGAAGATGTCGGTCGTCGACTCGGTGACGTACGAGTCGCAGGACGAGGCGTACAAGCACTACAAGGAGCAGTTCGGCGACTCCCCGCTGGCCAGTTCCCTCACTCCGGACCAGATGCAGGAGTCGTACCGCATCAAGCTGAAGGACCCGGAGAAGTACCAGGTCATCGCCACCGCCTTCGACGGGCGGGACGGCGTGCAGTCGGTGCAGGACCAGAAGGGCATCCTGGACAACCTCTTCGGGCTGCTGGAGGGCATGAACATCGCCGCCCTCGCGATGATGGCGCTGATGCTGGTCGTCGCCCTGATGCTGATCGTGAACACGGTGCGCGTCTCCGCGTTCAGCCGCCGCCGCGAGACCGGCATCATGCGCCTGGTCGGCGCCTCCGGCTTCTACATCCAGACGCCGTTCATCATGGAGGCCGCGGTCGCCGGACTGATCGGCGGCACGCTCGCGTGCGGCTTCCTCCTGGTCGGGCGGTACTTCATCATCGACCACGGACTGGCCCTGTCCGAGAAGCTGAACCTCATCAACTTCATCGGCTGGGACGCCGTCCTGACGAAGCTCCCGCTGATCCTCGCGACCAGTGTGCTGATGCCGGCGTTGGCCGCGTTCTTCGCGCTGCGCAAGTATCTGAAGGTGTGACTCTTGCCAAGAGGGGGCGTGCGGCCAACCGGCCGTGCGCCCCTTTGCGTTGTCCTAGACTCACCGGCATGTCAGGTCGTGCCCTGTTCTGCCAGCCCCGCCGCATCGGCCGCGGGGCCGCCCTGACCTTGGTGTTCGCCGGCGTGCTCGTCGCCGGTGCGGCCACCGGCAGCCTGCCCGGGACCGGCCACGAGAACCCGGACGACGGGGCCCGTCCGGCCGCCCCCGTAGGCCACCACGCGGACGTCGCACGGGCGGCGGAGGAGGCCGCCGCGGACGGCATGTCGCCCATGGAGGCCGCCCAGCGCGCCGTGAGCCGCAGCGGAGACCGCTGGGCCGCCGTCTACTCGCCGGGCGAGTACGAGGAGTTCGAGGAGTCGCTGGACGGCCGGTACACCGGCGTCGGCCTGTGGGCCCGCGAGCGGGACGGCCGTATCGAGGTGACGAAGGTGGGCAGCGACACGCCCGCGGCGGAGGCCGGCATCCGCGCGGGGGACCGGCTGCGCAGCGTCGACGGGCGACGGGTGGACGGCCGGCCGGTCACGGAGGTCGTCTCGTTACTGCGCGGCGACACCACCGGAGAGAGCGCCGGGACCACGGTCCGCCTCGGTCTGGAACGCGGCACGCGCGCGTGGCACGAGACCGTACGCCGGGCGCGGCTGTCCCGGGACACCGTGACCGTCCGCGAGCTCCCCTCCCGGGTCACCGTGATCAAGGTCGGCGCCTTCACCACGGGCTCCGGCGAACAGGTCCGCACCGCGGTGCGGCAGGCCCCGGCCGGCGCCGGGATCGTTCTCGACCTGCGGGGCAACTCCGGCGGACTGGTCGCCGAGGCGGTCACCGCGGCCTCCGCCTTCCTCGACGGCGGACTGGTCGCCACCTACGACGTCGACGGCGAGCAGCGCGCCCTGCACGCCGAGCCCGGCGGCGACACCACCAGACCCCTGGTCGCGCTTGTCGACGGCGGGACGATGAGCGCGGCCGAGCTCCTCACCGGCGCCCTGCAGGACCGCGGACGGGCGGTCGTGGTGGGCTCCCGCACCTTCGGCAAGGGCTCGGTCCAGATGCCGACCGAGCTGCCCGACGGCTCCGTCGCCGAGCTGACCGTCGGCCACTACCGCACCCCCTCCGGCCGGGGTGTCGACGGCCACGGCCTCACCCCCGACCTGGAGGCCGACGAACAGGCGCTGCAACGGGCCGAGACGGTCCTCAGCGGACTCGGCCGCTAGCCTCCGCCCGGGCGCACGGTCTGTAATCGGCTTCCCGCGGACCCCCTCCGTAGTGCGAAAATGGGCGGCACTATGGCTAAGGAAAAAGGACGCAAGCTGATCGCGCAGAACAAGAAGGCGCGGCACGACTACCTCGTCATCGACACCTACGAGGCCGGCCTGGTCCTCACCGGTACCGAGGTGAAGTCCCTGCGCCAGGGACGGGCGTCGCTGGTGGACGGCTTCGTCCAGCTCACGGACGGTGAGGCATGGCTGCACAACGTGCACGTGCCGGAGTACACCCAGGGCACGTGGACCAACCACAGCGCGCGGCGCAAGCGCAAGCTGCTGCTGCACCGCGAGGAGATCGACAAGCTGGAGTCGAAGTCCCAGGAGACGGGACACACCGTCGTGCCGCTCGCCCTGTACTTCAAGGACGGCCGGGCGAAGGTGGAGATCGCGCTGGCCAAGGGCAAGAAGGAGTACGACAAGCGGCAGGCGCTGCGGGAGAAGCAGGACCGGCGCGAGGCGGAGCGGACGATCTCGGCGATCCGCCGCAAGCAGCGGGCCTGACACCCCCCGGGAATGGGCTGGCACGGTCGTGCGTTGGTCACGTACGATGGCACCTGCACCCCACCGAGGGTGCGCGCCCCCTCTTGCGAGGGTTTGAAAAATCAACATGGGGATGATCGGTTTCGACAGCGGTTGTCGAGGCAGGGGAAGCGTGTCGAGGAAGCGGCCATGATCTCGTAAACCACAGGCCGAAAAAAATAATCGCCAATTCCAAGCGCGATTCCTCCCAGCAGGCCTTCGCCCTCGCTGCCTGATCTCAGGTAGCAGAGCGAGCCTCCTACTACGGGAGTGTCAGCCCGGGGGTGTTCCCGACCCGGATCCTGGCATCAGCTAGGGAACTAAACCTTGATCCCGGTCACGGGGTGAAGAGGGAAACCAAACAGTGACTGAGCCCGTCGGAGACTTGTCCGCGTGATCTCCGGGGCCGAGAAAAGCGAAGCGGACTGCACACGGAGAAGCCCTGGTTCTGCACCGTTGGACGCGGGTTCGATTCCCGCCATCTCCACTCATCCCATGTGGGCACGGGCCCCGTCGCGTCGAGCGGCGGGGCCTTTGTCATGAGCGGCCGCCTTCGTTACGAGGGCACATGATCAGGGCCCGGGGATATGGGTTCCGAACCCATATCGGTCGGTGATGCGCGCTTCTACGTTCCCTCCCCATGACACAGACCAGAGCCGCACTGCGCCCCACCGTGCTGACGGCCCTCCTGGCCGCCCTCCTCTCCGTCCTCCTCGCCCCCGCCCCGGCCTCCGCCGCCTCCCTCCAGGAGGTCACCGGCTTCGGCGGCAACCCCGGCGCCCTGAAGATGTACCGGTACGTCCCCGACGGGCTGCCCGCCGGCCGGCCCGTGGTCGTCGCCCTGCACGGCTGCACCCAGAACGCCGCTGGATACGCCGAGGGCACCGGCTGGACCCGGCTCGCCGACCGCTGGGGCTTCTCCGTCGTACTGCCGCAGCAGCAGAGCGGCAACAACCTCAGCCAGTGCTTCAACTGGTTCCAGAACGCCGACATCCGGCGCGGGCAGGGCGAGGCCGCCTCCCTCGCCCAGATGGTCGACCGGCAGCTCGCCGACGTCTCCGGCGACTCCTCGCGCGTGTACGTCACGGGACTGTCCGCCGGCGGCGGGATGACCGCCGTGATGATGGCGGCGTACCCGGAGAAGTTCGCCGCGGGCGGCGTCGTCGCCGGGCTGCCGTACGGATGCGCCCAGGCCGCCGGATCGCCGTACGTGTGCATGTACGTCGGCGCCACCCAGACGCCCGGGCAGTGGGGCGACCGGGTGCGCGCCGCGCGGCCCGGGTACACCGGCCCCTGGCCGGCCCTCACCGTTCTGCACGGCACGGCCGACCGCACGGTGCAGCCCGCCAACATGACCGATCTGGTGGAGCAGTGGACCGATGTGCACGGCGCCGACCGCACCGCCGACGTCAGTGACACCGTCGCCGGTCATCCGCACCAGGTCTTCCGGGGACCGGGCGGTGACGCGGTGGTCGAGACGTACGGCCTGACCGGCATGGGACACGGCCAGCCCGTCGACCCCGGCAGCGGGGACGAGCAGTGCGGGACGGCCGGGGCGTACTTCCTGGACGTGGGCCTGTGCGCCGCATACCGACTCGGAAAGGCCTGGGAACTGGGCTGAACTGGCCACCCGCCGCGGGGTGCCGTGCTCGCCCGCGGCGGCAGCAGGGTGGCGGTGGTCCCCCGTACGGGCGTCGAGCAGCGGGCCGATACGAGCGGTCAGCGCATGCAGCTCGCGCAGCAGCCCCCCGGCGACCGCACGGGTGGCGTCCGCGCCGGTCCCGCACGGGTTCGCTGCGGAGGCGAGCCGGTGCCGGTCGGCGGCCGAGGTGAAGCCCTCCACCAGCCGCCGCGGGTGTGCGTCATTGGGTCAATGGGCCGGTAGGGAATCGTTGGAGCGGTTCGACGGCCCGAACGGGACGACGGTGCACAGGGCGACGAGCAGGGCGATCGTGGCCGCCGCCACCGGCACGCCGTATCCGGCCGTCGCCGAGACGTGCTCCACCGTCCAGCCGCCGGCCGCGCTGCCGCAGGCGATGCCGCCGAGCAGTCCGGTCACCGCGAGCGTCATGCCCTCGTTCAGCCGGCCCTCGGACGTGCACCGCTGCACCAGGGTCATGGTGGTGACCATCGTCGGGGCCGTCGCCATCCCGGCGGCCAGCAGCGCGGCGGCCAGGACCAGCAGCGAGCCGGTGAGGCCGGCCGCCAGCAGCGGCAGAGTCATCAGCACGGTCATCCCGGCCAGGCACCACGGCAGCAGCGACCGCTCGGACACCGCCGGGCGTATCGCCCCGAACAGCAGCCCCGCCGCGCAGGAACCGGCCGCCTGGAGCGCGAGCACCACACCGGACGCCGTGCGGTGCCCCTGGGCGTCCGCGAACGCGATGGTGACGACCTCCATCGAGCCGAACACCGCGCCCGTCGCCAGACACACGGCCAGCAGCGGGCGCATGCCCGGCGCCCGGAACGGCGCCCGCGCGGTGGAGGCCCGGACGGCCGGCGGCTCGGTCGACCGCTGGGCGGTGAACAGCAGCACGCCCGTCAGCAGCAGCACGGCGCCCACGAGGGTGCCCGCCTCCGGGAAGAACGTCCCGCACAGAAAGGCCGCGAGCACCGGGCCGAGCATGAAGCACAGCTCGTCCGCCGCCTGTTCGAACGAGTTGGCCGTGTGCAGCGCCTTGGGGTCCCCCTTCAGCAGGTGGGCCCAGCGGGCCCGGGACATGCCACCGGTGTTGGGCGTGGTGGCGGTGGCCGCGTAGGAGGCGAACAGCGTCCAGTCGGGGGCGCCGTGACGCACGCAGAGCAGCAGCGCGAGGGAGCCGAGCACGGCGAACACCGTGGCCGGCAGGGCGACACGGGCCTGCCCGTACCGGTCGACCAGACGCGCGGTCCAGGGCGCGACCATGGCGGTCGCCGCCAGGCCCGCCGCGGTGACGGCGCCGGCGAGGGCGTACGAACCCCGGGTTCCGGCGATCATCACCACCGCGCTCACGCTGAACATGCCCATCGGCAGCCGGGCGATCAGATTCCCCGCCGTGAACGCGCGGGCACCGGGCAGCGCGAAGAGACGGCGGTAGGGGCCCCTCGCGCGGGGCCCGCTCCGGGTGCGCGGGCGGAAGTCGGCGGCGACCAGGGTATCGGCGGTGACGGTGAGCAGGGGAATGTCCGGGGAGGGCGGCTGAGGCATGGCTCCACCGTCGCCCCGGGGCGGGCGGTCGGTCCAACACCTTCCCGGTGCCGATTCACGCACCTGTGTTGTAAGTTCGCGGGATGTCGGCCCCCGCCCACCTCGACCCGCGCCTGCTGCGCGCCTTCGTGACCGTCGCCGAGGAACTCCACTTCACCCGGGCGGCCGTGCGCCTCTACGTCGCCCAGCAGGCGCTCAGCCGGGACGTACGGCGGCTGGAACGGGAGTTGGGCAGTGATCTGTTCGTCCGCAGCACCCGCCAGGTGACGCTCACCGCCGACGGCGAACGTCTGCTGCCGTACGCCCGCGCGGTGCTCCAGGCGCAGGAGGACCTGCTCGCCGCCGCCGGACGGAGCCGGCCGCTGCTGGTCGACCTCAACTCCCCCGGCCTGGAGACCCCGCGCCGGGTGCTGCACCGGGCCCGTGAACTCGCCTCCGGCCACGAGCTGATGGCCCGCTACGAGAGTGGGCTGACCGGCGCCGCGGGGGAACTGCTCGCGGGGCGGCTCGACGCGTCGTTCGGACGGTTCGCGGGACTCGCCCCCGTACTGCGGTCCGGACTCGAACACCAGCCCGTGCGCTACGAACCCATGGCGATCGTGCTGCCCGAGGACCACCGGCTGGCCGCGCTGCCCGAGGTGCCGCTGGCCGAACTGGCCGGCGAGACGGTGTACGCCGGGGCCGGGAACCCCCGCACACCGGAGTGGACCGACCTGGCCCGGCAGCTGTTCCGGGGGCGGGGGATCGCGCTCGCGCCGCCGGCGCCGCTGGCGGTCGGCGACGAGGAGTTCCAGCGGATTATGGCCAGAACGCGTCACCCGGTCCTCACCGTCGTGGACTTCCCGCCGCTGCCGTCGATGGTCCTGAGGCCGCTTGTGGACCCCGTTCCGCTGTCGCCGGTGTCCCTCGTATGGCGTAAGGGGCTGATTCACCCCGCCCTGGAGGGACTTCGGCGGGCTGCGGCCCTGGTCGGCGCGGAGGAGGGCTGGTTGAGGATCCCCGTGGACGGATGGATTCCGGCCGACGACTCTGTCGTGATGGCGTCCCCGTGATGTCCCGCAACTGACACGAAAGCTCACGCGGCAAACACGGAACCTCCGCGTGCGCTACATTCAATGCCTGAGCACAGTGTGATAAACGGGGCGCTCGGAGCGGGTTGGGGGCCCGGACCGGCGGCAAGTGCTCAGGTCGTACGCGCACCCGGATCTGTCCCTGGGGGGAAGTGCGTGCGCGTGGAAAAGTGGCGAAATGACGCCCAACCCGAGAAGCTTGAGGACGCAACGGCGGCCGACGAACTTCCGGAGGGCGAGGATGACGGGGACTCCGCGGAGACGGACTCGATCGAGGAGCGCTGGGCCCGCATCGGAGTCTTCCCCACCGTGAACGACAAACCACCGCACGGCCGAAGGCCCGACGCGGACCACACGGTATCCCTCCGCACGGACTCCGTGCGCGCCACGCTCCCGCACAAGGACCGCCCGCCGGCCACCCGCGACGAGCAGGCGTCCGCCCCGCAGGACGCCGACCGTTCGGCCCCGCTGCGCGACCGGCGCACGCCCGCCCCGCGCGAGGCGGACCGCACCACGGCCCTGCGCCGCGAGGAGCCCATGGACACCCCGCGCGACGCGGCCGGCACCGGGTCACCGCGCGGCGAGCGGACGAGCGGCGCGTCGGCGGCACGCCCCGGCCGCGCGGACGCCCCGCGCGTCGCCGCCACGGCGTTCCCCGACGAGGACGCGTCCTCCCCGCGCGAGGCCCGGGACGCCGACCGTTTGGCCCCGCTGCGTGACCGGCGCACGCCCGCCCCGCGCGAGGCGGACCGCACCACGGCCCTGCGCCGCGAGGAGCCCGTGGACACCCCGCGCGACGCGGCCGGCACCGGGTCACCGCGCGGCGAGCGGACGAGCGGCGCGTCGGCTGCACGCCCCGGCCGCGCGGACGCCCCGCGCGACGCCGCCACGGCGTCCCCCGACGAGGACGCGTCCTCCCCGCGCGAGGCCCGGGACGCCGACCGTTCGGCCCCGTTGCGCGACCGGCGCACGCCCGCCCCGCGCGAGGCGGACCGCACCACGGCCCTGCGCCGCGAGGAGCCCATGGACACTCCGCGCGACGCGGCCGGCACCGGGTCACCGCGCGGCGAGCGGACGAGCGGCGCGTCGGCGGCACGCCCCGGCCGCGCGGACGCCCCGCGCGACGCCGCCACGGCGTTCCCCGACGAGGACGCCCCCTCCCCGCGCGACGCCCGTGACGCCGAGACCCCGCGCGGTGAGCGGGCGCCGGGCCAGCGGAACGTGGACCGGACCGCGCCCTCCTGCGGCGAGCAGGCGGACGGCCCGTCGACTTCGCGCGGCGACCGCGCGGACGCGGGTCGTGTAACCCCTCCGCGCGACGCGGACCGACCCGCGGCACTGCTCCACAAGGAGGCCGCCGACGCACCGCATGGTGAGCGGGCGGCCGGTGCGCGCGACGCGGGCCCGGTCGCCAAGTCGCCGGACGGGGAGCAGACCACGGTGCTGCGCAGTCCCCGTGCCGGGGCGAAGAGCCCCTGGTCCGCTTCGTCCGCGGACGCCGACGCCGCCGTCGGGGCCACCGTCCGCGACCCGTGGCAGGAGGAGCCCTCCGGCGAGGCCGTCGCGGCCACGCACGATCCGCACGAGGTGACCGTTCAGCTCGACGCCGTGCAGTTCAAGGACGGTGTGCTGCGCCGGGCGCCCGCCCGTCCGAACGCGGCTCAGGAAGGCTCCGACGGGCCCGTGTTCGTCGACGAGTCCGGCCGCCGTAGCCGCAGATACCGCCGTATCGGCATGTCCATCGGTCTGCTCTGCGCGGGCTACGCCGTCGTCATCGTCGCCACGCTGCTCTCCGGCACGTCCGACGCCCCCTGGCTGCCCGTCCCCGGACAGCAGCAGGAGCAGAAGCCCGCCGGCAAGGTGGAGACCACCCCGAAGCCCGGGGAGACGGCCGCCACCCCCGGCGCCGGCACCAGCCTCCTCCCGGGCGGTCCCCCGAGCCCGGGCGCCCCCACCCTGCCCAAACCCGGCGCCAGCATGGCAGGGCCCGGCGCGACCGCCGCCCCGGACCGGCCCGGCGCGACCGCCGACCCGAAGCCCTCCCAAACCGGGAAGACCCAGAAGCCGGGCACCGGACCCGGCGACGGCCCCACGACGCAAGCCCCCGCCGAGACGCCGACCACCGCGCCGGCCGACCCCCCGCCGCCCGTCGACGACCCCACTCCGGGGCCGACCGCCCCCACGGACGGCGGTGCCGGCGGCACCGGTGCCGACACCAACGCCGCCGCCCCCGCCCGTCCGGTCGCCGCCGAGGGCCCCGACGCCGAGCCGGAGCCCTCCGCCCCGCCCGCCGCACCGTCCCCGGAGTACGTCCTCTGATGGCATCCCGAATCCGCCGCCGGCTGTCCTTGCGGCTGCTGCTGCCGGTGCTCTTCCTCGTCGCCCTGATGGCGATGCTCATGCTCCGCGGCTATGTGCACAGCGAGATCCTCGCCGACCACCGCGTCCAGTCCCCGGCCGCGTCCGACCGGGTGCCGGACAAGGTCCTGGAGGGCGGCCCGGTCCTGGACACCCGCGGCGGCCGCGCGGAGACCCTGCGCGTGCCCGACGGTCATGTCGTGCTCACCTTCGACGACGGCCCCGACCCGGACTGGACCCCCAAGGTCCTGGACGTGCTGAAGAAGCACGACGCGCACGCCGTCTTCTTCGTCACCGGAACGATGGCCTCCCGCTACCCCGACCTGGTCCGCCGCATGGTCGACGAGGGCCACGAGATCGGTCTGCACACCTTCAACCACCCCGACCTCGCCCTGCAGTCCAAGGAGCGCATCGACTGGGAGCTGTCCCAGAACCAGCTCGCCATAACAGGCGCCGCGGGCATCCGCACCTCCCTGTTCCGGCCGCCGTACTCCTCCCAGGCCGGCGCCATGGACAACAACTCCTGGCCGGTCACCCAGTACATCGGTGACCGCGGCTACATCACCGTCGTCAACACCCACGACAGCGAGGACTGGCGCAAGCCCGGCGTCGCCGAGATCATCCGCCGCTCCACGCCCCAGGACGGCGAGGGCGGCGTCGTCCTGATGCACGATTCCGGCGGCGACCGCCACCAGACCGTCCAGGCGCTCGACCGGATGCTGCCCGACCTGAAGGACAAGGGCTACGCGTTCGACAACCTGACCGAGGCCCTCGACGCGCCCAGCGCGCACTCCCCGGTGACCGGCCTCGAGCTGTGGAAGGGCAAGGCCTGGGTCTTCCTCGTCCAGGCCTCCGACAACATCACCGGCGTCCTCGTGGTCGGCCTCGCGATCATCGGCTTCCTGGTCATCGCGCGCTTTGTCCTCATGCTCGTCCTGTCCGCCGTCCACGCTCGCAAAGTGCGCCGCAAGGGCTTCGCCTGGGGACCGCCGGTCACCGAACCGGTGTCGGTGCTGGTGCCGGCGTACAACGAGGGCAAGTGCATCGAGAACACGGTGCGTTCCCTCGTGGCGAGCGACCATCCCATCGAGGTCATCGTCGTCGACGACGGCTCCAGCGACGGCACCGCGCGGATCGTGGAGTCCCTGGGCCTGCCGGGCGTCCGGGTGGTCCGCCAGCTCAACGCGGGCAAGCCGGCCGCCCTCAACCGCGGTGTGGCCAACGCCCGTCACGACATCATCGTCATGATGGACGGCGACACGGTCTTCGAGCCGACCACCGTCCGCGAACTGGTGCAGCCCTTCGGCGACCCGCACGTCGGCGCCGTCGCGGGCAACGCCAAGGTCGGCAACAAGGACAAGCTGATCGGGGCGTGGCAGCACATCGAGTACGTGATGGGCTTCAACCTCGACCGCCGGATGTACGACGTCCTGCGGTGCATGCCCACCATCCCCGGCGCCGTCGGTGCCTTCCGCCGCTCCGCGCTGGAGCGGGTCGGCGGCATGAGCGACGACACCCTCGCCGAGGACACCGACATCACAATGGCCATCCACCGCGACGGCTGGAAGGTGGTCTACGCGGAGAACGCCCGCGCCTGGACCGAGGCACCCGAGTCGGTGCAGCAGCTGTGGTCCCAGCGCTACCGCTGGTCCTACGGCACCATGCAGGCGATCTGGAAGCACCGCCGCGCGCTGATCGAGCGGGGCCCCTCGGGCCGCTTCGGCCGCGTCGGACTGCCGCTGGTCTCGCTGTTCATGGTCCTCGCCCCGCTGCTGGCCCCGCTGATCGACGTATTCCTCATCTACGGCCTGATCTTCGGCCCGACCGGCAAGACGATCCTGGCCTGGTTCGCCGTGCTCGCCCTCCAGGCGGCCTGCGCGGCCTACTCCTTCATCCTCGACAAGGAGAAGTTCACCCCGCTGCTCTCCCTGCCCCTGCAGCAGATCCTCTACCGGCAGCTGATGTACGTCGTGCTGCTGCAGTCCTGGATCACGGCCCTCACCGGCGGCCGGCTGCGCTGGCAGAAGCTGCGGCGCAAGGGCGGCGTCTCCGCCCCGCCCGGGGCCTCCGCCCAGCATCCGCAGGCCCTGGACAGCAGTCCGGTGGGGTAGACCGCCCCGCTCCTCCACATCCCGCCAGTAAGGCGGCGCACCAGGAAGACCACGCTCGTGAGCGCACCCCTCCTGCCGACCGACACAGACGGAACCGACGGAACCGACGGAACTCACGGAACGGTTCATGCGGGCGGCCGGGACGGGGCGGACAACGCGTCCCGGTCCGAACCGGCCGTACGCCAGCCCGCCCGCGACCGCTACTTCGACCTGCTCCGCGCGGTCGCCCTCTTCCGCGTCGTCCTCTACCACCTGATGGGCTGGGCCTGGCTGCCCGTCGTCTTCCCGTCCATGGGCGTGATGTTCGCCCTGGCCGGGAATCTCATGGCCCGCTCCCTGAAGCGGCCCGCCGTCCAGGTCGTACGGGGCAGGATGCGCCGCCTGCTGCCCCCGCTGTGGCTGCTCGGGGCGATCGGCGTGACGGGCATGCTGGCGCAGGGCTGGAGCCCCGACGACGACGGCCACCCCGGCTGGTGGTTCCTCCACCTGACCTTCTGGGTGCTCCCGCTGAGCGACCCGCCCTACGCCGAGGGCGTCGCCGGGATCCAGGGCGTGCTCGGCGAGGACTGGGCCTCGGAACTCGCGGGCCCCCTCTGGTACATCCGCGCCTACCTCTGGTTCGTCCTGCTCTCCCCGTTGCTGCTGAAGCTGCTGCGCGTCCGGCCGTGGCCGGTGATCGTCGCCCCGCTCGTGCTGTCGGCGGTCCTGGAGGCCGGCTGGCTCTCGCTCCACAGCGAGCGGATCGACTCGGCGCTCACCGACTTCAGCACGTTCGGCGCCTGCTGGCTCCTCGGCATGGCCCACCAGCAGGGCGTGCTCAAACGCCTCCCGCAGTACATCGTGCCCTCCCTGGCGCCGCTCGTCGCCGCCTTCGCCCTCTGGTACGCCTTCCACCAGGGCTTCAAGTCGGGCTACGACCTCGACTCCATCCCCTTCGCCCAGGCGGTGTGGTCCTTCGCGACCGTCCTCCTGCTGCTGCACATCAGCCCCTCGTGGGCCGAGTGGCCGAGCGCGCTGCGCCGCTGGGACCGGCTGATCACCCTGCTGAACTCCCGCGCGGTGACGGTCTACCTCTGGCACAACGTGTGCATCCTGACCGCCGCCACGCTCTACGACCGGCTGTGGGGTTTCGAGACGCTGGAGCTCAACGTTCCCTGGCTGCTGGAGAGTTCCTGGCCGGTGCTGGCCCTGACGTGGATCCTGATCTCGGGCTGCGTCCTGGCCTTCGGCTGGATGGAGGACATCGCCGCCAAGCGCCGCCCCCGCCTGTGGCCGGACGGCTCCTCAAACCGCTGCGAAACCCGCCGCCGCGGCCGGAGCCACGCCCGCGCCAAGGCGTCGACCTGGTCGTGATCAAGGAACTCCTCGAACACGTCCACATCGGCGTCACCGCCACCGTCTACGCCCACGTCCGACTCCGCCTCCAACGCCAAGCCATCGACACCCTCGGCGACAGCCTCAGCCGGGCCGACGACGACAACGACGACCCGCCCACCGCAGCCGTCGTCCGCTGACGTTGCCGCTGACGTTGAAAGGGTGGGGTGACTGGGCTACGGGGGCTCCAGCGCCAGTCCGGTCTCGGCGATGAAGCCGTCGAGGACCTCGGGTCGACGTTGGATGCCGCGTAGCCGGTTCCTCACGAGCGGAGTGAGGTCTTCGATCGCGCGGGGTGCAAGGTTGGCCAGGGACTTCTTCAGGTGGGCCCAGACGCCTTCGACGGGATTGAGGTCGGGCGCGTAGGGCGGGAGCTTGACGATGGTGAGCCAGTCGCTGTTGCGGTCGCAGAACTCCCGCAGGGCCTTGGCGTGGTGGGTGCTGGCGTTGTCCCACACCACGATCAGCGGCGCCCCGAGTTGTCGGTGGGTATCGGTGAGAAGGGCGGCGAACTCGCGAGCCCTGAAGCCCTTCTTCTCGCCCGTACGGCTTCGGTATGTCTGCGTCCGGTAGATCAGACGGGTCTCGCGGCCCGGTCTGAGGCAGATCATCCCGGCCATCAGGACCCGGCCCGAGCCCTTCCCCGTCACCTTGATCACCGGAGTCCGGCCACGCCGGGACCATGTACGGCCCTTCGCAGGCTTCAGGTCCTGCCCGGCCTCGTCCTCGAAGACTATCCACGCGCCCAGGAGCTGGGCCGTCCTCTTACCCGCGACTCCGTCCGCCACCGCACGATCGTTTGCTCGTCGCGTTCGACCGCCCGGTGCGCGGGCACCTGCGGCGACCAGCCCAGCCGGTGCAGCAGATACGACACCTCACGCGGGGTGTACCGGTGGCCGAACAGGCGATGGATCAGCTCCGCGACCCTGGCAAGGGTCCACCGCTGGTCCTCCATCCAGCCGTGCGCGGCCGGGTCGGCCTCCAACTCGACCTGCAGGCGTTCCGCCTGGCCATCGCTGAGCTGACACGGAAAGCCGCCGGCCCCCTTGGACACCAGAGCCGCTCTGCCGCCCTTGCGCCAGGCAGCGTGCCAGGCGTACGCCGACTTCCGCGACACCCGTAACCGGCGGGCCGCCTCCGGCGGCCGCACCCCCTGCTCGAACATCTCCGCGGCCTCGAAGCGCACCGCTTCACGCTTCGCCCGCCCCGCAGCGGTCAGACCGCCGCCATCCGCGTACCTCATGACGAGGATGTAGCACCACCAACGCCCGCTGTCACCCCACCCTTTCAACGTCAGCGTCAAGAACGGTCGAAGACCGGAATCTCGACCTCTTCCGGATCTACGCAGAGGTAATCTTCTGCCCCTTCAAGAATGAAGCCGAAAAAATGTCGGAGAGCCTCATTCCCCAGGTCGATTGGATGGAACGGAAGTCGATAGCTACTCGCCCGAACCGGGCGCTGACCATTCCAGAAGGGCTGCTCGAATGGGAACTTCTGTCCCACGTCCTCGATCACTCCTGATCCCGGACTCATACTTACCGCCCGAAAGGGCCCAGTCGGGGACCAGGCAAAAATCGAAGCCCAATCTTCGGAGCTCTCCATGCATACCGCATACGCACTCCTCTTTCCAGCCAAGCGGGCAGCCTCACTCGCGAGGTCGCTTGGGTGATCCCGGGCTATCTTGCGCGAGCAAACAACATCAAAGCGCGGGAAACTCGCCACACAAGCCGCCCCGTCCTCGGGCCAGACAGCCAGGTCTAGTGGACGTACGCCCGACTCGCGAGGAGTGCCCCCCAGAAACCTCGCTGCAAGGTCCAGCGACCTGGAACGATCCCACCCAACAGCACCACGGAAGAGACCTTCCGGACGCTCATCCGTGAGCACCAGAATGGCAGCCTTAGATCCCATCGGAACCTCCGCACACATCATTATCGGCCTGGAATTTCACGGTACGCAATCGGGGCAATCCCACAGATCCACCTCCACCTTCATCGTGACATTGCTCCCCTTCTTCAGTCCTGGGAGTCTGCTCGTGTTCAGAATTGCCCCACCGTGACCGAGTTCGGCGTATCCAAGCCTCTGGTTGTCAGTCAGGGACGCTCCGCGCCCAGTCTTGACTTCGACCGCCACCCAGTTTCCCGATGGATCTTGGGCAACGAAATCCGCGCGGAAAACATCACCTTGACTATTCTTGAATCGCACCTCTCTTGTGATATTCGCGTAGCCCGACCTCCGAAGCCGGTCCAGTGTGGCATTTTCTCCCAGCGCGCCATGGGGGATCCCGGTGGTGGGACATTCTCCGGCATTGTGAACCAGAACTGGCGTGGCTCCGGCGAGTACATAGTACGTGTGCAGGTCTTCGACTGTGAGGTTGTACGTCCGGGCGTGCTTGGTGTAGGCGCGGTTGCTGAGGACTCGGACCGTGGTGCCGTCGGGGGTTCTGAGGGTCATGCCGGCGGCAAGGCTGCGTGCCTCGACCCAGTCGCCGATCTCAGGAACCCAGAACGGGTGTTCATGTGTAGCGGTGAGCCGTTCGCGCCCGTCAGGTGTTTCGACGGTCAGCTCGTTGAAGTGCTTGTCGTCTTCGGTGACGATTAGACGGGTCACCTTCCGGAGGCGGGTTTCCCCTGTTTCCGGGTCTGTTGCGACGACCTCGTCGCCTACCTTGATCTTTTCGATCTTCTTGGTCTCACCGTCAGCCATGAGGACTTCGGTGCCGGCGAGGAAGCACTTGCACTTTGAGGCGTAATTCTTGAGCCAGTCCTCAATGGCACCCTTGCCCTTCTTCGCAACCGAGTCGGGCACCAGCTTCAAGACCTTGACGAAGGGAAGGTCCGTAGCGATACCGAGGTAGTCCCAGCCGTTCGCCTCTCCGGAGACGACCTTCTTCCACGATTCGACGTCAGGGATGACGAGGGAAGCGATGAATTTGAAACTGTTCTTCTGGGCTTTCGTGTCGTACGGCTTGATGACGGTCCGAGTGCCCAACGGCGGGTGATGGCCGCCGAAGCGATAGACGCTGTGGAGATCACCCACCACGTCGTAGGTGTAAACGGCACCCTCGTATTTCCAGCCGCCGGAACCATTCGGGACCATCCAGTCCCGGTAGAGGTCATTGGGGCCGTCCGAACAACCCCGGTAGCAATCCGTGACCGGCTTCAGGCCGTCGGGGTCGCTGGTGCTGATGGGGCTGTTCTTGGCGTAGGAGTAGCCGTTCATCTGCAACGGGTCCGTGATGTCCAGCAACGGATCCGCGCTGATGAAGCGGCCGTTGGCCTGGTCGTACTCGCGAGCGCCGATGTGCGTCAGTCCGGTGGCGGTGTCGTCGATGCCGACACCCAGGTAGCTGCGCCTGTCGGGCCAGGAGGTCGGCTTGGGGCCGCGGGCCTCGCCGAAGGGCTTGAAGGCCCGCCTGGTCACCGGCTGGTTGGCGGCCATCTGGATGGTGGTGTTGGCGGTACCCAGATGGTCGGCGAGTTGGATGTTGCGGGTGTGGCCGGTGCTGGTGCCATTCGAGGTGCGGACGACTGTGGGGGCGCCGGGGTGGGCGTAGTTGCGGGTCGCCTTCGTGATCTTTCCGGTGGCGTCGGTGGTGAGTTCCCCGCCGGGAAGGTAAAGGGTGGAGCCTTCGCTGGAGTTCTCCAGGAGGCGTTGGCCGTCGGTGTCGTAGGTGTAGTTGACCGTGGTGGCGCCGGTGGTCACGGTGGCCGGCTTGTTCTCGGTGTTCCAGGTGAGGCTCTGGGTGTCGTTGGCGAGGTCGCGCTTGGTGGTGTTGCCGGCCGGGTCGTAGGTGTAGGCGCTGCCGGAGCCTGTGGGGGTTGTGGAGACCCAGGCCAGGGTGTGCGGCTGGGTGGTGACCGGTTGGGTGGCGCCGTTTCCGGCGGTGGTGCCGTAGCCGGAGTGATAGGTGATGTTCTTGGTGGAGTCGGTGACGTTGTGCTCGGTGAGGGTGGAGCGGTTGCCGATCCAGTCGTAGGTGAATGCCTGGCGGTATGCGGTGGCGGAAGTCGCCACCGTGCCGGTGGCCGGGGCGGCTGCGGCGAGCGTGCTTGTCAGCGAGGCGTCCGGGCTGGAAGTGTCACCGGCCGTGTTCGGGGCGTCCGCGACGGGGCCGGACGAGTCGGCGTAGTCGGTTCGGTAGCCGAAGGTGGCACCGTTGGCGGTCTTGCAGCCGTTGCCTGTGCCGGTGGGGGCGATGTTGGACGTCCAGGCGTGGACGAGTTCACCGAGGGCGTCGTAGGTGTAGCACTGCGTGTCCCAGGTGGAGCCCGACGCTTCGCTCAGCTTGCGGGAATTGGATGTGATGGTGCCGGAAGCGTCGTACGAGTAGTAGCTGTCGGTGATGCGGTGCGGTGAGGCGGTCTCGCGGTCGGCGACAGTGCGCTGGAGGCGTCCGGTATGCGGATCGATGAAGTTGGTGGTCCACAGGCGGTAGGGCTGGGAGCCGGAAACGGCGCGGAGGACGTCGCCGAACGGGGAGTAGGTGACGTCCGCGGTGTACCAGCTGGAGCCCGCCGTGGACTCGGGCAGGCCGTCCTCGTTGTACCGGGTGACCACCTTCTCGGAGGAGATTCCGCCCTTTGACGGGTAGGTCACGGAGAAGGGTTTGCCGGTCGGCGTGTAGCCGTAGGTGTAGCTGTAGGTGCCTGAAAGCCCGGTGGTCTTGGTGTTGGCGGGGATGGTGATGTCCCGCCCGGTGGGCTGGTAGTCGGTGGTGTAGCCGATGATCCTTGTGACGTAGTCGCCGTTCGGCGTGTGGCGGGTCGAGGCGACAGGCATGCCGAGGGCGCCGACAGCGTCGAAGGTGAAGGACTTGATCGGGCTGGCCGTGGCTGAACCCTCGCGGACAGCCGTCACTCGTCCGAGCACGTCGTAGGTCGTGTACAGGGACTTGCCGTTGGCGTCCAGGGTGGCGAGGGGACGGTCGGCGCCGTCGTACGCGGTCGTCCTGGTAGTGCCGGTGTCCGGGTCGGTGGCCTCGATTATGCGGCCGCGTGCGTCATGCTTGTACGTCCACTTGTTGCCGGCCGGGTCGGTCACTTCCGAGCGGTTGCCGCGGACGTCGTAGGCGTAGCGGGTCGATCGGGTGGCCGACTGGCCGGCGTCGGTGTACTGCTCGACCTCGGTGACCCGGCCGAGAGCGTCGGTGGTGGTCCACGTTGCCGGGGAGGTGTTGCCCGGGGGGTTCACATGCATCGTGTCCGGCCCGTAGGACGTGAACGTCTCGTGCTCGAACTCACCGTCGTGGTAGGTCGCCTGGCGGATGGTGCGGCCCATGCCGTCGTACTGGGTCTTCAGATAGCTGGGGATGAGCTTGGTCGACTTGGGTTCGAACAGCGTGGTGGTCGGCTGGTCCGCGGCGAGGTAGCCGCTGGTGACGATGCTGGGACGGCCGTGGTCGTCGTACGAGGTGTCGGTGATGATGCGGCCAGGGCCGTGGGCCTCGTTCTGGGTTTGAACTGGACGGAGCAGGCCGTCGTAGATGGTGACCGAGGAGGCGTAACTGCCGTCGTCCCTGATCGTCTTGGTGGTGACGGCAGCAGGGCTGGTCCTGGAGGGGGTTGCGGAGGCCTGCTGGTAGCCGATCTGGACGTCGGGGGTCTGGCTGCCACTGGAGCGCGTCGGGGACCAGCCCTTGACCAGGCGGCCGAGGGCGTCGTACTCGTACCGCGTCACGCGGCCGTTGGGGTCCGTGACGGTGAGGGGGAGGGAGCGGCCGGGGTCGAAAGTGCTCGTGGTGGCGTGCCCGAGAGCGTTGATGGTCTTGAGCCCGGTGAGCGGGCCTCCGGTGTCGGCGGGGGTGTAGACGTTCTCGGTGGTGCCCTGATCCGGTCTGGTGACCTTGCGGACACGGCCGAGCGGATCGTAGGTGGTGGTGGTGACGACGCTGTGTGCGTCGCCCTCGCCGTTGGATTCCGCGACGGTGGTGGGCAGGCCCTTGAGCGGCGTGGCGGCGTGGGCGAGGTTGTCGTAGCTGGTCCGGACCGATTTGAGCAGGTGCGTGGCGTAGTTCGCGCCAACGTAACGGTCGCACGGTACGGCGATCGTCCGGCTCTGGGATATCAGGCCGATCAGATGGGCGTCGGTGTTGTGGACGTAGGTGTTACGGGTGCACTCCTGTTCGGAGAGCGTTTCGCCGCCGGAGCCGTCGGGCTTGACGACGAAGCTTTCGATCTCGGTGGCCAGACCGTAGGTGTCGTCGACGCTGGTGAGGGTGCGCTTGGACTGCCAGCCAGGGTCGAGGGACTGGATGTCGTCGGTGCGCTTGATGCCGACGCGGTGGGCGAGGAGCGGATCCATGGCCGAGCCGTCCTCGGCCTCCCGGGTGCGGGAGGCGGTCTGCTTGGACCAGGGGAAGTTCAGGGTGCGCCGGACCAGGTGCTTGTCGGAGTCCTTGTAGGTGAGGGCCTCGGCCACCTGGCCCGCGTACTGCGGGGCGTCGTCGCTGACCAGGGTGTAGGTGCCGGTGGTGTCCTTGACCTCACCACCGGTTCCGAGGAAGTAGCGCGTCTCGGAATACGACTGCGACTGTGGGTCGTCGTTGCCGGTGTCGCTGGACGTGGTCTTGCTGCCCTTGGTCACTGAGAGCTGGCGGTATCCCCGCCAGTCGCTGTACGTGCGCAGGGCGGGTCGCTGGAACTCGTCGTCGGACTTGGCCCAGGCCGGGCCGGTGTACTTGTACTTGGTGACGATTGGCACACCGTGATTGGTAACCTTGTCGGTCTCCACAACGGAGGCGACGACGTACTTGTTGAACCACACCTTGGCTGGGGTCCGCTCGTCGCCGTCCGGGGACCAGCGGACCGGGAAGCAGGTTCCGTTCGCCTTCTCTTTGTCCTCGGCGGGCGGGGTGGCGCAGCCGCCGGTGTACTCGACCTCGATGTCGGCGCCGGCCTCGGTGGCCACGGTGCCGATCCGGGGGCGGGTGAACGCGGGGCGCTGGTCCTTGGGGCCGGTGCGGACGAGGTTGGGGAGTTGGCGGTCACGCAGGCGGGACTGCAGTGGGGAGGAGGAGCCGACGCGGTATTCGGCGAAACTCACGCCGTCCTGCGACTGGAGGGTGCCGGTGGTGTCTCCGGGGCCGAAGCCGGTGCGGGTGATCGAGTTGAGCCAAAGGCCGGGAGAGGTGTCGTACCAGTCACTGGGAAAGGACTGGTGGAGGGCGTAGACGTCGACCTTGCCGAGGCCGGTCACGCCGGGCCGGGCACCAAGGGTGGTGACGGTGTCCAGGCGCATCTGCGTCCAGAAGGACGGGAAGCCGGGGCAGAGCTTCGACGTCGACTTGCAGTTGAGGTTCCCGGGGGTGTCCCACCAGGGGCGGTAGGCGCCAGGGTCGTCGGTCTTGGCGAAGTTCGCCGCGTCACAGGCGGTGGTGGACTTCAGGCAGCGCTGCTTGACGCCGAAACTGACCTGCGCGGAGGGCTTGGAGAGGTCTCCCGAGCGCATTCCGTAGTCGATAGTGGTGGGGTAGGCGAAGCGCTCGTAGGCTTCCGGGGTCTTGCGCTTGTCCCGGACGGCGTAATAGTTCGTCTCCTGCTTCCAGTTGACGACCATCACGTTGCCGTGGACGTCGGCGACCTTGTCCAGGCCCCAGCGCCAGGCCTGCTGCTTCCCGGCGCCGCAGCGGGAGTCGGCGAAGGCCGTGGCGTGGCAGGGCTCGCCGGGGTGATTACCGAAGACGGGGACCGTGGAGACCGAGTTGGTGTCGGCGTGACCGCCGCCGACCTCGTGACGGCCGAAGGTGTAGACGGTTCCGTCGGTGGTGGTCACCTCCCAGTACTCGCCGTCGTTGTCACCGTTCGCCGCACCGGTCTTGAGGGTGACGCGGCTACCGTCGTCGGAGGCGGGGCGGTAGGTGTTGGTGGTGCCGACGCGAACCAGCTCGGTGCTCCGGCCGGCGAGGGACATCACCGCGTTGTGCGAGACCCAGCACAGGTCGGACGTCTTGTTGGTCTTGGCCGTGTTGTTGGGAGCGCCGGCGTCAAGCGTCTTCCGGTCGTCCTTGCAGCTGCGGTAGCGGCGCTCGATGTGGCCCGGATCGTAGTCCCATCCCTCGCCGATCCAGGAGGCCTGAGGGGACGAGACACCCGTGCGTCCGTCCACGGACTGCGAGTTGTAGGTAAGCGCGATCTTCGGCGTGGGGCCGGCCGGGGCCGCCGGGACAGTCAGCGGGTAGGACCAGACGAAGGCGCCGGAGCTGCCGGCGTGCGACCAGGAGCCGGTCGAGGCAAGCGGGGTCGCTTTGAAGGAACCACCGGGACCGGCTCCGGAATCCACCGCGCCAATCACGGTGGAGTCGCCGCTGCCTTCCGCGGCCAGCAGGCGTGAGCCCGCCGACTGGACGGAGGTGCCCTCGGATTCCGGGGCGGCGATGTCGTCGGCGGCCGGGTCGACGGTCGCGGAGACCGTGTTGGTGTCCGGGTCGTTGACCGTCTCCAGCTCGGTGTACGCCTGGCACTCTTCCACGTCAGGGGTGGTCAGGTAGCAGGCGGGGAACTGGACCAGACGCAGGCGGGAACCCCAGTCGGCGCCGTAGAGGTTCTCGAAGGTGCCGTAGTCCAGTGAGAGTGAGACCGGTACCGCGCCCGTGTCCGGCGGGTGGACGCGGATGACCGCACCGTCCACGCCCTGCGTGGTGACGTCGGTACGGGCATCCACGGTGACACCCCACGTACCAGTGGGGGTGGGCTGCCCCTCGGCCGGGGCGAGCGTGACCGGGACCTGGTCCGGCGCCTGGGGCTCGATGGCGGCGGACAGGCTCCGTGCGGCACCGGACGGGAACGTGACTGTTGTGGTGGACGCGGGAAGTGGAGTGTCGGTGCCGGGTGGCGCCGCCTCCCTGTCCTGCGGAGCATCGATTTTCAGGCTCTCGACGTCCTGGTTGACCGGGGTGCCGTCGGCCGGGACGACTTTGGCGAGCGACTCGAGAAGCAGGGCCTCGCGCCCCGGTTCGTCGACCGGCGGGACCGGCGGCACGGCCGTCGCCACCGTGGGCAGCAGACCGACGAGCACGGCGGCGCCGGCTGCGGCGGCAACAGCTCTGCGCACACGCATGCTTCGGGAAAGGTGAGTTCGACCGAACACGGAGGGTCCCCCCGGACCACTTGGAGCGGGGCCGGAATGGACCTCGCGCAGGACGAAACAGATCGGGCGAATTCTGTGAGGGCACTGTGAAGGAACGCTAGAGGCTCAGACCATTAGTAATCATTGTCACCAGCCGTAACGCCGTAATCACCCACAGAGGGCACCGATTGGGCGCCACTCGCCCGAAGGGCAATGCATTCTGACGTAGGCCCTACTTCATTTGATCGTGCCTGATGCACGATCAAATGCCCCTGTGGCACGAGGGGTTCGTGCTGGTATGAGACCTCTCCCGGCACGGTGGACGCCCACCAACCTCAACGGAGCGACATCCGAGCGAACGGAAATCACCGAGTCTGACTTCATGGCGTGAGAATCCACAGGGTGACGTCAGACAGCTCATGAGTCATCATCAGCTCGCCCTGCCATGCCCGCGCCCCCGTACGGAACGGTCCGCTTCGCCATGGCCGGCCACATCGTTCCGGAGGAGCTCGCACGCGTCGATCCGTGTGCCGGGCATGGGGAAAGGGACCTCTCACGATGCCAACCACTCAGCTCCGCATGCCCGGACGCCGCACCCTGGCAGCCGCCCTCGCCACGGCGGTCGCAGCGACCGGCATCGCTTACGCCGGGTATACGCGCTCCGACGGACAACAGCAAGCCGAGCCGCAGCGGGCGAAGGCGGTCACCGAGAGCGCCGCCTTCGTCCAGGCCGCCCGCACGGGCAAGCAGGTCGAGGTCACCGCAAACCGCACCGAGCGCTCCACCACCTGGGCCCGCCCCGACGGTCAGCTTGCCAAGCGGTTCCACGCCTCGCCGGTCCGAGTCCACAAGGACGGCGAATGGCGCCCGATCAACACGGATCTGCGGCGCAGCGAGGCCGGCTGGGAGACCACGGCCACCAGCGCCCGGATGGTGTTCACCGCAGGTTCAGGCAAAAGGGACCCGGAGCGGGCCTCTCGGGCAGGGGTCCAACGTGTGTCACTGGTGAAGAACGCTCCCGCCGCGGCCGCCGGAGCAAGCGACCTCGTCACGCTCTACGTGGGCGATGCCGGTGAGTACGCCATCCAACTCACCTGGCCGGGGCCGGTTCCCGACCCCATCATCGACGGCTCTCGCGCCCTGTACCCAGAGATCTTCCCCGGCGCCGACCTCGTACTCACGGCGGACAACGACGGCTTCGCCCAGCTCCTCGTCCTGAAGAACCGGGCGGCCGCGGCCAACCCGCTGGTGCAACAGCTCTCGTACGGCATCACCTCCGAAGACCTGACCTTCCGCCTCGACCCGCTATCCGGCGTCCTCACTGCGGAGACCTTTTACGGGAACGAAGTAGCCAGCTCCGGCACCCCGCTCATGTGGGACTCCACCGGCCAGCCCGCCGTCACCGACGGACAGGTCGGAGCCACTGCCCAGCCGGCCGGCTCGGAGAGCCCCGAGCCCAGCAACTCGGTGTCCTGGGAGCCGGAAGCGGTGCCGTCCGAGGAGGCGACGAACGACGCCGAGTCGGACGAGCAGACCGACCGGGAATCCGAGGCCCCGGGCCTGCCGACCCCCACCGACGGCCCTGAGGTCACCCCCTCGGAGACCGCCACCCCCACCGCTCCCGCCGAACCCACCCCGAGCCCGTCGCAGAGCGGACCAGCGGCGACTCTCTCGCTCCCGCTCCTCGACGGGCCGTCACCGGATTCCCTCGGCAATACCGTGGAGTCCGACCTCTCGGGCGACAACTGGGTCATCACCCCGGACCTGGACTTCCTCAACGGTCCGGAGACGACCTACCCGGTCTTCGTCGACCCCTCCGTCACCAAGGACATGGACAACTGGACTACCGCCTATAGCCGGCACCCCAACGCCACGTTCTACAACGGCAAGGGCTTCAACAAGGGCGGCACCCACGAGGCCCGAGTCGGCTTCGAGTCCGACACCTGGGGCACTTCGCGTTCCTTCTTCAACATGGACTTCGACAAGAACCTCAAGGGTGCGAAGATCAGCAGCGCCAAGCTGCGCCTCCTGGAAACGTACTCCTGGTCCTGCAGTGCGCGGTCGATGAGCGTCCACGTCACCGGAGCGATCAGCAAGAAGACCAATTGGAAGAGCGCCCCGAAACTCACCGATGGCAACAAGCTGCAAACTCGCAGCTTCGCTCATGGCTACAAATCCGGCTGTCGCGATGCCTACGAGACCTTCGACGTGAAGAAGGCCGCACAGAACTACGCTGACCTCGGCCGTTCAAAAATCACCTTTGGACTGCGTGCCCGGAACGAGAATTCCCAGCATTCCTGGAAGAAGTTCCAGGCCAACGGCGACAACGGTCCTGCACTCGAACTCGTCTACAACCGTCGCCCTTCGTCCCCCACCAACCTCGATCTGTCCCCCGACGCCAAGTGCACCACCACCGAGCCGTACGTCCGGATGGGTGCGGGCAGCGTCACCTTCACCGCACGGGGGAAGGACAAGGACTCCAACCTCGACTATCTGGACTTCGATCTCTGGCCCACCGGCAGGTGGGGCACTTCCGGCGACATACTCGGCTCCACGGGCAAGGTTTCCACCGGTAGTGACGGCGGCGACGCCCTCCGCTCCACACCCGCCTTCTCCACCAGCAAAATGACCAACGGCACGCTCTACTCCTGGCGGGTTCGCGGCGTCGACGACAAGGGCGCCACCTCCGGCTACTCGCCGGCCAAGACGCCCTGCCGGTTCATCCTGGACACCACCGCACCCAACCGCCCCAAAGTCAGCTCTGCCGACTTCCCCAACGCGGACGGTTCGGAAAACGGCTTCGGAAACGATGCCGAGGACGCCAACTGGTCGAGGCTGAAGTTCGGTACGGCGGGCTCGTTCACCGTCTACGCCGGCTCCACCGACACCGTACGCTTCGAGTACTCCTTCAACGGTTCCAACTACAACTTCTCCAAGAGCCGTACCGCCGGGACGGCCGTCACCACCCCGACGACCATCACCGACGCCAAGCCTCCCACGGCCGGCCCCAACGTCCTCTACATCCGTGCTGTCGACTCGGCAGGCAACCCCTCTGACCCGGCCCTCTACTTCTTTTACGTCAGCCCGCGTGACGAAGCCGACAGCGCCGGCGACTTCACGGGCGACGACCTGGCCGATCTCATGGTCGTGACTGCCGGGGGCAATCTCGCTCTCTACCCGTCCCAGGCCACACCCGACCTCGCCCGCGCCAGCGGTGACCTCGACTACTCCATGTCCGGCGCCTACCGCGCCAATCCCGCCAAGGACCCGGGCTCCGAGGACGGGCTTCCACCGTTCGTCGCAGCACCCTCCGGCCACTTCCAGGACTCCCTGATCACACACAACGGTGACATCTACGGAGGTGACGGCCTCCAGGACCTCGTCGTCAGGGTCGGCGGGAAGCTGTGGGTCTACCCGGGCGACGGCTACGGTGCCGTGAACATCGACAAACGCCGGGAGATCATCCTTCCGGTCGGCGCCCCTTCACCTGCGTCCATGGACCAGATCATGGCAGCGGGCGACATCACCGGTGACGGGAGGACCGACTTCCTCGCCCGAGCCGGCACAGAGCTTTGGGCACTGGTCGGATATCACGGGGCCACCGTGAGCAGCGCGACCCGGCTGACGGCAACCCTCTGGGACCAGCGGGACATCGTCACCGTAGGGGACGTGTCCGGCGACGGAATCGCCGACATGATCTACCGGACCGACCCGCACGCCTCCCTCCGTCTCCGCAAGGGCATCGCCAACGCCTCCGGCAACGGCGTCGACCTGAACTCGCTGACTTCCGGGGCCAACTCCGCCGGTGGCGTGGACATCACGTACGGCGCAAGCGGCTGGTCCCGTGCCTCCATCCCGCACATCATCGGCACTCCCGACGTCACAGGCGACTCCGTCCCCGACATCTGGACTGTTCGCGCAGACGGCTCGGTCCGCGTGTACGCCGGGAAAACCGACGTACTCACCGGCTCAGGAACAGAGATCATCACGGCTCGCTCCTACTGGAAGAACCGCGTCGCCATTGGGTGACCTGCCGACCCGGAGCGCCCGGACCGCTTCCTTGAGAAGGCGGGTCCGGGCGTACCTCCGGCAGGCTTATACCCGGAGAATTTCTGCAGCGGTCCCCGGATGGCTCGGCAAAGCGCTGGCGTCAATCGGGGCTGTAGCAGATCTTGACGTGCGTGAGGAAGGCGGCCCACGTGGTCGGGGAGAAGTCGAGCCGGGGGCCGGGTGTTGTCTTGGAGTCGCGTACGAGGACGGCCGCCGGGTCGGTGGCTATTTCCACGCAGTTTGAACTGTCGCCGCTGTGGGACGACTTGCGCCAGCGGATGGTGGGCACGGCGTTCCTTCTCAGGCTTCTCGGATGAGGTTGTGGATGAAGTCGCGGGACTCGGTGGGCGCGAGTGCGCAGGACGTCATGTGGTTCAGTACGGCTCGGTACTTGGCCAACTGTGCCTCCGCGTCCAGGAAACCGCAGCCCCCGTGGTGCGTGTCGAGTTGGACCGTGTCGAGCTGCGGTACAGGGCCCGAAAGGTAGTCGAAGGACTGGCCGGTGCTCGGGAAATAGGCCGTGCCGAACGGGATGACCCGGATGGTGACGTTGGGCATCTCGCCCATGTGGAGCAGGTGCGTGAGCTGGCCGTGGGACACGGAAGGTCCGCCGAAACCCATGCGGAGGGCCGACTCGTGAATGATCGCCGAGTAGGACGGCGGATCCTCGCGGTGCAGGATGCCCTGCCGCTTGATGCGGTACGTGAGACGGTGCTCGATCTCGTACTGATGCATGGGTGGCACCACGGTTCGGAAGAGGGCGCGGGCGTGATCGGTGGTCTGGAGCAGCGCCGGAATGTGGATCACCAGAGCGACGCGTAGTGCGTGTGTGTGGTGTTCCAGCTCCGCCAGATCGACCAGTGCGGCAGGCAGGTGTTCGCGGTACTCCTCCCACCAGCCCCGGCGCCGGCGTCCGGTCATGCTGGCCAGTGCGTCGACCAAAGCCTTGTCGGAGCAGTCGTAGGCGGACGCCATCCCGCGTACAAGGTCGGCGCTCACAGGGCTGCGACCGGTCTCGATCATGCTCACGCGTCCTTGGTTGACGCCCAAGTGCTCGGCGGCCTCGGTCACCGTGAACCCTGCCTTTTCGTGGAGTTTGCGCAGCTCGGCGCCCAGTCTCCGTTGCCGCAGCGTCGGATTGTTCGTGGGCGGCAAAGCGTGTCCTTCCTGGCCGTGAGGCGGCTCTCATGTCCCTCACACGAGCTAATCGAAGATGAACCTCCCGTATTTGGCGCCCTTCGCCTCCCTCATGACCCCCGCGCCGTACGCGTCGCACGCATGACGGTGCGGGCGGCGCTCGACGGGCACGGCATGCAGGACACCGTCGACGTCGTGGAGTTGCTGACGTCGGAGTTGGTCACCAATGCCTACCTGCACACCAAGGGGCCTGCTTCTCTGCGGCTCACCGGGTTGAGCGACGGTCGGCTGCGGGTCGGGGTGTGGGACAGCGACCCGTATGTTCCCGCCCCCTTCAGCGGGTCCGGCGTGGAGTCCGTTCCGCTCGCTCCGCCCGACGCCGAAACCGGGCGCGGGCTACGTCTTGTGCGGGAGCACGCCGACTCCTGGGGCGGCTGGGCCTTCGGCGACGGCACGTCGGGGCGCGGGGCGGGGAAGCTGCTCTGGTTCGAAGTGGGACGGCGTGCGATACTGCCCCAGTTGCGGAAGTGAAGGGTGTGTCCAGGGGGCGAGGGCGCATGAGCAAGCGGCAGACGCGGAAGATGCTGCGGCTGATGGCGAGCGGGGAGCCGGTCGAGCTCGTCAGCCCGATGGCATCCGTGAAGAAGCTCGCCCGACTCGCCTTCATCGCCCAGCAGTTCGGCTACGAGTACGCCGACGTACGGCAGGGCGGCGGGAACAACAGTCAGCTCAAGATGGTGATCGTGCCGGACCCCGGCCCGCAGGCGCGGGCCCGGGCCGCGCAGAACTGGGCACAGTACCCGAACGCCGGCGACGGGGTGTCCCTGCCGCCCCTCGTGCCGGACGCCGTCGAACTCCTCAAGGCCCGCATCAACTTCGATCTCACCGGCAAGAGCGCAGAGAAGCGGATGGGCTACGGGGCGGCCCTTGGTGTCTCCATCGGCTGCGTGATCCTGGCCTACCGGCTCGGGGGCACGTCCGCGGACTTCTTGATCTCGGGTGGGATCTGGCTCGCCCTCATGGCGGTCTTCGGCATCGGTCTCGTCGTCAACCGCAAGCGCAATGCGAAGTTCGCGGCCCGGTTGCTGGCGGCCGGGTTCGCCCCTGTGACGGACGAGACCGGCCGGGTGCGCTATCTGCCTCCGGGGGGACAGATGCCGGGGCACGGCAACCCCTTCGGCGGCGGCCCGTACGGCGCTCCCGTTCCCGGCTACGGGCACCAGCCCCAGCACTTCCAGCATCAGCCGATGCCGTACGCCCCGCCCCCGCAGCCCCCGCGCCGCTGAACCTCACCGCACCGCCCCCGACCGGCGCCGGACACCTCTCACCCCGCGCCCGCCAGGGGTGAGAGCAACGTTCCCTGCCGGTCACTGTGCGGCACAGTCCGGAAACGCTGTCTCCCTACCTTCGGGACCATCCCCGCGCGGCACCGTCCGCGCCCCCGGAGAGCAGTGGAGGCCTCATGACAGCCCGCAGTGGCCGCTGGATCCAGCAGTGGGATCCGGAGGACGAGACCTTCTGGAACCGGACCGGAGAACCGATCGCCCGCCGCAATCTCGTCTTCTCCGTGCTGTCCGAGCACATCGGGTTCTCCGTGTGGACCATGTGGTCGGTGCTGGTGCTCTTCATGGGCCCGGAGTACGGGCTTACCCCGGCCGACAAGTTCCTGCTGACGTCGATGGTCACGCTCGTGGGCGCCGTGGTCCGGGTCCCGTACACCTTCGCCGTCGCCGTCTTCGGCGGACGGAACTGGACGGTGATCAGTGCCGCGCTGCTGCTCGTGCCCACCGTCGCAGCGTTCGCCGTGATGGAGCCGGGCACGTCCTTCTCCACCTTCCTCCTCGTCGGCCTGCTGGCCGGCATCGGCGGCGGCAACTTCGCCTCCTCGATGACCAACATCAACGCCTTCTTCCCGATGCGGAAGAAGGGATGGGCGCTCGGACTGAACGCCGGCGGCGGCAACATCGGCGTCCCGGTGATCCAGCTCGCCGCCCTCGCGATCATCGGCGCGAGCGGCGGACCGCGGGTGCTGCTCGGCCTC
Source organism: Streptomyces sp. NPDC052079 (assembly GCF_040680275.1). Taxonomy (NCBI): domain Bacteria; kingdom Bacillati; phylum Actinomycetota; class Actinomycetes; order Kitasatosporales; family Streptomycetaceae; genus Streptomyces; species Streptomyces sp. NPDC052079. Next base: position 94,935 of record NZ_JBFAWL010000020.1, read on the forward strand.
TACATTCCGCTGATCGTCGTGGCCGCCGTGCTCGCGGCACGCCACATGGACAACCTGGCCACGGTGAAGAACGACACCGGCGCCGCCAAGGACGCCGCGCGCGACCCGCACACCTGGATCATGTCGTTCCTCTACATCGGCACCTTCGGCTCGTTCATCGGCTACAGCTTCGCCTTCGGGATGGTGCTCCAGACCCAGTTCGGCCGTACGCCGCTCCAGGCCGCGTACGTCACCTTCATCGGCCCGCTGCTCGGTTCCCTGATCCGCCCGGTGGGCGGCAGGCTCGCCGACCGGTACGGCGGCGCGCGGATCACCCTGTGGAACTTCGTCGCCATGGGTGCGGCGACCTCCGTGCTGGTCGTCGCCTCCATGCGGGCGTCGCTGACGCTGTTCACCGTCGCCTTCGTCGTCCTGTTCGTGCTCACCGGCCTCGGCAACGGGTCGACGTACAAGATGATCCCCGGCATCTTCCACGCGAAGGCGCTGGCACGCGGACTGGAGGGCGAGGAGGCGGCCGCGTACGGGCGGCGGCTGTCCGGGGCGGCCATGGGGCTGATCGGCGCGGTGGGGGCGCTCGGCGGAGTGGGCATCAACCTGGCCTTCCGCCAGTCCTTCCTCTCCTACGGCTCGGGCACCGGCGCGTTCGTCGCGTTCCTCGCCTGTTATGCGGTCTGCTTCGGGGTCACCTGGGCGGTATACCTTCGCCGCCCCGCGGCCCGCCCGGGTGACACCAGCCCGGCCACGGAGGCGAAGTCGCAGCTCAGCTACGCCCAGGTATGACGTAACACTGGTGACATGAAGCCGAACCGAGCCTGTCACGGACCGTTGACAGGCTCGGCCGCATGGAGGTGGAGCCGCACCTCCATGCGGTACGCCGACTCGAGCCCGGGACGAGAGCCATGTACGACGAACAAGAGCAGCCACCGGAGCACGGTCCACTCGCCGGGTTCACCGTGGGAGTGACCGCGGCGCGCCGCGCCGACGAACTGGGCACACTGCTGGAACGGCGCGGCGCCGCCGTGCTGCACGCCCCTGCCCTGCGGATCGTGCCGCTCGCCGACGACAGCGAACTGCTGGCCGCCACCAAGGACATCATCGGGCAGGCCCCCGATATCGCGGTCGCCACCACGGCCATCGGCTTCCGCGGCTGGGTGGAGGCCGCCGACGGCTGGGGACTGGGCGAGGACCTGCTGGCGCGGCTGCGCGGGGTGCGGATCCTGGCGCGCGGGCCGAAGGTGAAGGGCGCGATTCGGGCCGCCGGGCTGACGGAGGAGTGGTCGCCGGCGTCGGAGTCGATGGCGGAGGTGCTGGACCGGCTCCTGGAGGAGGGCGTCGACGGACTGCGGATCGCCGTACAGCTGCACGGTGAACCGCTGCCCGGGTTCGTGGAGTCGCTGCGGGCCGGGGGAGCGGAGGTGGTGGGCGTGCCGGTCTACCGGTGGCTGCCGCCGGAGGACCTCGGCCCGGTCGACCGCCTCGTCGACGCGGCCGTCGCTCGCACCCTGGACGCGGTGACCTTCACCAGCGCGCCCGCCGCCGTGTCCCTGCTGTCCCGCGCGGAGGACCGCGGGCTGCTCGACGACCTGCTCGCCGCCCTCGACCACGACGTGCTGACCGCCTGCGTCGGTCCGGTCACCGCGCTGCCGTTGCAGGCCCGCGGCATCACCACCGTGCAGCCCGAACGCTTCCGGCTAGGCCCGCTGGTCCAGCTGCTCTGCCGGGAACTGCCCGCCCGGGCCCGCGCGTTGCCCGTCGCCGGGCACCGGATGGAGATCCGGGGGCACGCGGTCCTGGTGGACGGCGTGCTCAAACCCGTGCCGCCGGCCGGGATGTCCCTGCTGCGGGCGCTGTCCCGGCAGCCCGGCTGGGTCGTCTCCCGCGCGGAGCTGCTGCGTGCCCTGCCGGGCGCGGGCCGCGACGAGCACGCGGTGGAGACGGCGATGGCCCGCCTGCGGTCCGCCCTCGGCACACCGAAGCTGATCCAGACGGTCGTCAAACGCGGCTACCGCCTCGCCCTGGACCCGGCGGCGGACTCGAAGTACGGCGAGGGCTGACGTTGGCCGGAGGGGTTCCGGGCGCCGGTGCGGGCGGGCACTGTGGGAGGGGAACGGTTTCCCGGATCGCTCACCGGTCCCGCGCGCGGGGCCACGCTAGGCGGTGGCAGGAACATGGCACTGGGTACGGTCACGGCGTCCTACGAGCTGAGGTTCGACACCGGGCGGGTCTGCCTGGATCTGCTCGCGACCACCCATCCCGAGGAACGGCTCGACTCCGTCGCGGTGCTGCGGGCCTGGATCACCGGCTCCGGTCTCGTGCCCGAGGGCACCGCGCTGACCCACGCGGACACCTCCTGGCTGGTGGCGTTCCGTGAACTGCGCGGCCGGATCGGCCCCTTGGTGCGCGGCCGTCCGGCGCCCGGCGTCCGCTCGTACGATCTGGCGCTCGCCCGGGTGAACGAGCTCGCCCGCGCGGCGCCCCCGGCCCCCCGCGCGGTGCACGGCGAGGACGGCTCGCTGGTGCGCCGGCTCGACGGGCCGCCCGGCCGGGCCGCGCTGCTCGCGGCGGTCGCGCGGGACACGGTGGACCTGCTGACCGACCCGGTCGCCCGCGCGAGCCTGCGCCAGTGCGACGGCGACAACTGCCCCATCGTGTACGTCGACACCTCCCGCGGGCGCAGGCGGCGCTGGTGCTCCAGCGAGGTGTGCGGCAACCGCGAACGCGTGGCCCGCCACCGCCGCCGCGCGGCCCTCACCCGCGCCTGAGGGACTGTCCGACTCAACCGCCTTGCGCGCTATGCGACTTCTGCGCGCCGCCCGGCAGAAAGTTTCCGAAGTGACGTCGGTTACACCCCCGTTCGCCCTCCGCGCGGTGCAAAAAGACCGGTCGTCGTTGCCGCTGTGTCGGAAATGTAAACAAGTGGCGGGGGGAATGTGGGCTCATGTCCCGGTCGTCGTGTCCGCCCGCAGAAAACTGTGACCTCGCGTTGAACACCCAACCCCCGCCGTCCGTACCGGTTGTCGAGCGACCGACTGGGGGATCCCCCGGACACCGGAGGTGGGCGTGCGCAAGGATGCGGCCGTGGCCAATGAACGTGGAGCGAGGGCCCGACATCGCATGTCCTCACAGCCCTCGGAACCAGACGAGGAGCTGATGCGTGCGCTGTATCGCGAGCACGCCGGGCCTCTGCTGGCCTACGTCCTGCGCCTGGTCGCCGGAGACCGGCAGCGCGCCGAGGACGTCGTGCAGGAGACGCTCATCCGTGCCTGGAAGAACGCCGGTCAGCTCAATCGGGCGACCGGTTCGGTACGCCCCTGGCTGGTGACGGTCGCCCGGCGCATCGTCATCGACGGCCACCGCAGCCGGCAGGCCCGGCCGCAGGAGGTCGATCCGTCGCCGCTGGAGGTCATCCCCGCGGAGGACGAGATCGACAAGGCGCTGTGGCTGATGACGCTGTCGGACGCGCTCGACGACCTGACCCCGGCCCACCGGGAGGTCCTCGTCGAGACGTACTTCAAGGGGCGTACCGTCAATGAGGCGGCACAGACCCTGGGGATACCGAGCGGCACAGTCCGCTCCCGGGTCTTCTACGCCCTGCGGTCGATGAAGCTGGCTCTGGAGGAGCGGGGGGTGACGGCGTGATGAGTGTGTACGGGGGAAACCAGGGATTCGGCACGGGCGGTAGGGGTATGTCTGGTGCCATGGAGGGATCACCGGTGCCGAACGAGCACGAGACCGTCGGTGCCTACGCCCTCGGCATCCTCGACGACGCCGAGGCGTCCGCCTTCGAGGCGCACCTCGCGACCTGCGAGTGGTGCGGCCAGCAGCTCGACGAGCTCGCCGGCATGGAACCGATGCTGGCCGCGCTCGCGGACCTTCCCGGCACCGGGACGCCCTCGCTGGGCGAGTCGCTGTCCGCCAAGCCTTCACCGCGTGTGGTGGAGAAGCTGGTCGACGAGGTCGCCGAACGCCGCGCGCGCAAGCGCCGCCGCAACTTCTACATGGTGGCCGCCGCCGGCGCGCTCATCGTCAGCGGTCCGTTCGTGGCCGTGGCGGCGAGCGGCGGGGGCGGCGAAGGGGGCGGCGGCAGCGGCGCCAACCGGACGCTCGCGGCCAACCCCGCGAAGGAGGCGTTCGACCAGAGCTCCGAGAAGATCATGGCGACCGACCCCGGAACCCAGGTGACCGCGACCGTGGCCCTGGAGAAGAAGCTCTGGGGCACCGAGATCGTCACGGAGCTGAAGAACGTCAAGGGCGACCAGAAGTGCTCGCTGATCGCCGTCGGCAAGAACGGCGAACGCGAGACGGTGAACTCCTGGTCCGTGCCCGGCGAGGGCTACGGCCTGCCCGACGCCAAGTCGGACAAGGCCAAGCAGCCCCTGTACGTCCAGGGCGGCGCCGCCTTCGCGCCCGACGACATCGATCACTTCGAGGTCATGAACTTCGACGGCGATCTCCTCGTCCAGGTCGACGCGTAGCCTCACGGGGTCCCCTTCGCGTAAGGTTGACGGCTGCCCAGCACGTCAGAAGGGGGCCCGGTGGCCGCTCAGGCTCAACAGGAATCCGCGGCCGAACCGGTTCACGACTCCGTTCGGGACCGTGAGATCCGAGTCGAACAGGAACACCTGGACCGGGTGTACCAGCGCCTCGACGAGAAGATCCACGAGGCGGAGTTCCTCATGCGCGACGCCGCCCGGCACGGCCACGTCGGCACGCCCGGCGCCCTCGCCGAGCGGGACGCGCAGGTCTTCCGGGCCGGCGTCCACCTCAACCGGCTGAACAACGAGTACGAGGACTTCCTCTTCGGCCGGATCGACCTGCTGCGGGGGAAGGACGGCAAGAAGGGACCCGACGGCGCGTACACCGCCGTGGAGCCCGCCGAGGGGGCCATCCGCCCCGACAACACCGCCGACATCGCCGAGACCCTGCACATCGGCCGGATCGGCGTCCTCGACGAGGACTACACCCCGCTGGTCATCGACTGGCGGGCCCCCGCGGCCGCCCCCTTCTACCGGTCCACCCCGGTCGACCCGGGCCGCGTGGTGCGGCGCCGCGTCATCCGCTCCAAGGGCCGCCGGGTGCAGAGCGTCGAGGACGACCTGATGCGTCCCGAGCTGACCGCCTACCTCGACGGACACGAGCTGCCGGTGATCGGCGACGGCGCCCTGATGGCCGCGCTGGGCCAGGCCCGTACGCACACCATGCGGGACATCGTCGCGTCCATCCAGGCCGAGCAGGACCTGGTGATCCGCGCCCCCGCCGCCTCCGTGACCTATGTCGAGGGCGGCCCCGGCACCGGCAAGACCGCCGTCGCCCTGCACCGCGCGGCCTACCTCCTCTACCAGGACCGGCGCCGGTACGCCGGAGGCATCCTGATCGTCTCGCCCACGCCGCTGCTCGTCGCCTACACCGAGGGCGTGCTGCCCTCCCTCGGCGAGGAGGGCCAGGTCGCCGTCCGCGCCATCGGCTCCCTGGTCGACGGCGCCGAGGCCACGCTGTACGACTCCCCGTCGGTGGCCCGTATCAAGGGCTCGTACCGCATGCTCAAGGTGCTGCGGAAGGCCGCGCGCGGAGCACTGGAGCTGAACGATTCACCTGAGCGGCTGAGGGTCGTCGCGTTCGGCCGGCGGCTGGAACTGGAGGCCGCGGAACTGGCGGACATCCGCCGCACCGCCCTCGGCGGCACCGCCCCGGTCAACCTGCTGCGCCCCCGCGCCCGCAAGCTGCTCCTCGACGCCCTGTGGGAGCGCTCCGGCGCCGGGAACCGGCACACCGACCCGGAGCTGGCCGCCGAGCTGCGCGCCTCCTTCGACGAGGACATCACCTCGGAGGACGACTTCATCGACTTCCTCGACGCCTGGTGGCCGGAGCTGACCCCGGCCGCCGTCCTCGACGCCATGGCGGACGAGAAGCGCCTGGGCCGCTGGGCCCGCCGCGTCCTCAACCCGGGCGAGGTCCGCAAGGTCGCCCGCTCGCTGAAGCGGGACGGCCGCTCCGTGCACGACATCGCCCTGCTCGACGAGCTCCAGGCCATCCTCGGCACCCCGGCCCGCCCCCGCAAGAAGCGCGAGCTCGACCCGCTGGACCAGCTAACCGGCCTGGAAGAGCTGATGCCGGTGCGCGAGGAGACCCAGCGGGAGCGGGCCGAGCGGCTCGCCCAGGAGCGCGTCGAGTACGCGCACGTCATCGTCGACGAGGCGCAGGACCTCACGCCGATGCAGTGGCGCATGGTCGGCCGCCGGGGCCGGCACGCCACCTGGACGGTCGTCGGCGACCCGGCCCAGTCCTCCTGGTCCGACCCGGACGAGGCCGCCCAGGCCCGCGACGAGGCCCTCGGCACCCGCCCGCGCCGCCGTTTCGAGCTCACCGTGAACTACCGCAACCCCGCGGAGATCGCCGAGCTGGCGTCCAAGGTGCTCGCCCTCGCCATGCCCGGCTCCGCGGCCCCCAAGGCGGTGCGCTCCACCGGTGTCGTGCCGCGCTTCGCCGTCGCCGGGGATGCGCTGGGCGACACCGTCCGCGCCGAGGCCGCCCGGCTGCTGGAGCGCGTGGACGGCACCGTCGGCGTCGTCGTCGCCATGCAGCGCCGCGAGGAGGCCCGGCGCTGGCTCGAGGGGCTCGGCGACCGGGTGGTGGCGCTCGGCAGCCTGGAGGCCAAGGGCCTCGAGTACGACGCGACGGTCGTCGTCTCCCCGGCGGAGATCGCCGACGAGTCCCCGGCCGGGCTGCGCGTGCTGTACGTGGCCCTCACCCGGGCCACGCAGCAGCTCACGGTGGTCTCGGCGGACCGCGACGAACCGGACGCGGCCGGGGTGCCCGATCTGCTGAGGGACTGAAGGGACAGGGCATCTGAAAAAGCGCCTGTGCCACGGGAATGGTCTGACGGGATCCGTTTGTTAGCCTTGACGTGACACCGGCCCGATCCAAGCCCCCGGGCCCAACCTTCGTCGCTACGAGCGACCACTTGCCGCGAGGCGAGCATGGCGGGTCGGTGTCGTGAAGCGTTTCGAGAGGCCCACGTCACTTCCGAAGTGATGTGGGCCTCTTTCGTTGCCTGATCGACTCTCGTATGGTGGAAACTGTTTTCCGAAATCGTCGCGTCCCCGGTGAACAAAACGTCCGCAATTGAGGGCGGCTACCACGTACCCAGGGGTAGGTGCGACGATCGGACGGCACCACTCGCGACACGGTAAAGCAGAGGAAGTCGGCCATGGCAACGGCGCCCAGCGTCTCCTACTCGATGACCATCCGGCTGGAGGTGCCCGCGGGAGGAACCGCGGTCTCCCAGCTCACCGGGGCTGTCGAGTCCCACGGAGGCTCGGTGACCGGCCTCGATGTCACGGCCTCCGGCCATGAGCGGCTCCGTATCGACGTCACCATCGCGGCCAGCTCCACCGCCCACGCCGACGAGATCGTCGAGCAGCTGCGCCGTATCGAGGGCGTCACCCTGGGCAAGGTCTCCGACCGTACGTTCCTGATGCACCTCGGCGGCAAGATCGAGATGGCGTCGAAGCATCCCATCCGCAACCGTGACGACCTCTCCATGGTCTACACGCCCGGCGTTGCCCGGGTCTGCATGGCCATCGCCGAGAACCCCGAGGACGCCCGCCGCCTCACCATCAAGCGCAACTCCGTTGCGGTCGTGACCGACGGCTCCGCCGTGCTGGGCCTGGGCAACATCGGCCCCAAGGCCGCGCTGCCGGTCATGGAGGGCAAGGCCGCCCTGTTCAAGCGGTTCGCCGGCATCGACGCCTGGCCGCTGTGCCTCGACACCCAGGACACCGACGCGATCGTCGAGATCGTCAAGGCCATCGCCCCGGGCTTCGCCGGCATCAACCTGGAGGACATCTCCGCGCCGCGCTGCTTCGAGATCGAGGCCCGGCTGCGCGAGGCCCTCGACATCCCCGTCTTCCACGACGACCAGCACGGCACCGCGATCGTCGTCCTGGCCGCGCTGACCAACGCCCTGCGGGTCACCGGCAAGTCGATCGACACCATCCGCGTGGTGATGTCCGGCGCCGGCGCCGCCGGCACGGCCATCCTCAAGCTGCTGATCGCCGCGGGCGTGAAGAACGCCGTGGTGGCCGACATCCACGGAGTCGTCCACGCGGGCCGCGAGGACCTGGTGGACGCCGCCCCCGGCTCCGCGCTCCGCTGGATCGCCGACAACACCAACCCCGAGAACCTCACCGGCACCCTGAAGGAGGCCGTGCGCGGCGCCGACGTCTTCATCGGCGTCTCCGCTCCGAACGTGCTCGACGGCGAGGACGTCGCCGCGATGGCCGACGGCGGGATCGTGTTCGCGCTCGCGAACCCCGACCCCGAGGTCGACCCGGCAATCGCCCGTCAGACGGCGGCCGTTGTGGCCACCGGCCGCTCCGACTTCCCCAACCAGATCAACAACGTGCTGGTGTTCCCGGGCGTCTTCCGCGGTCTGCTGGACGCCCAGTCCCGCACCGTCAACACCGAGATGATGCTGGCCGCCGCGAAGGCGCTGGCCGATGTGGTCACCGAGGACGAGCTCAACCCGAACTACATCATCCCCAGCGTGTTCAACGACAAGGTCGCGGGCGCGGTCGCCGGCGCCGTGCGCGACGCGGCCAAGGCGGTGGGGGCGACTGCCCCGTAGGACGCCCGGCGTCAAGAGGGCTGTGAGGATCACCACGACCGGTGTGGAACCGGCGCGTCGTGGGACCCGAACATCCTGGCAGCCCTCTATCGTGGCGGCCGGGCCGTGGCGCTCTTCGTGTGACTCCCTGGGGTGTTCTCACGACTCCTGCGGGTGCCGGATTGGCTTTACCGCCGCAGGTAGAGGCAGGATGCGTCCCTGGGCGCGAGGGTCCGACGACGGACCCGGGTCCGGGGACTCAACGAGGAACCTGGCAGCATCGGCTTGGCCGTGCCCAACATGCGGCTCCGCCGCGTGGCACGCCTCAACGGCAAGAAGAACACGGGAGTAAGAAAATGAACCGCAGTGAGCTGGTGGCCGCGCTGGCCGACCGCGCCGAGGTGACCCGCAAGGACGCCGACGCCGTGCTGTCCGCGTTCGCCGAGGTCGTCGGCGACGTCGTCTCCAAGGGCGACGAGAAGGTCACCATTCCCGGTTTCCTGACCTTCGAGCGCACGCACCGTGCCGCTCGCACGGCGCGCAACCCGCAGACGGGTGAGCCGATCCAGATCCCCGCGGGTTACTCCGTGAAGGTGTCGGCCGGCTCGAAGCTCAAGGAAGCGGCCAAGGGCAAGTAAGGCGACCCGCCTGAACGCCGTTCGGGTGTGGCGCCGCGGGCGACTGCCGGCAGTGTGCGGCTGAGCGCGCCCGCGGCGGAGCCGCACCTGTCCGCAGTCCGCTTGAAGGGCGCTTGTGCATACGCCGATGGGGCGGTCACCCGGGTTCGGGTGACCGCCCCATCGGCGTTCGTGCGGGCCCTGGAACTAGGCCAGTGCCTTGCCCGGGAGTTCGACCTTGGCTCCCAGGTCCGCGAGCTTCTCCATGAAGTTCTCGTAGCCGCGGTTGATCAGGCCGATGCCGTGGACGCGCGAGGGGCCCTGGGCGGCGAGGGCGGCGATGAGGTAGGAGAAGCCGCCGCGCAGGTCCGGGATGACCAGGTCGGAGCCCTCGAGCCGGGTGGGTCCGGAGACGACCGCCGAGTGCAGGAAGTTGCGCTGGCCGAAGCGGCAGTCCGAGCCGCCCAGGCACTCCCGGTACAACTGGATGTGGGCGCCCATCTGGTTGAGCGCGGAGGTGAAGCCGAGACGGGACTCGTAGACCGTCTCGTGGACGATGGACAGGCCCGTGGCCTGGGTCAGCGCGACCACCAGCGGCTGCTGCCAGTCGGTCTGGAAGCCGGGGTGCACGTCCGTCTCCAGCGCGATGGACTTCAACTGCCCGCCGGGGTGCCAGAAGCGGATGCCGTCGTCGTCGATCTCGAAGGCGCCGCCGACCTTCCGGAAGGTGTTCAGGAACGTCATCATCGAGCGCTGCTGGGCACCCCGGACGTAGATGTTGCCCTCGGTCGCCAGCGCGGCGGACGCCCAGGAGGCGGCCTCCAGGCGGTCGGGAACGGCACGGTGGGTGTAGCCGCCGAGTCTGTCCACACCGGTGATGCGGATCGTCCGGTCGATGTCCATCGCGATGATCGCGCCCATCTTCTGCAGGACGCAGATCAGGTCCTCGATCTCCGGCTCCACCGCCGCGTTGGACAGCACGGTGACGCCCTCCGCGAGCACCGCCGTGAGCAGCACCTGCTCGGTGGCGCCGACGGACGGGTACGGCAGCCGGATCTTGGTGCCGCGCAGCCGCTGCGGGGCCTCCAGGTACTGGCCGTCCGCCCGCTTCTCGATGGTCGCGCCGAACTGGCGCAGCACGTCGAAGTGGAAGTCGATGGGCCGGCCGCCGATGTCGCAGCCGCCGAGACCCGGGATGAACGCGTGCCCGAGCCGGTGCAGCAGCGGACCGCAGAACAGGATCGGGATTCGCGAGGAGCCGGCATGCGCATCGATGTCGGCGACGTTCGCGCTCTCCACCGACGTGGGGTCGAGCACCAGTTCGCCCGGTTCGTCCCCCGGACGGACCGTCACGCCGTGCAGTTGCAGCAGCCCCCGTACGACCCGCACGTCGCGGATGTCCGGAACGTTGCCCAGGCGGCTCGGGGCGCTGCCCAGCAGCGCGGCGACCATGGCCTTCGGTACGAGGTTCTTCGCACCGCGGACACGGATCTCCCCCTCCAGAGGGGTTCCACCGTGGACAAGCAGTACGTCATCAGTGCCGTTGACGGTCATGGATCTCGCGTTCCGTGGGGGAATGGGGCAGGGCCAGGAGGAAAGGGTAGTCGCCCTCGACCCCCCCTCTGTAAGCCCGAGGAGGGTCCGGGAACGTCATGGATCTGTCACAACACGAACCGTGCCCCGGCGGCCACGTGCCGTCACTGCTCTGCCCGCGTGCGCCGGGCGTGCTCCCGTCCGCCCTCCTGCCTCCCGCCACCACCCTTGATCGAGGCCTTACCAGGCCGTCTCTCCGCATCCTGGCCGCATTCCCTCCCGTATCCCGCATCTTCCCTCCCCGCGCGGAGGGAAGATGCGGGATCATGTCTGGCATGACCGAGGTGTCCTCGCTCACAGGGCGGCTGCTCGTGGCCACTCCCGCTCTGGCGGACCCGAACTTCGACCGCGCGGTGGTCCTCCTCCTCGACCACGACGAGGAGGGCTCTCTCGGTGTGGTCCTCAACCGTCCGACGCCGGTGGACGTCGGCGACATCCTGGAGGGATGGGCGGCGCTCACCGGCGAACCCGGGGTCGTCTTCCAGGGCGGCCCGGTGTCGCTGGACTCGGCGCTCGGTGTCGCCGTCGTCCCGGGCGGGGCGGCCGGGGAGAGCGCGCCGCTGGGCTGGCGGCGGGTGCACGGCGCCATCGGGCTGGTCGATCTCGAGGCCCCGCCGGAACTGCTCGCCACGGTGCTCGGCTCGCTGCGCATCTTCGCCGGTTACGCCGGCTGGGGCCCCGGCCAGCTGGAGGACGAGCTGGTGGACGGCGCCTGGTACGTCGTGGAGTCCGAGCCCGGTGACGTGTCCTCTCCGGCCCCGGAGCGGCTCTGGCGCGAGGTGCTGCGCCGCCAGCGCAACGAGCTGGCGATGGTCGCCACGTATCCGGACGACCCGTCGCTCAACTGATGCGTGTGAGCTTCAGTACCCTTGGCTGTTATGAGCACTCTTGAGCCCGAGCGCGGGACTGGTACGGGGACCCTCGTCGAGCCGACGCCGCAGACCTCCCACGGCGACGGTGACCACGAGCGCTTCGCCCACTACGTCCAGAAGGACAAGATCATGGCGAGTGCGCTCGACGGCACCCCCGTCGTGGCGCTGTGCGGCAAGGTCTGGGTGCCCGGCCGTGATCCGAAGAAGTACCCGGTCTGCCCCATGTGCAAGGAAATCTACGAGTCCATGGGCGCCGGCGGCGACGACAAGGGCAAGGGCGACCAGTAGTCCGCCCGGCAGCCCGGCAGCGTCGGCCGGTCATGTCTGTCCTCTGCTGAGGCCCCTGGGGTGCGTTTTGCGCGCCCTGGGGGCCTTTGTGCCGTTCGTGCGTTGCGCAGGGTGCGTCTGCCGGTCACAGACTGGTTGAGACCTCTTGTGGCGCGGTTCACCCAGTCCCTAGCCTCCGATGTGTTGTGCACAGCGAAATCGCCATTGCATATGCTGCAACGCGTTCGGAGGAGCAACTCCATGAAGCTGTCCGCCCGCCTGGTCGCCGTCGCGGCCGTCCTCGTCACCGCCGCCTGCGCGCCCCAGACCTCCCACAACTCCTCCTCCGACAAGGACGAGAAGACCGGCACCCTGCGTGTCTGGCTCTTCCAGGAGGTCAACAACGAGCCCAAGGAACAGGTCGTCGACTCCGTCCTCGCCGAGTTCGAGAAGGCGCACAAGGACACCGAGGTCACCGTCGAGTACATACCCGTCGAGACCCGCGCCCAGCGCATCAAGGCCGCCTTCAACGATCCCGCGTCCGCGCCCGACCTCATCGAGTACGGCAACACCGACACCGCGGGCTATGTGAAGGACGGCGGACTCGCCGACGTCACCGCGGAGTTCAACGCCTGGAAAGAGGCGAAGGACACCGACCCGACCGCCAGACAGTCGGTCACCGTCGACGGCAAGGTCTACGGCGCCCCCTACTTTGTCGGCGTCCGCGCCCTGTACTACCGCACCGACGTCTTCGACGACCTCGGCCTCGACGTCCCGAAGACCCAGGACGAGCTGATCTCCACCGCCAAGAAGATCCACGCCGCCAGGCCCGAGATGTACGGCATCGCGGTCGGCGGTGCCTACACCTACGGCGCGATGCCCTTCATCTGGGCCCACGGCGGCGAACTCGCCACCGGCAAGGGAGGCTCGTACGCCTCCGCCATCGACAGCGCCGAGTCCCGCAAGGGCATCGAGGCGTACACCTCGCTCTTCGGCGACGACAACTGCCCCGCCGCCAAGTGCGCGGGCATGGGCGGCAACGACACGGTGACCGCCTTCACCTCGGGCAAGGCGGCCATGGCGATCGGCGGCGACTTCAGCCACGCGGCCGTCGAGGCCGGGAAGGTCAAGGGCAAGTACGCCGTCGTGCCGCTGCCGGGCGTCGAGGCGGGCTCCATCGCCCCCGCGTTCGCCGGCGGGAACAACCTCGGCGTACTGAAGTCCACCTCGCACCGCACCCTCGCCGTCGACCTGATGAAGCGGCTCGCGTCGAAGAAGTCGCAGGGCGCCCTGTTCGAGGGCATGGGCTTCCTGCCGACGTTCTCCGACGTGCGGAAGCAGGTGGCCGCGAAGGAGGCCTTCGTCAAGCCGTTCGTCGAGACGCTCGCCGCCGACACCAAGTTCGTGCCGGCCTCCCCGGCGTGGGCGCAGATCGACTCCTCGCAGGTGCTGCCGACGATGTTCCAGGAGATCGTCTCCGGGAAGAAGGACGTCGCGACCGCCTCGGGCGATGCGGCGAAGAAGATGAACGAGGCGTTTGGCTCCGCCGGATGACGGTGTCCACGAGCTCGCGGGGCGCGGACCGTGTGCGGCTGCCGGCCGTCGGTGGCTTGTCGCGCAGTGCCCCGCGCCCCTCGCGCGGGCGCTCCCGTGCCCCCTGGTTGTATCTGGCCCCGGCGCTGGTCGTCCTCGGGGGGCTGCTGGCCTACCCCATCTATCAGCTCGGGTTGATCTCGCTCTTCCACTACACCCAGGCGCAGGTCAGCGGGGGAGAGCCGACCACCTTCGAGGGGTTCGGGAACTATGCCGAGCTCTTCGGGGACGAACAGTTCTGGCAGGTGCTGCTGGCCACCGTGGTGTTCGCGGCGGCCTGTGTGGTCAGCACGCTGGCCGTGGGGTGTGCGCTCGCCGTGCTGCTCACCCGCGTACGGGCCGTGCCGCGGCTGGCGCTGATGCTGGCCGCGCTCGGCGCCTGGGCGACCCCGGCGATCACCGGGTCCACGGTGTGGCTGTTCCTGTTCGACCCCGACTTCGGGCCCGTCAACCGGGTACTGGGTCTCGGCGACCACTCATGGACGTACGGGCGGTTCAGCGCCTTCTTCCTGGTGCTGCTCGAAGTGGTCTGGTGCTCCTTCCCGTTCGTGATGGTGACGGTCTACGCCGGCATCCGCTCCGTACCGTCCGAGGCGCTGGAGGCCGCCTCCCTGGACGGGGCCTCGCAGTGGCGCATCTGGCGCTCCGTGCTCGCGCCGATGCTCCGGCCGATCCTGGTGGTCGTCACCATCCAGTCCGTCATCTGGGACTTCAAGGTCTTCACCCAGATCTACGTCATGACGGGCGGCGGCGGCATCGCGGGCCAGAACATGGTCCTGAACGTCTACGCCTACCAGCAGGCGTTCGCGTCCTCGCAGTACAGCCTCGGCGCGGCGATCGGTGTGGTGATGCTGCTGATCCTGCTCGCCGTCACGTTGGTCTATCTGCGCCTGCTGCGCCGGCAGGGGGAGGAACTGTGACGATCATGAGCCAGGACCGGGGGCCCCGGGTGAAACCTGTGCGCAGGTTCGTCCGGCGTCCCGGACGGCTGGTGGCCGAGACGGCGGCGCTGCTGATCGCCGCCGTGGTGGCCTTCCCGCTGTACTGGATGGTCCTGAGCGCGTTCAAACCGGCCGGGGAGATCGAGTCCACCGAGCCGCGTCCCTGGACGCTCGCCCCCACGCTGGACTCCTTCCGGCGGGCGTTCGGGCAGCAGGAATTCGGCCGGTACTTCCTCAACAGCGTCGTCGTCGCGGTCGCCGTGGTGGTCGCCTCCGCGCTGATCGCCTTTCTTGCCGCGACCGCCGTCACGCGTTTCCGCTTCCGTATGCGGACCACCCTGCTGATCATGTTTCTGGTGGCCCAGATGGTGCCCGTGGAGGCGCTGACCATCCCCCTGTTCTTCGTCATGCGGGACTTCGGTCAGCTGAACACGCTGTGGTCGCTGATCCTCCCGCACATCGCGTTCTCCCTGCCGTTCGCGATCTGGATGCTCAGGGGATTCGTGAAGGCCGTTCCGGAGGCGCTGGAGGAGGCCGCGTACATCGACGGGGCGAGCCGCGCGCGCTTTCTCTGGCAGATCCTTTTCCCGCTCGTCCTGCCGGGCCTCGTCGCCACCAGCGTGTTTTCCTTCATCTCCACCTGGAACGACTTCCTGTTCGCCAAGTCCTTCATCATCAGCGACATCTCGCAGTCGACCCTGCCGATGGCGCTGCTGGTCTTCTACAAACCCGACGACCCGGACTGGGGCGGGGTCATGGCGGCGTCCACGGTGATGACGATTCCGGTTCTGGTCTTCTTCGTACTCGTACAGCGGCGTCTGGTCTCCGGACTGGGCGGCGCGGTAAAGGACTGACGTGACTGAACTGATTCCAGCACCCCGCAGTGTTGTGGTCGGCTCCGGCGAGGTGCGGCTGACGGCACACTCCCAGCTCCACGCCGGTGACGGGACGGAAGGCGCCGGCCACTGGCTGCGCACCGTCCTCCGGCAGGCGACCGGGCTGCCGCTGCACGAGGGGCGGGGGCCCGGCGCCGCCGCCGGGGACGGCATCGGGCTCGCGCTCGATCCCGGGCTGGGCCCGGAGGAGTACCGCCTCGTCAGCGACCGGGGCGGGGTCCGGATCAGCGGCGGCAGCGCGGCCGGTGTCTTCCAGGGCGCCCAGACGCTGCGGCAGCTCCTCGGCCCCGACGCCTTCCGCCGGGCACCGGTCCGCCGCGACCGGGCGTGGGCGGTCCCGCATGTGACGATCGAGGACGCCCCCCGCTTCCGCTGGCGAGGGCTGATGCTGGACGTCGCCCGGCACTTCATGCCGAAGCACGGGGTGCTCCGCTCTATCGATCTCATGGCGGCGCACAAACTCAACGTCCTGCATCTCCATCTGACGGACGACCAGGGCTGGCGCATCGAGATCCAGCGGTATCCGAAGCTCACCGAGGTCGGCTCCTGGCGTGCGCGGACGAAAGTCGGCCACCGCGCCTCACCGCTGTGGGACGACAAGCCGCACGGCGGCTACTACACCCAGGACGACATCCGCGAGATCGTCGCCTATGCCGCCGAGCGGCATATCTCCGTCGTCCCCGAAATCGACGTACCCGGGCACTCACAGGCCGCCATCGCCGCGTATCCGGAACTCGGCAACTCCGATGTCGTCGACACCGCCTCCCTGACCGTCTGGGACACCTGGGGGATCAACCCGAACGTACTCGCCCCCACGGACGACACCCTGCGCTTCTACGAAGGGGTGCTCGAGGAAGTCCTGGACCTGTTCCCCGCGGACGCCGGGCCGTTCTCGCCGTACGTGCACATCGGCGGCGACGAATGCCCCAAGGAACAGTGGCGTGCGTCGGACACCGCGCAGAAGCAGATCGGCAACCTCGGTCTCGCGGACGAGGGCGCGCTGCAGGCCTGGTTCATCGGTCACTTCGACAGCTGGCTCGCCGCGCGGGGACGGCGGCTGATCGGCTGGGACGAGATCCTGGAGGGCGGCCTGGCTCCCGGCGCCGCGGTGTCGTCCTGGCGCGGCTACGCGGGCGGGGTCACCGCGGCCCGCGCGGGGCACGACGTGGTCATGTGCCCCGAGCAGCAGGTGTACCTGGACCACCGTCAGGACGCCGGCGCCGACGAGCCGGTGCCGATCGGGTACGTGCGCACCCTGGAGGACGTCTACCGGTTCGAGCCCGTGCCGGCGGAGCTGACGCCGGAGGAGAGCGCACGGGTGCTGGGCACCCAGGCCAACGTGTGGACCGAGGTGATGGAGGACCAGGGGCGCGTCGACTACCAGACGTTCCCCCGGCTCGCCGCGTTCGCCGAGGTCGCCTGGAGCGACCTGCCCGCACCCGCCGACCGGGACTTCGCCGGGTTCGAGCGGCGGATGGCCGCCCACTACCGGCGCCTGGACGCCCTCGGGGTCGGCTACCGTCCGCCCACCGGGCCGCTGCCCTGGCAGCGGCGCCCGGGCGTACTGGGACGCCCGATCGACGGTCCGCCGCCGAACCGGTAGACCGCCGTTCCTCTCGCCTCTTCCGCGCCCCCGGGACGCCGAACGGGTCCCGCGCGTCCGTGCGCCCGGGCCGAACAGGCCGTGCGATACGGATACAGGCGTCACCGATAGTGCCAATCCAGGGCAGATTGGGGATCCCGGGTGAAATCCACCATGCCCGGGGTCAGGTGGGCGAATGCCTCCTAGCGGACCCCCGTCTTCGGCGCCTGCCAAGATGTGCCAGAGTTGCCACGTCCGCCCTGTCAGCACGTACCGTACGGCGCACAGGTGGGACCAGGTGGGGCAGCGGGAAGGGGCAGCCGGTTTTGAGCACGCACGCACCGCAGGCGGCGCAGGCCGTCACGCTGCCCACGACCCTGGACGAGGCCGTGGCCGCGCTCACGGCCATGCCCGCAGCCGTGCCCGTCGCGGGCGGCACGGACCTGATGGCCGCCGTCAACTCCGGGCAGCTCAGGCCCGCCGCGCTGGTCGGCCTCGGCCGGATCAGCGAGATCCGCGGCTGGCAGTATTTGGACGGACACGCGCTGCTCGGCGCCGGACTCACGCACGCGCGCATGGGCCGCCCCGACTTCGCCGCCCTCATCCCGGCGCTCGCCGCCTCCGCGCGGGCCGCCGGACCGCCGCACATCCGCAACGCCGGCACCCTCGGCGGCAACATCGCCTCCGCCGCCCCCACCGGGGACGCGCTGCCCGTGCTGGCCGCCCTGGAGGCGACGCTGATCGTCGCCGGCCCGGACGGGGCCCGCCGCGAGGTCCCCGTGTCGCACCTGCTGGCCGGAATGGACCTGCTGCGTCCCGGCGAGCTCATCGGCTACGTGCGCGTGCCGCTGCTGCACGCCCCCCAGGTGTTCCTCAAGGCCACCGGACGCACCGGCCCCGGCCGGGCGGTCGCCTCCGTCGCCCTCGTGCTCGACCCCGCGCGGCGCGGGGTGCGCTGCGCGGTGGGCGCCATAGCGCCGATGCCGCTCAGGCCCCTGGACGCCGAGCAGTGGGTCGCGCAGCTCATCGACTGGGACAACAACCGCGCGATCGTGCCCGAGGCACTGAGCGCGTTCGGGGAGTACGTCGCCGCGGCCTGCATCCCCGACGCCGACCCCGGCGAGGACGGCACCGTCCCACCGCTACCGCCCGCGGTACTGCACCTGCGGCGCACCGTCGCCGCGCTGGCCCGACGAGCACTGGGGAGGGCGCTGTCGTGACCGACGACCAGCACGGAGAGGGCAGGCCCCCCGGCGGCAGCCGCTGGGACCCGCTGCCCCGGGGCGACTACGACGACGGCGCCACGGCCTTCGTGAACCTCCCCGAGGGGGGCATCGACGCGCTGCTCGACTCCATGGAGAGCCCGCTCGCCGCGCCCGGCCACGGCTATGTGCCGCCGCAGATAACGGTCTCCCCCGCCACCACCGCGGGCACCGACCCGGCGGCCACCGGAACCTGGTCCGCGCCGGGCGCGCCCGTCGACGGCGCGCAGTGGCACGAGCCGGGGGCCTCCGAGGGGGACGCGGCCGCGGGGGACCGGTTCGCGTACAACCCGGGCGCCACCGGGCAGTGGGGCTTCGAGGAGGCCGCGGCGGCGGAGAACCCCGCGCCGGGGCAGGATGTCACCGGCCAGTGGTCCATCCCGGTCGCCGACGGCGACCTGCCGGACGAATCGGGCGAGTTCACCACGTCCTCCCTGGTCGAGCAGTGGGGCGGCGGCACGCCTCCGGCCACCCTCCCGGGCGGCGCCCCGGCCCCCTGGGCCACCCCCCAGACCATCGGCCAACCGTGGGGACCCGGCGTGCCCGGTGTCCCGCAGGAGCCGGAGCAGCAGGGCGGCGAGCCCGGTCCCGCGCGGGAGCGGCAGGACGCCGGGGGACCGTACAGCGGGTCCGGCGGCGGTGCCGACGCTGCCGCGCCCCGGCGGCCCGACGACCCCGGGTACGACGGCCGGGAGGCGTCCGCTGCCCGGCAGCCCGGACCCGTTGAGGGACGGCCGGACGCCGCTGCCCCGCCGGAGGCGCATGACACGCCGGGGCACGGTTCCGGGCAGTCCCCGCACGCCGCGGGACCGTACGGCGGGCCGGGCGGCAGTGCGGACGCCGTCGCCCACCGGCCGGCCGGAGAGCGCCCCCAGGAGCCCTCCGCCGGGCCCGGGGTCGGTCCCGGGCAGCCCCCGCACGCCGTAGGACCGTATGGCGGGCCCGGCCAGGGCGGGGACCTCGCCGCGCCCCAGCGGTCCGACGACCCCGGGTACGACGGGCGGGACGGCCGGGACGCGTCCGCCGCCCGGCAGTCCGGGCCCGTTCAGGGGCGGCCGGACGCCGCTGCTTCGCCGGAGGCGCCCGGCACGCCGGGGCATGGTCCCGGGCAGCCCGCGCACACCGCGGCACCGTACGGCGGGCAGGGCGGCGGTGCGGACGCCGTCGCGCACCGGCCGGCCGGAGAGCGCCCGCAGGAGCCCTCCGCCTGGCCCGGGCAGTCCCCGCACGCCGCGGGACCGTACGGCGGGTCCGGCCAGGGCGGGGACCTAGGCGCGCCCCAGGGATCCGACGACCCCAGGTACGACGGCCGGGACGGCCGGGACGCGTCCGCCGTCCGGCAGTCCGGCCCCGTTGAGGGACGACCGGACGCCGCTGCCCCGGGGCACGGCCCCGGGCAGCCCCCGCATGCCGACGGGGCATGGGAGCCCGGGCGGGCCGACGGCTCCGCCCACGCCGGCCCCCGGTCGTCCGGTGTGCCCCAGCCGCTGCCCGTCGACGACCACGCCGAGCCCCGGTGGAGCCCCGGCGCGGAGGCCGCCGACGCTGCCTCCGCCGGGCCCGAGGAACACGGTCTCCGGGAACACCCGCACCCCGCCGCCCAGGACGCCGTACGGCCCGGTTCCGGGGCCGACGAGACATCCGAGGCCGCAGACAGCCCGTCAGGGCCCTCCGTCGATCACGCCGACCACGCCGGGGACGTAGGGAAGGCGGCCGGGGCGGCCCCCGACGACGGCACGCCCGCGGAGGACACCCCCAACACCGGGCCGGACTCCGACACTCCGGGCGAACCGGGTACCTCGGCCGAACCGGCGACGGTGAGCTCCCCGCACGACGACCACCCCCTCGCCTCCTATGTGCTCCGCGTCAACGGCACCGATCGGCCCGTCAGCGACGCCTGGATCGGCGAGTCGCTGCTCTATGTGCTGCGCGAGCGGCTCGGCCTGGCCGGCGCCAAGGACGGCTGCTCGCAGGGCGAGTGCGGCGCCTGCAACGTGCAGGTCGACGGGCGGCTCGTGGCGTCCTGCCTGGTCCCGGCCGTCACGGCGGCCGGCAGCGAGGTCCGTACCGTCGAGGGACTGGCCCAGGACGGCCGGCCCTCGGACGTGCAGCGGGCGCTCGCGCGGTGCGGCGCCGTCCAGTGCGGCTTCTGCGTACCGGGCATGGCGATGACCGTGCACGACCTCCTGGAGGGCAACCCGGCGCCCACCGACCTGGAGACCCGCCAGGCCCTGTGCGGCAATCTGTGCCGCTGCTCCGGCTACCGGGGCGTGGTGACCGCCGTCAAGGAAGTCGTCGCCGAACGCAAGGCGCACGCCGAGGACGCCGGGTCCGGCGCCGACGGCGAGAGTGACGCACCCCGCATCCCGCACCAGGCGGGCCCGGGCGCCGGCGGGGTCAACCCGACGGCGTTCGGCGGCCCCGGCCCCCTCGAGCAGCCCCATGACCAGCCCCATGACCAGCCCCATGACCAGCCCCAGGACCAGCCCTACGGCCAGGACGGAGGCCAGGCGTGAGCAACGAAGCAGCCACCGCACCCACCGCGCAGGCCGCCCAGGCCGCCCCCGAGCCGGAGCCGGTCCCGCACGGGCTCGGCGTCTCCCTCCCGGCCGCCGACGCCCGCGCCAAGACCGAGGGCACCTTCCCCTACGCCGCCGACCTGTGGGCCGAGGGCCTGCTGTGGGCGGCCGTGCTGCGCTCCCCGCACCCGCACGCGCGCATCGTCTCCGTGGACACCGCCCACGCGCGTGAGATGCCCGGCGTCCGCGCGGTCGTCACCCACGAGGACGTTCCCGGCGCCGCGGAGCACGGCCGCGGCAAGGCCGACCGCCCGGTCTTCGCCTCCGAGGTCGTACGCCACCACGGCGAGCCCATCGCCGCCGTCGCCGCCGACCACCCCGACACCGCGCGGATGGCCGCCGCCGCCGTGATCGTCGAGTACGAGGTGCTCGACCCGGTGACCGACCCCGAGCAGGCCTTCGAGGCCGAACCGCTGCACCCCGACGGCAATCTGATCCGGCACATCCCGCTGCGCCACGGCGACCCGGACGCGGCCGGCGACATCGTCGTCGAGGGCCTGTACCGCATCGGCCGTCAGGACCCGGCGCCCATAGGGGCCGAGGCCGGTCTCGCCGTGCCCCGCCCGGACGGCGGCGTCGAGCTGTATCTGGCGTCCACCGACCCGCACGGCGACCGGGACACCGCCGCCGCCGCGTTCGGCCTGGAACCCGATCGGGTGAAGATCGTCGTCACCGGGGTGCCCGGCGCCACCGCCGACCGCGAGGACCAGAGCTTCCAGCTCCCCCTGGGGCTGCTCGCGCTGAGGACCGGCTGCCCGGTCAAACTCGCCGCCACGCGCGAGGAGTCCTTCCTCGGCCACACCCACCGCCACCCCACCCTGCTGCGCTACCGCCACCACGCCGACGCCGAGGGCCGGCTGGTCAAGGTCGAGGCGCAGATCCTGCTCGACGCGGGCGCCTACGCCGACACCTCCTCCGACGCCCTGGCCGCCGCCGTCGCCTTCGCCTGCGGCCCCTACGTCGTCCCCAACGCCTTCATCGAGGGCTGGGCCGTACGCACCAACAACCCGCCCTCCGGCCATGTGCGCGGCGAGGGCGCGATGCAGGTGTGCGCCGCCTATGAGGCGCAGATGGACAAGCTGGCCAAGAAGCTCGGCGTCGACCCGGCGGAACTGCGCCTGCGCAACGTCATGGCCACCGGCGACGTCCTGCCCACCGGCCAGACCGTCACCTGCCCGGCACCGGTCGCCGAACTCCTCCAGGCAGTACGGGACTTCCCGCTGCCGCCGCTGCCCAAGGACACCCCCGAGGACGAGTGGCTGCTGCCCGGCGGCCCCGAGGGCGCGGGCGAACCGGGCGCGGTGCGCCGGGGCGTCGGCTACGGACTGGGCATGGTGCACATGCTCGGCGCGGAGGGCGCGGACGAGGTGTCCACGGCCACCGTGCGGGTCCAGGGGGGCGTTGCGACCGTGCTGTGCGCGGCCGTGGAGACCGGCCAGGGCTTCTCCACCCTGGCCCGGCAGATCGTCCAGGAGACCCTCGGCATCGACGAGGTGCACGTGGTGCCCGTGGACACCGACCAGCCCCCGGCCGGCCCGGGCTGCCGCGGCCGGCACACCTGGGTGTCGGGCGGTGCCGTGGAACGCGCGGCGAAGATGGTCCGGACCCAGCTCCTCCAGCCGCTCGCCCACAAGTTCGGCATGTCCACCGAGCTGCTCCAGATCACCGACGGCAAGATCACCTCGTACGACGGTGTGCTGTCCACCACCGTCACGGAGGCGATGGAGGGCAAGGAACTGTGGGCCACCGCTCAGTGCCGCCCGCACCCGACGGAGCCGCTGGACGAGTCCGGGCAGGGTGACGCCTTCGTCGGCATGTCGTTCTGCGCGGTCCGCGCGGTGGTCGACGTCGACATCGAGATCGGCTCGGTCCGGGTCGTCGAACTGGCGGTCGCCCAGGACGTGGGCCGGGTGCTGAACCCCGCGCAGCTGAACGCCCGGATCGAGGCGGGCGTGACCCAGGGCCTGGGCGCGGCGCTCACCGAGAACCTGCGCACACCGCGCGGTCTCGTCCGCCACCCCGATCTGACCGGTTACGCCCTGCCGACCGCGCTGGACGCGCCGGACATCCACATCGTGAAGCTGGTCGAGGAGCGGGACGTGGTCGCGCCGTTCGGCGCGAAGGCGGTCAGCGCGGTGCCGGTGGTGACCTCACCGGCGGCCATCGCCTCCGCCGTGCGCGCCGCCACCGGCCGCCCGGTGAACCGGCTGCCGATCCGCCCGCAGGCCGCGGTGGTCACCGGGAACTGAGACCGTGCGGTTGTCGTCCGCGAGGAAGGCAACTGTTTCCCGCGGGGAAGGCAACGCAAGCGGTTGCCGGCGCGTCTTGTGTGGTGAGGGGCGCCGTTTCGTCGCGCCCTCGGACCGGGGGCGTTGTCAGTGGTGGCGCGTAGTGTTCCGGTCAGTGGGGACGGCCATCGGGTGCGCAAGGGCAGGCCGTCCAGCCCGGGGCGGGGCGTTCGCGGGCCCGGGACCGAGCACACGTATCGCGGGGGAACCATGAGCAGGACCGACACTGTTGACACTGTTGTCGCAGGGGCGATCACACTCGCCGACGCCGACCTCGATCCCTACATCACGCACGCGTCCACGCGTAGCTGGCTGACGGGCCCCGGACTGCCGGCGGACAGCGGTCTGTTCAGCTTCGCGGAGCTCACGCGGCGGGGCGGCCCGCACACCGTGGCCGACTCGACGGGCGCCCCCGGCGACCGGCTCCCGGCCGAGCTGCGGGACCAGCTGGTCATCGGCGGTCTGCTCGGTCCCGGGTGCCTGGAGACGGAGTCCGTACTGCTCGACGGCGCCACCGGCGAGGTCTCGACGACGTACTTCTTCCACGACCGCCCCGACCTGATGGACCGCCGGCCGCTGGCGCCGTCCCTGCCGACGCTGGTGCGGTTCGCCGCGGCGACGGACGAACTGGCCGGGCTGCGCGGTCAGTTCGCCGCCTACGCGGGCCGGTACGGCACCAAGGCGGTCGCCGAGGCCTCCCGGCAGCTGCTGGCGATCTTCGAGGAGGGCGCGGCCGGGGCGCCGGCGCCGTTCTGGCGGATGGCCGCGCTGATCCGCCCGCTGGCCCTGGTGGCGGGCCCGGGTACGGCCTCGGGTCTCTCCCTCGACCTCCCCGTCCGCCTTCTGGACCACGCGTTCGGCCGGGGCGCGGTGGTCCGCTTCGAGGAGGTCGACTTTCCCGCGACGCTCACGCATGAGCCGACCCGGCGCTTCCTGCGTGAGACGGGCCTGCCGGAGGACGGTTTCCTCTTCTCCCTGGACACGGACCTGCCGCTGCGCACGCTCGCGGAGTACTACGCCGACGACTGCCGGGGCGAGCTGCCCGCCGACCTGCCTCTCGCCCGGGCCGACCGCCTGATACGCCTCGGCCACCTGGTCGACGACCACAGCCTGCTCGTCGACGGCACCACCGGCGCGGTGTTCAGCTGGAACGAGCCGGATGCGGTGCTCCACCCCCTGAACAAGGACATCTCCACGCTCGCCTTCACGCTGTGGCTGCTGCACCGCGAGCGCTCCATCGACGAGGAGTCGGGCCATGCGCTGACCACCGACACCTACGACCAGCTGGCGCTGACGATGATCCAGGTCCTGTCCTCCATCGACCCCACGGGCACGACGGCCGACGCGGACTGGCACTACTGGACGGAGCTCTTCCAGGACGAGGCGGGCGGGGTGCTGTAAAGAACGGGCGAACCCGGTCCTACGACCAAGGTCCCGGTACCGGTCCCGCCCCCCGACAGGGGTCAAACCATGCCGTGGCCCTTACTCTGGCGAGCATGACCGCCCCGAACCCGCGCGACACCGATGTCGCCGAGCCCGCCGACGCCCCCGCCCCGGCCGGCACCGCCCCCGACGAGACCGTCCTGAGCCGCCCCTACCGGGCCCTGAGTATCGGCATCGTCTCCGTGGTGGTGCTGATCGCCTTCGAGGCGACGGCCGTCGGTACGGCGATGCCGGTGGCGGCGCGGGAGCTGGACGGGGTGGCGCTGTACGCGTTCGCGTTCTCGGGGTACTTCACGACCAGCCTCTTCGGCATGGTGCTGTCCGGCCAGTGGTCCGACCGGCGCGGCCCGCTCGCCCCGCTCACCTGGGGCATCGCCTCCTTCGCGGCCGGGCTGCTGATCGCCGGCACCGCGGGCGCGATGTGGCTGTTCATCCTCGGGCGGGCGGTGCAGGGGCTCGGCGGCGGGCTGGTGATCGTCGCGCTGTATGTCGTCGTCGGGCGTGCCTACCCGGAGCGGCTGCGGCCGGCGATCATGGCGGCGTTCGCGGCGGGCTGGGTGGTGCCGTCGATCGTCGGCCCGTTGGCGTCAGGAGCGGTGACGGAGCACATCGGCTGGCGATGGGTGTTCCTCGGCATACCGGTGCTCGTGGTGTTCCCGCTGGCACTCGCGCTGCCGCAGATACGGCGCCTGGCGTCCGGCCCGGTCGGCCAGGACCCGCAGGACGCCCCGGCCTCCTTCGACCGCCGCCGTATCCGGCTGGCCCTGGCGATCTCCTTCGGCGCCGGGTTCCTCCAGTACGCGGCGCAGGACCTGCGCTGGGTGTCGCTGGTGCCGGGCGCGCTGGGCGCGGCCCTGCTCGTCCCGGCCGTCCTCGGCCTCCTCCCGACCGGCACCTACCGGGCGGCGCGCGGACTGCCGTCGGTCGTGCTGCTGCGCGGCATGGCCGCCGGCTCCTTCATCGCGGCCGAGTCCTTCGTCCCGCTGATGCTGGTCACCCAGCGCGGCCTCAGCCCCACCCTCGCCGGCTTCTCGCTCGCGGCGGGCGGCGGCACCTGGGCGCTGGGCTCCTGGGTGCAGTCACGGCCCCGCCTCGAGCCGTACCGGGAACGCCTGATGACCCTCGGGATGGTGCTGGTGGCGGCCTCCATCGCCGCCGCCCCCAGCGTGCTGATCGACGCCGTGCCGGCCTGGACGGTGGCGGTCGCCTGGGCCTTCGGGTGTTTCGGCATGGGCCTGGTGATCGCCTCCACCAGCGTCCTGCTGCTCCAGCTCTCCGCCCCCGCGGAGGCCGGCACCAACTCCGCCGCCCTGCAGATCTCCGACGGCCTCTCCAGCGTGCTGCTGCTGGCGGCCGGCGGAGCGGCCTTCGCGGCCCTCGGCGGCGGCACGGTCAGCCACACGGCCACGGAAGCCACCGGCTCCCACCCGGCCGCCTTCGTCGCGGTCTTCCTGCCGATGACGGCGGTGGCTCTGGCGGGGGCGTGGGTGGCGGCGCGGGTGCGGCCCGAGTGAGCGTGACACCGAGTGGTACCACGCAGTACCGTCGAGGCATGGCTGGACTGAACCTGCGGTTTACCGAGGAAGAGCTCGATGCCCTGCGTGAGCGTGCCCATGCAGAAGGGCGCAGCATGCAGGCCTTCGCGCACGATGCCGTGATCTCGGCCATAAACGAGCATTCGCGGCTGTTCAACGAGGCGGCCGAGCATGTCCTCAAGGTCAGTGCGGAGCTGAACCGGAGGCTCGCCTGATGCACTACCTCACGATGCCCGAGTTGCTGAACCTCGCGAAGCGGCTCGGGGCGGACGAGGTGCGCGATTACGGGTTGCTGGACTCGGCGCTGGCGCGACCGCAGTCGAGCGTGTTCGGTCAGGACGCGTACCCGGACGTATGGCAGAAGGCTGCCGCGCTGATGGAGTCCCTGGCTCGCAACTATGCCCTCGTTGACGGGAACAAGCGCCTCGCCTGGTACGGGACCTGGGTCTTTCTTCACATGAACGAACATCCGCTGGATGCGGACTTCGACGTGGACGAAGCGGAGCGCTTCGTGCTGGATGTCTGTCAGGGGGCGCTGGACGTCCCCAAGATCGCGTCCCTGTTGCCGCGCTTCGCGCGGTGACTGTGACCTCGGTCCCACCCCGGGGCGACGCGGCCCCGTGCCGGCCTTGACACCGCCGGGCCATCGGTAGGGTGGCCCGGTTGTCATACGCACCGCGCCGCCCGACCACCCCACGGAGACCGTGACTACCACCGCCAGCTCCGCGTCCCACTCGCACCACCTGTCCCCGGCCTTTCCCGGACGTGCCCCCTGGGGTACGGCCGGCAAGCTGCGCGCCTGGCAGCAAGGGGCGATGGACAAGTACATCCAGGCGCAGCCCCGGGACTTCCTGGCGGTGGCCACGCCCGGCGCAGGTAAGACGACCTTCGCGCTGACGCTGGCGTCCTGGCTGCTGCACCACCATGTCGTGCAGCAGGTGACGGTCGTCGCGCCCACCGAGCATCTGAAGAAGCAGTGGGCCGAGGCCGCCGCGCGGATAGGCATCAAGCTCGACCCCGAGTACAGCGCGGGCCCGCTCGGCAAGGAGTACGACGGCGTCGCCGTGACGTACGCCGGTGTCGGCGTGCGCCCCATGCTGCACCGCAACCGTGTCGAGCAGCGCAAGACCCTCGTCATCCTCGACGAGATCCACCACGCCGGTGACTCCAAGTCCTGGGGCGAGGCCTGTCTGGAGGCGTTCGAGCCGGCCACGCGGCGGCTCGCGCTGACCGGTACGCCGTTCCGGTCCGACACCAACCCCATCCCCTTCGTGACGTACGAGGAGGGCGCCGACGGCATCCGTCGCTCGTCCGCCGACTACACCTACGGGTACGGCTCCGCGCTCGCGGACGGCGTCGTGCGGCCCGTGATCTTCATGTCGTACAGCGGCAACATGCGCTGGCGCACCAAGGCCGGCGACGAGATCGCCGCCCGCCTCGGCGAGCCCATGACCAAGGACGCCGTCAGCCAGGCCTGGCGCACCGCGCTCGACCCGCGCGGCGAGTGGATGCCGGCCGTGCTGCGCGCCGCCGACCAGCGGCTCACCGAGGTCCGCAAGGCCATCCCGGACGCCGGCGCCCTCGTCATCGCCTCCAACCAGGAGTCCGCGCGGGCCTACGCCAAGCTGATCCGGGAGATCACCGGCCACAAGGCCACCCTCGTGCTGTCCGACGACACCGGCGCGTCGAAACGGATCGACGACTTCAGCGGCAGCGACGACCGCTGGATGGTCGCCGTGCGCATGGTGTCCGAGGGCGTCGACGTACCGCGCCTCGCCGTCGGCGTGTACGCCACCACCATCTCCACCCCGCTGTTCTTCGCCCAGGCCGTCGGCCGTTTCGTACGGTCCCGGCGGCGCGGCGAGACCGCGTCCGTGTTCCTGCCGACCATCCCGGACCTGCTCGGTTTCGCCAACGAGATGGAGCGCGAACGCGACCACGTCCTCGACAAGCCCAAGAAGGAGGGCGAGGAGGACCCGTACGCCGAGTCCGAGAAGGAGATGGAGGAGGCGAACCGGGAGCAGGACGAGGACACCGGCGAGCAGGACATGCTGCCCTTCGAGGCGCTGGAGTCCGACGCCGTCTTCGACAGGGTCATGTACAACGGCGCCGAGTTCGGCATGCAGGCCCACCCCGGCAGCGAGGAGGAGCAGGACTACCTGGGCATCCCGGGACTCCTCGAACCCGACCAGGTGCAGCTGCTGCTGCAGAAGCGGCAGGCCCGGCAGATCGCGCACAGCCGCAAGAAGCCCGCGGAGGAGGCCGACCTCCTCGAACTGCCCGCCGAGCGGCGGCCGGTGGTCTCCCACAAGGAGATGATGGAGCTGCGCAAGCGGCTCAACAATCTCGTCGGCGCCTACGTCCACCAGAGCGGCAAGCCGCACGGCGTCATCCACACCGAGCTGCGCCGGGTCTGCGGCGGCCCGCCCTCGGCGGAGGCCACGGCGGGACAGCTGCGCCAGCGGATCGAAAAGGTGCAGGAGTGGGCCACGCGCATGCGGTGATGCCGGGGTGCGTATGGGGACAAAGGGAACCACTTCTTGGCGAGAGTGCCCGGATTCTGGACGGAGCCTTCCGCTCAGCGAACCGGATCGCTACTGTCCCCGCTACGCACACGCCCCGTGGCAGCGCCGCCGCGGAGCGCAGCCGTGAAGCGACTGTGCCCGGGACACTGCCGGGCCGCCGGCCGATCGGCGGCCTCTGAAGCGCGTGACCGACGGGACTCGGTGACGCATCCGCCGCGAGAGGGCCGCCGACTTCACCACTAAGGAGTGGGCGTCGTGACCGCGGAGACCTCCCAGACGCTCGACAGAGGACTACGGGTCCTCAAACTGCTCGCCGACACGGATCACGGGCTGACCGTCACCGAGCTTTCTCACAAACTGGGCGTCAACCGGACGGTTGTGTACCGGTTGCTCGCCACGCTGGAACAGCATGCCCTCGTACGCCGTGATCTGGGCGGACGGGCCCGGGTCGGGCTGGGTGTGCTCAGGCTGGGGCGACAGGTGCATCCGCTGGTGCGGGAGGCAGCGATGCCGGCGCTGCGGTCGCTGGCGGAGGACATCGGCGCGACCGCGCATCTGACGTTGGTGGACGGGGCGGAGGCGCTGGCGGTGGCCGTGGTGGAGCCGTCCTGGACGGACTACCACGTGGCGTACCGGGCGGGCTTCCGGCATCCGCTGGACCGGGGGGCCGCGGGCAAGGCGATCCTGTCCGCCCGGCAGCAGACGGCGGACGACCCCGGGTACACGCTGACGCATGGGGAGCTGGAGGCGGGCGCGTGCGGCGCGGCTGCGCCGCTGCTGGGGGTGACGGGGGTCGAGGGCAGCGTGGGCGTCGTCATGCTGGCGGACGTCGTCCCGGAACGGGTGGGCGCGCGGGTCATGGACGCAGCCCGAGAAGTCTCCGAAGCCCTCCGCTAACCGCGCGGGCCCAGCCGTCTCGGCAGCCAGCCGCGCCCAGCCGCGCCCGGCCGCCGCAGCGCCCCCGCCCAGCCGCCGTCTCCGCGGGCAGCCGCGCCCAGCCAAGGGCAGCCGCCGCAGCGCCGCCGTCTCCGCGGCCAGCCGCGCGCCCAGCCGCCGTCTCCGCGGGCAGTCGTGCCGCAGGGCGGCACGGGTGGGCGCGACGGCACCCCGCCGGCGCCGGGCTGCGCGACCTCCCCCCGGGTACACC
>NZ_JBFAWL010000021.1:0-114785 GCF_040680275.1 Streptomyces sp. NPDC052079
CGCAACGGCTCCCCGGTCGTCCTCGGCATCGGCGAGAAGGAGATGTTCGTCGCCTCCGACATCGCCGCGCTGGTCGCCCATCCCCTTCAGGGGCGCGGGGCTGTATCGACATGCGGCTCCGCCGCGTGGGCGCGAAGGGGGTCTGGGGGCGGAGCCCCCGGGGACGGGACGGGAAGGGGCGGCGGGGGCGAAGACCGCCGTCCAACCACTGGACGGTCCGGGTGGTCGCGCCAGAAGCCGGCCAGGACCGTCAGCCTGCCACGGTCGAAGGGGGCATGTTGTAGGGGGTCACGACCTGGATGGCGGAGGGGAGCGTGGGTCCCGCGGGCGGCAGGGCTCCGTGCGCCCGCATCACCAGGTGGCAGGCCTCGCGCAGATCGTGGCGCAGATCGTGGTGGAGCACCGCGGACAGCCGGTGCTCACGCAGCAGCCGGGTGTTGTCGTGGTCGAGGTCGTGCGCCACGAACACGGAGCACTCCCGCCCGGCGTCCTCGAAGGCGCGCAGGGTCGCGATGTTGCCGCCGCCGATGGAGTACACCGCGCGGATCTCCGGATCGCGGTCCAGAGCGGCGCGGACGAGGTCGTACTGGGTGGCGTCCAGGCCCTGACCCTCGGCGATCTCGACGAGGGTCCGCCCCGGGTGCCGGGCGCGCATGATGCTGCGGAAGCCCATCTCGCGTTCCTCCTCGTTGCGGAAGAAGCCGCTGGAGAGGCTGGTGAGCACATTGCCGGGGCGGTCGCCGAGCCACTGGCCCATGAGGTAGGCGGCGGTGGCGCCCGCCGCCCGGTTGTCGCTTCCCACATGGCCGATCCGGGCGCTCGCGGGCAGGTCCGTCACCAGGGTCACCACCGGGATGCCCGCCGCCGTGAGCCGGCCGACGGCGGCGGTGATCTCGGGGACGTCGGGCGCCTTGAGCAGCACGCCCTGCGAGCCGCGCCGGGCGATCCGGTCGAGGACCCCGGCCAGTTCCCCCGCCGGGCCCGTCTCGCGGAAGTGGAAGCGGGAGCGGACCACCGCCGGGTGCAGGGAGGGCAGTTCGGCCTCCAGGGCGGCGCGGACGGCGGTGGAGAAGCGCTCCGGCGCCTGCATCACGATGTCCACCATGAACGTGCGGCCGACGAGACGGACCTGGGTGCGCTGCCGGTCCAGGTCGGCTATCGCGCGGCGCACCTCCTGAGCGGTGCTCTCCCGCACCCCGCCCCGCCCGTTGAGGAC
Organism: Streptomyces sp. NPDC052079; assembly: GCF_040680275.1. Classification (NCBI taxonomy): domain Bacteria; kingdom Bacillati; phylum Actinomycetota; class Actinomycetes; order Kitasatosporales; family Streptomycetaceae; genus Streptomyces; species Streptomyces sp. NPDC052079. The sequence continues at coordinate 1,217 of NZ_JBFAWL010000021.1, forward strand.
GCGGTCCACCGTGGCCTCGCTCAACCCGGCCTGACGTGCGATTTCCCTGATCGGGAAGGGGTGGCCCATGCGATGGCTCCTGAGGGGTTTTTGATGGGTTGCTGCTGGTTGTTCGAAGGGTTTGTACTGACAAGAATGACACCACCCGCGTCGCTCCATGACCCGAAGGGACGACTTCATGTCCGCATCCGCCTCCGTGCAGACTCCCGCGCCGGCCGACTGGCTGTCCGAGCGGGACTGCGACCTGGAGACCTTCCGCGCGCTGGTGGAGCAGCAGACCGACCTCGCCGCCCACCCGCACGCCACCGCCGTCGAGCGGAATGTGCTGCTGTACGACGCCGACCGGCTCGCCCTCGCCGACCGCCGCGCCGTCCAGGCCGAGCTCGTCCGCGCGCTCGCCGCAGGGCCCGGCATCGTGGTGATCCGCGGCGCCTTCCCCGACCCGGCGGTCGTGGACCGGACCACCACCGTGTTCGACGCCCTGATCGCCGAACAGCGTGCCTCGGGCGCCGGCGGCGGCGACCACTTCGCCCGGCCGGGCGCCAACGACCGGGTGTGGAACGCCCTGGAGAAGACGGCCCTGTACGACCCGCAGACGTTCGCCGACTACTACGCCAACGATGTGATCGCCCTGGTCTCCTCGGCCTGGCTCGGTCCGGGCTACCAGGTGACCTCGCAGGTCAACGTGGTCAACCCGGGCGGCGCCGCGCAGACCGTGCACCGCGACTACCACCTCGGGTTCCTGTCCAACGAGGCGGCCGCGGCCTACCCGGCGCAGGTGCACCGCCTCTCCCCCGCGCTCACCCTCCAGGGCGCGGTGGCGCACTGCGACATGCCCGTCGAGTCGGGGCCGACCCTCTACCTGCCGCACTCGCAGAAGTACGAGCCCGGCTATCTCGCCTGGCGGCTCCCGGAGTTCCGGGCGTACTTCGAGGAGCACCACGTCCAGCTGCCGCTCGCCAAGGGCGACGCGGTGTTCTTCAACCCGGCGCTGTTCCACGCCGCCGGCGCCAACCGTTCGGCGGACATCCGGCGCATGGCCAACCTGCTGCAGGTGTCCTCCGCGTTCGGGCGGGCCATGGAGACCGTGGACCGTGAGGCCGTGACGGGCGCCGTCTACCCGGTGCTCCTGGGCCGCAAGGCGGAAGGCGCCGGGGAACGGTGGCTGGAGAACGTGATCGCGGCGAGCGCCGAGGGCTACCCGTTCCCCACGAACCTCGACAACGACCCGCCGGTCGACGGTCTGGCCCCGCCGTCGCAGGCGGACGTCGTGCGGCGGGCGCTGCGCGAGGGCTGGACCGCGCGGGCCCTGCGGAACGAACTGCGGGCCGCTGCCAAGCGGCGCGAGAGCTGAAAGGAACCCGGACACATCATGGGACTTCTCGACGACAGGATCGTCCTCGTCAACGGCGGCAGCCAGGGCGTCGGTGCCGCCATCGCGCGGGCCGCGGTCCGCGAGGGTGCGGTCGTGGCCGTCAGCGGGCGGCGCCCGGAACCCGGCGAGGCGCTGGTCGCCGAGCTGATCGCCGGGGGCGGCAAGGCGATGTTCGTACGGGCCGACCTGGCCGACGCCGAGCAGGCCAGGGCCTGTGTGGCCCAGGTGGTAGAGGCGTACGGCCGGGTCGACTGCCTGGTCAACTCGGCGGGTCTGACGACGCGCGGGACGCTCCTCGACACCACGCCCGAGCTGTTCGACCAGCATGTCGCGGTCAACCTGAAGGCGCCGTTCTTCGCCATGCAGGCCGCCGTCGCGGACATGGTGCGGCGCGAGGAGCCCGGCACCATCGTCAACATCATCACCTCGTCGGCGCACGGCGGGCAGCCGTTCCTGGCGCCGTACGTCGCCGCGAAGGCCGGGCTGATCGGTCTGACCCGCAACGCGGCGCACGCCCACCGCTGGGACCGGATCCGGATCAACGGACTGAACATCGGCTGGACCGCCACCGAAGGCGAGGACGCCACCCAGCGCACCTTCCACGGCGCCGGGGACGACTGGCGCGAACAGGCCGCCGCGCGGCTGCCGATGGGCAAGCTCGGCCAGCCGGACGAGATCGCCGACTTCGTGGTCCTGCTGCTCTCCGACCGTTCCGGTGTGGTCACCGGATCCGTGATCGACTGGGACCAGAACGTCCTCGGCGGCCTCGACTGACCTCCCTCACCTCCTGCTCGTACGCACCACCCCGCACCCAAGGAGCACCACCCTCATGCGTATCGGAATCCTCGGCCTCGGCCGTATCGGCGCCTTCCACGCCGAGACCCTGTCCGGGCTCGACGCCGTCGAGTCCCTCGTCGTGTCGGACCCGTTCGCGGACGCCGCGAAGGCAGCCGCCGAGCGGTTCGGCGCTGAGGTCGCGGACTCCCCCGAGGCGGTGCTCGCGGCCGGGGTGGACGGCGTGGTCGTGGCCGCCGCGACCGACGCCCACCCGGCGCTGATCGTGGCGTGCGCGGAGGCGGGCGTGCCGGTCTTCTGCGAGAAGCCGGTGGCGCGCACGATGGCCGAGGGTGTGGAGGTGCTGAAGGCGGTCGAGGGGCTGGACGTGCCGATCCAGATCGGCTTCAACCGCCGCTTCGACGCCGGCTTCGTCGCCGCGCGGGAGGCCGTGCGCAGCGGTGAGCTGGGCGACCTGCACACGGTGCGCTCGACGACGCTCGACCCGGCGCCTCCGCCGGCCGCGTACATCGCCGCGTCCGGGGGGATCTTCCGCGACTGCTCGGTGCACGACTTCGACATCATCCGCTGGGTGACCGGCCGCGAGGTGACCGAGGTGTACGCGGCCGGCGGCAACCGGGGCGCCGCCTTCATCAAGGAGGCGGGCGACGCCGACACCACGGGCGCGGTCCTGACCCTGGACGACGGCACCCTCGCGGTGGTCTCCAACAGCCGTCACAACGCCCGGGGTTACGATGTGCGCATGGAGATCCATGGCTTCCGGGACTCCATCGCGGTCGGTCTGGAGGACAAGCTGCCGCTGCGGTCGGTGGAGCCGGGCGTGACCTTCCCCGCGGGCACCCCGCACGACTTCTTCATGGACCGCTTCACCGCCGCCTACCGGGCCGAACTGACGGCGTTCACCGAGGTGGTGTCCGGTTCCCGGCCCTCGCCGTGCACGGTCGCGGACGCCCTGGAGGCGGGCTGGATCGCGGAGGCGTGCACACTGTCGCTCCATGAGCACCGGCCCGTCACCGTCGACGAGGTACGGCACGCCTGAGCGAGCCCGGCCCGCAACTCCTGCGGGCCGCCAACATGGCTGAGGCCGCCCCCGCGGGGGCGGCCTCAGCCATGTTGTGTCAGCGGTACAGCGGCGGTTTCTCCACCAGGTCGACCGTCACCCGGCCGCCGTTCTCCAGCGCCCGCACGCCCGCCTCGCAGACGGCCGCGGCTGCGTAGCCGTCGTAGACGCTCGGGCCGGCGATCCGGCCGTGTCGGGTGGCGTCGACCCAGGCCTGGATCTCGTCGTCGTAGGCCTGGGCGAAGCGTTCGGTCCAGTCCTGGGTGATGGTGCCGCCCCAGTGGCCGTCCGTGTGGGTGACCAGGGCGTGGCCGTCGCCGATGCGGGCGGTGCCGCGTTCGCAGACCGCCTCGGCCTGCACCTGGTAGCCGAATCCGCAGTTGACGAAGATCTCCACGTCGGAGAGGGCGCCGCCGTCGGTCTCGAGAACGACGAACTGGGGGTCGCGCAGTCCCTCGGGGGCGCCGGCGGACGGAGTGGGACGCAGCACCGTCACGGCGGTGATCTCCTGGCCGAGCAGCCAGCGGGTGGCGTCCACCTCGTGGACCACGGAGTCCGTGATGAGCATGGCGCTGGTGAAGAAGGACGGGCTGGCCATGTTGCGGTGCCGGTTGTGCAGCATGAGCGGGCGGCCCAGCCGGCCGCTCTCCAGCAGGGCCTTGAGCCGCACGTACTCGGTGTCGTAGCGGCGCATGAAGCCGACCTGGACCCTGCGGTGGCCGAGGGCCTGTTCGGCCTCCATGACGCGCAGGGCGGAGGCCGCGTCGGGGGTGAGCGGCTTCTCGCACAGGACGGGCAGATCGTGCTCGAACGCGGTGAGCAGAGCGGCCTCGTGGGCCGCACCCGGGGAGGCCACGATCACGGCGTCGACGTCGGCCGCCGCCATCGCGGCGGCCGGGTCGGTGTGGGCGGTGCAGCCGTCGACGCCCGCGGCGACGGCCTTGGCCCGTTCGGCGTCGACGTCCACGACGGCGGTGACCCGCGCCCCGCTGATGACCCGGTCGATCCGGCGTACATGGTCCGCGCCCATGCGGCCGGTGCCGATGACGGCGATGCGCAGTGGCTCGCGCGGGTTCATCCTCTCGCCTCTCTCCAGGGTCGTCAGGCGCCGCAGGAACGCAGGAACTTGCGGGTGCGTACGGCGATGGGCAGCGGCTTGTCGGGCTCGCACGGGTACATGTCCTGCTCGACGATGGCGAACAGGTCCACGCCCAGTTTCTGGGCGGCCGTGAGGACCGGGCCCAGCTCGGGGACGCCGGCGGGCGGTTCGCACATCACCCCGCGCTGGACGGCGGGCCCGAAGGGGATCTCGTTCTTGACGACGTCGGCGAGGATCTCCGGGTCGACCTGCTTGAGATGGAGGTAGCCGATGCGCTCGCCGTAGGTCTCGATCAGCTTGACGCTGTCGCCGCCGCAGTAGGCGTAGTGGCCGGTGTCCAGGCACAGGTTGACCAGCGAGGAGTCGGTCGAGTCGAGGAAGCGCTCGACGTGCTGCTCGGTGTCGATGTGGGTGTCGGCGTGCGGGTGGACGACGATGTCGAGCCCGTACGTCTCCTTCACCTCGCGGCCGAGGCGTTCCATGCCCTTGCTGAGGTGGCCCCACTGCTCGGTGGTGAGCTCCGGGGGCTCGAGGATCTCGGCGGTCTTGTCGTCGCGCCAGAAGGACGGGATGACGACGAGGTGCTTGGCGTTCATGTCGCGGGTGAGTGCGGCGACGCGGCTGACCTGTTCCCAGGTGGCGTCCCATTCGGACGGGCCGCGGTGCAGTCCGCAGAAGATGGTGCCGGCGGAGACCTTCAGGCCCCGCCGCTCCACCTCCTCGGTGAGCCGCGCCGAGTCGGTGGGGAGGTATCCGTAGGGGCCGAGTTCGATCCAGGAGTAGCCGGCCTCGGCGACCTCGTCGAGGAAGCGCTGCCAGGGCACCTGCTGGGGGTCGTCGGGGAACCAGACGCCCCAGGAGTCGGGGGCGGATCCGACCCGGATACGGTCGAGCGCGACTGCCATGTCAGGACTTTCCTTCCGGTGTTGCGGCTGCGGGGGCCTGGAGGTCGCCCTCCTCGGGGAGCCCTTCGGTGTCCACGCCTCGCACCTGTGCCAGCTCGTGCTTGAGGGCGGCGAGTTCGGCTCCGCCGGCCATGTGGTTGGTGAGTTCCTCGAGGGTGACCTGGCTGCGGTCGGCGGACAGTTCGAGGGTGCCCAGGCGCAGCACGCTGAAGTGATCGCCGACCATGTAGGCGTGGTGCGGGTTGTGGGTGATGAAGATGACGCCGAGGCCGCGGTCGCGGGCCATGGCGATGTACTTCAGGACCACGCCGGACTGCTTGACGCCGAGGGCGGCGGTCGGCTCGTCGAGGATGAGGACGCGGGCGCCGAAATACACGGCGCGGGCGATGGCGACGCACTGGCGCTGGCCGCCGGAGAGCGTGCCGATGGGCTGCTCCATGTCGTCCAGGACGATGCCCATGTTGCGCAGTTCCTCGTCCGCCGTCTTCTTCATCCGGTCGATGTCGAGGCGGCGCAGCGGCCAGGGCCCCTTGGTCATCTCGGAGCCGAGGAAGAAGTTGCGCCACACCGGCATCAGGGGGACGACCGCGAGGTCCTGGTAGACGGTGGCGATGCCCCTGTCGAGGGCCTCTCGGGGGGTGGAGAAGCGCACCGGCTCGCCGTCGACGAGGAACTCGCCCTCGGTGTGCTGGTGCAGCCCGGAGATGATCTTGATGAGGGTGGACTTGCCGGCGCCGTTGTCCCCGAGGACGCAGGTCACCTTGCCGGGCTGGACGGTGAGGTCGACACCGTGCAGGGCCCTGATGTTGCCGTAGGACTTGCCGGCCGCGCGGAGTTCGACCAGGGGGCGGTCGCCGTCCGGCGCGGTGTCCTGGGTGACGGCGCCCTGGGTGCCGGTGGGGTTGTCGGTCATTGCGGTCACCTCCGGGTCGCCGTGCGCTGGACCCACAGATTGATGAGGACGGCGCCGAGGAGCATCACGCCGAGGAAGGCCTTGAACCAGTCGGGGTTCCAGCCGGCGTAGACGATGCCCTGCTGCACCATGCCGAACATGAACGCGCCGAAGACCGGGCCGATCGCGGAGCCGTAGCCGCCGGTCAGCAGACAGCCGCCGATGACCGCCGCGGCGATGTAGATGAGCTCCTGGCCCACGCCCTCGCCGGACTGCACGGTGTTGAAGGAGAACAGGTTGTGCATGCCCACGAACCAGGCGCCGAAGCCGACCAGCATGAACAGCGAGATCTTGGTGAAGGTGACGGGGACACCGACCGCGCGGGCGCTGTCCTTGTTGCCGCCCACCGCGAAGATCCAGTTGCCGTACTTGGTGCGCAGCAGCACCCAGGTGGCCAGGGCGGCGAAGACCAGCCACCACACGACGGTGATCTTCACCTGGATGCCGCCGACGTCGAAGCTGGAGGCGAAGAGCGCCTTGGCCTGGTCGAAGCCGTCCATGTCGCTGATGTCGTCGGTGGCGACGTTGCCGGTGACCAGCTTCGTCACCGCGAGATTGACGCCCTGCAGGATCAGGAAGGTGCCGAGGGTGACCAGGAAGCTGGGCAGCCCCGTCTTGACCAGCATCCAGCCGTTGAACATGCCGACGGCGAGGGACACCACGAGGGCGACGATCACGCCCACCCAGACGTTCAGGGTGAGCTGGTAGCTGAGCATGCTCGCGGTGAGCGCCGAGGTGAGGACGGCGACACCGGCGGAGAGGTCGAACTCGCCGCCGATCATCAGCAGGGCCACGGGCAGCGCCATGATCCCGATGGTCGACGACTGGTACAGGATGTTCGCCATGGAGCTGCCGTCCCGCACCGGCGGGGCGGCGAACAGGAAGAACACCAGGACGGCTACGGCACCGAGGAACACGCCGACCTCGGGCCGGGCGAGCAGGCGCAGCGCCAGCGGACGCCGCGCGGTCCGGCCGTCGGTCTGCTGAGGGCCGGGGGCCGGCGGCGGGGTCACCGCCGCCGGCTCAGCCTGTTGCGCCATACTCATCACCGAGTGCCCTTCGCGGCGAACTCGGAGACCGCCTCGACGTTCGACTCGTCGACGAACGCCGGGCCGGTCAGCACGGGCTGCTCACCGCCGCCGCTGTAGTTGCCGTTGTTCTTGTAGAGCCACAGTCCGTCGACGGCGAGGTAGCCCTGGAGGTAGGGCTGCTGGTCCACCGCGAACTGGATGTCGCCGTCCTTGATGGCGCCGGTCAGCTGCTTGTTCAGGTCGAAGGTGGCGACCTTCGCCTTGCTGCCGGACTCGTCGACCGACTGCACCGCGGTCAGCGCGAAGGGCGCGCCGAGGGTGACGACGTAGTCGATGGAGGAGTCCTGCTTGAGCTTGGCGGTGATCGTCGACTTGACGGACGGCATGTCGGTGCCGTTGACGTTGAGGATCTGGGTCTTGCCCTTGAAGGTCTTCTTCACCCCGTCGCAGCGCTGGGTCAGGCCGACGTTGCCCTGCTCCTGGACGACGCAGACGGCGTTCGACGCGCCGACCTCGTTGAGCTTCTTGCCGAAGGCCTCGCCCGCCACCGACTCGTCCTGGCCGAAGAACTCCAGCAGGCCGAGGTCCTTCCAGTCGCTCACGCCGGAGTTGAGGCCGACGACCGGGATGCCGGCCGCCTCGGCCTTGGCTATGACGCCCTTGAGCGCGTCCGGCTTGGCGAGGGTGACCGCGATGCCGTCGACCTTCTGGTCGATCGCGTTCTGCACCAGGCCGGCCTGGTTGCCGGCGTTGGGGTCGGCGGAGTAGACGAGCTTGACGTTGTCCTTGTCCGCGGCGGTCTGGGCGCCCTTGCGGACGATGTCCCAGAAGGTGTCACCGGGGGACTGGTGGGTGATGAGGGCGATCGTCATACGAGGCGTCGAGGCCTTGCCCGCCGAGGCGTCGGCTCCGCCTTCCTCGGACTTCTTGCCGCCGGAGCCGCTGGAGCAGCCGGCGAGGGTCAGGGCGGCTGCCGCCGCGACCGCGACGAAGGGCGCGATTCTGCGGGAGCGGGTGTGAGAAGAGCGGTCCATCTGTCCTGCACCTCACTGTGCTACACGGGGAAAGGGCGAAAGTCCGAGTATCTCCGGTGCCCGGAGGGCTCGGGAGTCCGGGTATGTGTGCCTGGCACACAACACGTCTGTCGTGCTGGGACGCGATCCAATCCCCAGATACGGCCACTGTCAATACTTTGTTAAGACATCACTTCACGCGCTCGTCCGAATGTAAGTACAAACTATTGACATCGCGGCCCTGCGAGATCTACACCTGAGAGGCGGCAGGTCCCGGGAACGCACGTGCCCACCGTGGCAGGGCGTCCTGGGACCCGCATCCCCAGCAGCTTCAGGAGCAGCGCTTCATGGCCGACTCACCACAGTATTTCGATCTGATCACCATGGGTCGCATCGGGGTCGATCTCTACCCCCTGCAGACCGGTGTGCCCCTGTCGCGGGTGGAGACATTCGGGAAGTTCCTGGGCGGCTCGGCCGCCAATGTCGCGGTCGCGGCCGCCCGGCTGGGCCGCGCCACGGCGGTGATCACCCGCACGGGGGCCGACCCCTTCGGCGCCTATCTGCACGAAGCGCTGCGCGACTTCGGCGTCGACGACCGCTGGGTCACCCCGGTGGACGCGTACCCCACCCCCGTCACGTTCTGCGAGATCTTCCCGCCGGACGACTTCCCGCTGTACTTCTACCGCCGTCCCAAGGCGCCCGACCTGGAGATCCACACCCACGAGCTGGACCTGCCCGCCGTACGCGCGGCGGGAATCTTCTGGATCACCGGTACGGGTCTGAGCGAGGAGCCGAGCCGCTCGGCCACCCTCGACGCCCTGGCGGCCCGTGACAAGGCCGGCACCACCGTCTTCGACCTGGACTGGCGCCCCATGTTCTGGCGGGACCCGGACCAGGCCCGCCCGTACTACCGCGAGGCACTGCGCCACGCCACGGTCGCGGTCGGCAATCTCGAGGAGTGCGAGGTGGCCACGGGAGTGCGCGAGCCCGAGGCCTGCGCCGAGGCGCTGCTGGCGGCCGGGGTGGAGCTGGCCGTGGTCAAGCAGGGGCCCAGGGGCGTGCTCGCCGTGCACCGCGACGGCACCCGGGCCGAGGTGCCCCCGGTGCCGGTGGAGGTGGTCAACGGTCTCGGCGCGGGGGACGCCTTCGGCGGCTCGCTCTGCCACGGTCTGCTCTCCGGCTGGGACCTGGAGCGGACCATGCGCCACGCCAACGCCGCCGGTGCCCTCGTCGCCTCACGCCTCGCCTGCTCGTCCGCCATGCCGACCGGGCCGGAGGTGGCGGACCTCCTCGCGCGGGCCGCGTCGCCGGACGCTGGCCTGCCGAGCCAGTCCTGAACGGAGCCCTTCCTTGAACCTCAGCATCCCCGACCTCACCACGGTCCGCGCCCGGCACCCCGAGGCCGTCGCCGAGGCGGCCGCCCGCCGGACCCGCCGCCCGCTGATCGGCGACAGCGGCCGGCTGATGATCGTGGCCGCCGACCACCCCGCCCGGGGCGCGCTCGGCATCGGCGACCGGCGCCTGGCCATGGCGGACCGCGCCGACCTGCTCGCACGCCTGTGCGTCGCCCTGTCCCGGCCGGGCGTGGACGGGGTGCTGGCCACCGCCGACATTCTCGAGGACCTGCTGCTGCTCGGGGCGCTGGAGAACAAGGTCGTCATGGGTTCGATGAACCGGGGCGGCCTGGCCGGGGCCTCCTTCGAGATGGACGACCGCTTCACCGGCCACCGCGCCGAGGACATCGCCCGGCTGGGCTTCGACGCCGGCAAGCTGCTGGTCCGGGTCGACTACGACGACCCGGGCTCGCTGACCACCCTGGAGTCCTCCGCCCGCGCGGTCGACGCGATGGCCGAACACCGGCTGCCCATCTTCGTGGAGCCGTTCATCTCGCGGCGGGTGGACGGCAAGGTCCGCAACGACCTGTCCGCCGAGGCCGTCACCCGCTCCATCGCCATCGCCTCCGGACTGGGCGGCACCTCCGCCTACACCTGGCTGAAACTCCCGGTCACCGACGACGTGGACGACATGGCCGAGGTGCTGGCGACCTCGACGCTGCCCGTCGTCCTGCTCGGCGGCGAGGTCGGCGACCAGAAGGCGGCGTACGAGCGGTGGGGCAAGGCGCTGCGGCTGCCCACCGTCCAGGGGATGGTCGTCGGCCGCTCGCTGCTCTACCCGGCCGAGGGCAGTGTGGAGAAGGCGGTCGACACGGCCGTCGGCCTGTTGTGACAAGCACGTTCGCCAACGGAGGCATGGCATGACGCATCACCTTCCCGCGGGCAAGGCCCTCGCCGGCCCCTACGCCGTCGACGTGAGCCCACGGACCGCAGGCTGGGGCTACTCCGGTCTGCGCGTGCTGGAGCTGCCGCCGGGCGGCGGCCAGACCTTCGACGCCGGTGACAGCGAGTGGATCGTGCTGCCGCTGAGCGGCGGCTGCACGGTGGCCGTGGACGACGACTTCGGCCACGACACCTTCGAACTCACCGGCCGCGCAAGCGTGTTCGAGGGCGTCACCGACTTCGCCTACGTCCCCCGCGACGCCCGCGCGACGGTGTCCTCGGCCGGCGGCGGCCGGTTCGCGCTCACCGGCGCCCGCTGCACCCGCCGGCTGCCCGCCCGCTACGGACCGGCCTCCGGCGTGCCCGTCGAGCTGCGCGGCACCGGGAACTGCTCACGGCAGGTCAACAACTTCGCCGCCGCCGGTGTGTTCGAGTGCGACCGGCTCATCGCGGTGGAGGTGCTCACCCCGGGCGGCAACTGGTCGTCCTTCCCGCCGCACAAGCACGACGAGGACCGGCCGGGCGAGGAGTCCCTGCTGGAGGAGATCTACTACTTCGAGTTCGCCGGCCACGAGGGCACGCCCGGCCTCGGCTACCAGCGGGTCTCCCCGTCCGGCCTGGGCCGCGACACGGACGTGCTGGCCGAGGTGCGCGACGGCGACGTCGTGCTCATCCCCAACGGCTGGCACGGCCCGTCCATGGCCGTGCCCGGCCACCACATGTACTACCTCAACGTCATGGCCGGTCCGGGGGCCGAACGCGCGTGGCTCATCTGCGACCACCCCGACCACGCCTGGATCCGCGACACCTGGCAGGACACGCCGGTCGACCCCCGGCTCCCCCTCTACACCGCACCGGAGAGGTCCGCATGAGCGCCACCACCCGCCGACTGACGACCGCCCAGGCCCTGGTGCGGTTCCTGTCCGTGCAGTACACCGAGCGCGACGGCGTGCGCCGCCGGCTGATCGCGGGCACCTGGGGCATCTTCGGCCACGGCAACGTGGCCGGCATCGGGCAGGCCCTGGTCGAGCACCGCGACGTCATGCCGTACCACCAGGGCCGCAACGAGCAGGCGATGGTGCACGCCGCCGTCGGCTACGCCCGTCAGCTCAACCGGCTCTCGGCGCAGGCGGTGACCACCTCCATCGGCCCCGGCGCGACCAACCTGGTCACCGGCGCCGCGCTCGCCACCATCAACCGGCTGCCGGTCCTCCTCCTCCCCGGCGACTACTTCGCCTCGCGCGTCGCCAACCCGCTGCTCCAGCAGTTGGAACACCCCGTCGAGGCCGATGTGTCGGTCAACGACACGCTCCGCCCGGTCTCGCGGTACTTCGACCGGGTCACCCGCCCCGAGGCGCTGATCCCCTCCGCGCTGAACGCCATGCGGGTGCTCGCCGACCCGGCCGAGACCGGCGCCGTCACTCTCGCCCTGCCGCAGGACGTGCAGGCGGAGGCGTACGACTGGCCGGAGGAGTTCTTCACCGAGCGCGTCTGGCCGGTACGGCGTCCGGCACCGGATCCGGTGGAGCTGACGGCGGCCGTGGCGGCCGTACGAGCGGCGCGCAGGCCGCTGATCGTCGCGGGCGGCGGGGTCCACCACAGCGAGGCCGAGGAAGCGCTGCGGGCGCTGGTGGACGCCACCGGCATCCCGGTCGCCTCCACCCAGGCCGGCAAGGGCTCGCTGCGCCACGACCATCCTGCCGACCTCGGCGGCATCGGCCACACCGGCACCGCGGTGAGCGACGAACTCGCCCGCACCGCCGACCTGGTGATCGGCGTCGGCACCCGCTACACCGACTTCACCACCGCCTCCGGCACCCTGTTCCAGCACCCGGACGTGCGCTTCCTCAACCTCAACATCACCGGCTTCGACGCGCACAAGCTGGCGGCGCGCACCCTGGTCTGCGACGCGCGGACCGGACTGGAGAGGCTCACCGAGGCGCTGGCCGGGCACCGGGTGGAGGAGGCGTACGAGGCCGAATACCGGGCCGGCAAGGAGCGCTGGGAGCGGGTCGTCGAGACCGCCTACCGGGCCGACGACGACAGCGCCGTACCGACGCAGACGCAGGTGCTCGGCGCGCTGGACGCGGTCGTCGGCGACGAGGACGTGGTGATCAACGCGGCCGGTTCGCTCCCCGGCGACCTGCACAAGCTGTGGCGTGCGCGCGGCCCCCGCCAGTACCACCTGGAGTACGGCTACTCCTGCATGGGCTACGAGATCCCGGCCGCGCTGGGCGTCCAGCAGGCGGCTCCCGGCACCCCCGTCTGGGCGCTGGTCGGCGACGGCACCTATCTGATGATGCCGACGGAGATCGTCACCGCCGTCCAGGAGGGCCTGCCGGTCACCATGGTCCTCATCCAGAACCACGGTTACGCCTCCATCGGCGGCCTGTCCGAGGAGACCGGCGGCGAGCGCTTCGGCACCGCCTACCGTCACCGGGCCGCCGACGGGAGCTTCACGGGGGCCCCGCTGCCCGTCGACCTCGCCGCGAACGCGGCCAGTCTCGGCATGGACGTGCTGCGCGCCAAGACCGTGCGGGAGCTGCGGAACGCGCTGGCCGAGGCCCGCGCCTCCGACCGTCCGACGTGCGTCTACGTCGAGACGGACCCGACGCCCACCGCTCCCCCGGCCGAGGCCTGGTGGGACGTGCCGGTGGCCGAGGTGGCGTCCCGCGAGGCGGCCACCCGGGCCCGCGAACGCTACGAATCCCAGGTCGCCGGTCGCCGCCGCCACCTGTGAACCCGCCCCCACCGACCGCACCCCTTCAGGGAGGTACGTTCCATGGCGAAGACCGGTGATCCCGCCCGCGCCGCGACCGCACCCGCGTTGAGCACCCTGGACTTCGCCCTGGACCGGGGCAGTCCCGTACCGCTGTACTACCAGCTCGCCCAGCAGCTGGAGGCGGCGATCGAGCACGGCGTCCTCACCCCGGGCAGCCTCCTGGGCAACGAGGTCGACCTCTCCGTGCGCCTCGGCCTGTCCCGCCCCACCGTCCGCCAGGCCATCCAGTCCCTCGTGGACAAGGGCCTTTTGGTCCGCCGGCGTGGGGTGGGCACCCAGGTGGTGCACAGTCAGGTCAAGCGCCCTCTGGAGCTGAGCAGCCTCTACGACGACCTGGAGGCGGCCGGCCAGGGACCGACCACCGAGGTCGTGCGCAACGAGACGGTCCCGGCCTCCCCCGACGTGGCCGCCGCCCTCGGTGTCGCGGAGGGCGCCGAGGTCGTCCGGCTGGAACGGCTGCGCCGCACCCACGGCCAGCCGGTCGCCCTGCTCTGCAACCATCTGCCGACGGATCTGCTGGACCTGGACGGCGCCCGCCTGGAATCGACCGGCCTCTACCGGATGCTGCGCTCGGCCGGGGTGACCCTCCACAGCGCCCGCCAGACCGTCGGCGCCCGCTCGGCCACGGCGCCGGAGGCCGCCCGGCTCGACGAGAAGGAGGGCGCCGCCCTGCTGACCATGCAGCGCACGGCCTACGACGACACCGGCCGGCCGGTGGAGTTCGGCACCCACATCTACCGTGCGTCCCGCTACTCCTTCGACTTCCAGCTGCTGGTCAGGTCCTGAGGCCCGCGCTGAACGGGGTGACCGGGCGCGACAGGCGTTCGCCGTCCACGGTCAGGTCGACGGCCTCGTTGTAGAAGGCGAGGCGGTCCTTGATCACGGCCACCGCGGGCAGCGGGTCGGGGTAGCTCCACGCGATGTGCGGCGGTACGGCTCCCCCGCCACGCCAGGACCAGTAGGCGTCGGCCGTGCCCTTGTACGGGCACCGGGTGCTGTGGTCCGTGGCTTCGAAGAGGTCCAGGCGGACGTCCTCGCGCGGTAGGTAGTAGCGGGTCGGCAGCGAGGTCTCGAACAGCAGGACCGGGTTCGCCGAGTCGGCGACGACGGTGCCCTCGATCTCGACCCGGACGCGGCGGCTGCTCGGCATCGCGTCCACCCGTTTGTGCGGGTCGCGAGGGTGGACGAAGATCTCCTCGTCCTCCTCGTACCAGTGGTCGAGGCCGGTGTCGGTGCGCCCGAACCACGCGAAGGCGATGTACCCGGACAGGTCGTCGGCGGGGAAGGTCCAGGCGGCGTTCGGGCGCGGGTCGCCGCCGGCGTGGAGGTCGTAGAAGACCGTCGAACCGGTGTGGCTGCCCGTCCGGGGGTGCCGGGCGGGGCGGAGGAGGTCCGTGCGCACCTCCTCACGGGGGAAGGCGTACTGCGGGACCGGCAGCCGGGGCTCCCAGACGAGGACCGGGTGGCGGCTGTCGACGACGGTGACGTCGCCGGTGATGCCGCGCACCCAGCGCTCGCTGGGTTCCCACAGCAGGCCCTCTGGGGTAGCCCGCGTGGAACGGGCGGTGGGATGGGTGATCATGGCCGGGCTCCCTCCGGATGTGCGGCTGACTTCCACCGTCGCACCGGCGGGCCTGCGTGTCCGTCTCAGTGCGCCGCGTTCAGCCGGGCCCGCTGCTCCGCCGACAGTTCCAGGTCCACCGCCGCCAGGTTCTCCTCCAGCTGGGCCAGGGACGACACCCCGGCCAGCGGGAGGATCGGCAGTTCGTGGCCGAGCTGCCAGGCCAGGACCACCTGGTTGGGGGTCGCCCCGGTCTCCCGGGCGACCTCGTGCAGCACCGCGAGGCGGGCGGGCGTGCCCGGGTGGTCGTAGTCGTGGGGCAGCCGCTCGGGGTGGGTGTAGGCGCCCCTGAACAGCGGTGAGTAGGCGACCAGGGTCAGTGCGGGCTCGGCGCGGAGATAGCCGGCGTGTTCCGCTCCGGCGTGGCCGAGGCTGCCGTTGGGGAACAGGTCGTCGGGGACGTCGGAGCGGGGCCGCGGATAGCTGTGCTGGTACTGCAGGACCTCGTAGCCGGGCAGTCCGGCCGCCGCCGCGAGCGCGCGGGCCCGCTCCACCCGCCACACGGCCTGGTTGCTCACGCCGAGCAGCCCCACGGTGCCCTCGGCGACGAGGGCGCCCACGGCCTCGACGGTCTCCTGCTGGGGGACGGTGGGGTCGTCGATGTGCGCGTACAGCAGGTCCAGCCGTTCCAGACCGAGCCGCTCGCGGCTGCGTTCGGACGACTCCCTGATCACCTTCGCGGACAGACCCTCCGGGTTGTCGGTGTAGCTGGTGCCGGGAGCGAGGGGCCGTGCCCCCAGCTTGGTGGCGAAGACCAATTCGTCGCCCACTCCCCTGCTGCGCCGCCAGCGGCCGAGCAGCTCCTCGCTCTGTCCGCCCTGGCCGCCGTCGGTCCAGAACGCGTAATTGTCGGACGTGTCGATGAAGTTGCCGCCGGCCTCGGTGTAGCGGTCGAGCAGGGCGAAGGCGGTCTTCTCGTCGGTCACCGACCCGAACAGCATCGCGCCGAGCGCGAGCACGCTCACCCGGCGGCTGTGCGGACCGGTGCCGATGGTGCGGTACTTCATGGCGGATCCCTCCGTTCCGCACCCGGTTGTCGGGGCACGGCACGGGAGTCTTCCTGCTGGAGCGCGCTCCAAGTCAAGCGTGCGGCGCGGCCCCGGCCGTCCCGTCGGAACCTGTTCGGCCTCGCGCTTCGTCCTGATCGACGGGACGAGTGAACAGGGAGCAAGGCGTGGAGCGCTACTGGGGGTGGGAGCGGGGGCGGGTGCTCGCGGTGTGCGCGGTGCTGACGGCCGGGCTGCTGGTGTTTCACGGGACGGTGCCCAACTCGCCGGGCCGGCTGGGCAGTCTGCTGGAGGTGTTCCTGCCGTGGCTCGGCCTGGTGGCCGTCCCGCTGTTCGGGCTGGCCCTGCTGCGCCGTTCGGCCGCCGCGCTGTTGGCCTTGCTGCTGCCCGTGGCGGCCTGGACGCATCTGTTCGGCGGGCTGCTGCTGCCCGGGGCCGCGTCCGGCCCGCAGGGCCTGCTGGTGGTGCAGCACAACGTCAGCGACGAGAACACCGACCCGGCGGGCACGGCCCGGGCCCTGGCCGGAGCCGGGCCGACCTCATCGCGCTGCAGGAGCTGGTGCCACCCGCTCTGTCGGTCTACCGAAGGACGCTCGCCGCCGACTACCCGTACCACGCGGTCCGGGGCACCGTCGGGCTGTGGTCGAAGTATCCGCTCACCGGGGTCCGCCCGCTGGACATCAAGCCCGCGGACATCACGGAGCCGTGGAGCCGCGGGCTGCGGACCGTGGTCCACACCCCGCACGGCGAGATCGCTGCGTACGTCGCCCACCTGCCCTCGATCCGGGTCGGCGCGGGCGGTCTGGCATCCGCCCGGCGTGACGAGAGCGCCGGCCTGCTGGGCCGGGCCGTGGCCGCGGAGCGGCTGGACAGGGTGGTCCTGATGGGCGACCTCAACGGCACGGCCGACGACCGCGGGCTGGCCCCGCTGACCTCACGGATGAACCTGGCGCGGCGGGGCTTCGCCTTCAGTTACCCCGCCGCCCTGCCGGTGGCCCGGATCGACCAGGTCATGGCCCGCTCGGCGCGCGTCGACCACGTACGTGCCCTGCCCGCCACCGGCAGCGATCATCTGCCGGTGGCGGCCCGCGTCACTCCCCGCTGACTCCGGCGAACGGGCCCTCCAGGGCGGCCCACTGGAGGAGCATGACGGTCTTCGCGTCGTTGATCTCGCCCGTGCGGATCATGCGCAGGGCCCGGCGGAAGGGCAGCTCGAGGATTTCGATGTCCTCGCCCTCCTCGCCGAGTCTCCCGCCCTCGTGGGTGCGGGTGGAGGGACCGTAGGCGGCGGCGTAGAAGCTGACGCGTTCGGTGACCGAGCCGGGGCTCATATAGACATCGAAGACGTGCTGGACGGGGCCGATGGTGTGGCCGGTCTCCTCCACCACCTCGCGGCGCACGGCGACCTCGGGGTGCTCGTCCTCGTCGTCCAGCACGCCGCCGGGGGTCTCGATCAGCATGCCGTCGGGGTGGCCGTTGACATAGGCCGGGAAGCGGAACTGGCGGGTGAGCAGCACGGTGTGGCGTTCGGCGTCGTAAAGGAGCATGGTGGCGCCGTTGCCGCGTTCGTGCGTCTCCCGCTCCTGGGTGCTCCAGGTGCCGTCGGCGTGCTGGAAGTCGAAGCTCGTGGTGCGCTCGACGTACCAGTGGCTGGACAGCAGTGTCACATCGCGGATCTTCACCCGCGGGTTGCCGGTGAGGTCACGGCCGGTCCGGTCGAGTCCGGTGCGGCCCCGGCGGTCCGGGGTGTCGATGCCGGCGGTCATCGGAGGGCCCCCGCGAGGGAGGACGCGTACGGGGGGCGTGGATACAGGGTGGTCATGCCCGGTTGTACCATCCGGGGCCCTCCGGGATCACGCGGAAGGTCATCCGGACGGCTCGGGCGCCGGCGGCATCCCGGTCGGCCGGCACGCGGTCCTGGTGGACAGCTCGGACTTCAACAGCACCGCGATCCAGGGCAACTGGTCGCGGACGCAGGCCGAGGAGCAGTACGGCTACGACACCTACTCCCACGCGGCCGGCGACGGCACCGCGTCGTTCTCCTGGCAGCTCAACATCCCGCAGGACGGCACGTACGAGGTCTTCGTACGGCATCCGAAGATGACCGGTGCGGCCACCGACGCGACGTTCAAGGTCGACCACGACGGCGGCAGCACCACCAGGACGATCGACCAGACGCAGCGCGCCGGTGAGTGGATCTCGCTCGGTTCCCACCCGTTCGTGGAGGACGGCCCGCAGAAGATCACCCTCACCGAAGCGGCGAACGGCACCTCGCCAACGGCACCTGGTACGCCGCCGAGGGCAACTACGCCGACGCGGCCCTCTCCATGACCTCGGCCATCCCGCTGGCCGGTTACGCCGCCACGGCGGTCAAGGCCGGCAAGTACGCGAAGAAGGGGATCGACGCCGCCGACAGCGCGAACGACGTGCGCAAGACCGCGAACACGGCGGACACCGCCAACGACGCGCGGAAGACCACGTCCAAGCCCGACTCCGGGAAGAACTCGGGTGGCAGTTGCCCCGTCAAGCAGCCGGCACCGCAGAGCTTCGTGGCCGGGACCCAGGTGGTCATGGCCGACGGAACCCTGCGCGACATCGAGGACCTGGAACTCGGCGACCTGGTGCCGGCCACGGGCGTGGAGACCGGTGAGAGCGCCGCGCGCCCCGTCACCGACACCCGTGACAACAGAGGCGAGAAGCACCTCGTCACCCTGACCGTCGACCCGGACGGCAAGGACGGCGAGGCGAAGCCCGGCAAGGTCACCTCCACGGACGCGCACCTGTACTGGCTGCCCGACTACGGCAGGTGGGTCCCCGCCAAGGACCTCGCGCCCGGCATGTGGCTCCAGACGTCCGCGGGCACCTGGGTCCAGATCACCGCGATCGACACCGCGCACCGTACGGACCGCGTCTACAACCTCACGGTCGAAGGCGCCGGGCACGCCGAGCAGCGCGCCTGGCAGGAACTCCAGCAGAAGCACCCGGGCATCCAGCCGGACCAGGTGAGCCGGGTCTACACCGAACTCGCCCCTGCGACTACAACGGATGCGACAACTGGCTCAGGAGTACCTTCGGGGGCAACAAGGTATCGTGGAGCATCGATTATCCGCATGGCCAGGGGCCTGCGTCCAAGGCCGGCCGAAGCGCCGGAATCAACGAACTCACGCGCATGCTGACGCAGATCCGGCGAGGGAAGCTGTGAGCGACGGAGCGTCACGAAGGGGACTTCCCGTGGGGTACACACCTCGGTGGCTGACCGCATCGTCGTGGGAGGAGGACGGCATCCTGGAAGTGGACGCCGACGCCCTCTCCGGCTGGGGCAGTTGGCCGCGGGCCGTGCGCGAGGCGCTCGACACGGCCCAGCGGTACGGGCTGCCGCAGGAGGCCGCCATGTTCTACCCGAGTGCGCACGGTGCTCCCTTCACGGTCGTCGACGATCCGTCCGGTAACCGGTACTGGAGGCTGGGCCAGCACGATGCCCAGCTGAATCCCGGTTACTACGTGTCCGAGTACGTCCTCGACAGCGACGGGCGGGTGCTTCTGCTGGACCCGTCGCTGCCGAAGCCCCGGTTCGTGAACTCGTCGCTGATCGCGTTCCTCGACGCCCTCGCCGCGTGGGACTACCGGTGCGAGCATGTCGACGACTTCGACGACCTCGATGACGACGAGGACGAGGGTGAGGACGAGGGGGACGACGAGGACGCCACGGATCCGTCGGAGGCGGCACGGATCGCCTTCGGACTGGAGATCAGGGACCGGCTTCGTGAGCTGGACCCGCCTGCGTTCGAGATGGACACCTGGTGGGACCGGGTCTACGAGGAGGTGGAACTCGATGCCATCTGAGGGGCGCCGCTGAGTGAGGAGGGGCCCTGCCCGGAGAGGATCCGGGCGGGGCCCGTCCGTTCCGCGGGTCGTCCGCGGAGGGACACGAACTCCTGGAAACGATCAAGGGCCCTGTCCCACGTGATGTGGACAAGGCCCTGATCCGGGCTCCGAAGCCCTTACCGCACCGTCGGGACGACAGGATTTGAACCTGCGACCCCTTGACCCCCAGTCAAGTGCGCTACCAAGCTGCGCCACGTCCCGGTGCGCTCACGTGCGGTGAACCGCGTGATCGCGCGAACAGCACTTTACCCCACACCCCGGGCCGCGCCGAAGCGGGCCCGGACTTGGGACAATCGGCCTATGGGCAGCACGGACAGCACCTCCGCGGGCCGGACAGCCGCCGCGCGGGACCGGGACGACGAGGGGCGGGCGCGCAACGCGCGGCCCCGGGACGGGCTCGGGCGGCCCCTCCCGTACGACGCGGAAGGGGTGGCCCGGCAGCCCGAGGGCGTCGTGCGGCGGCCGGAGGAGAGCGTCGCCGAGGCACAGCGGCTGCTGGACGAGGGCAAGCCGTTCCACGCGCACGAGGTCTTCGAGGACGCCTGGAAGTCGGGTCCGCAGGAGGAACGGGAGCTGTGGCGGGGGCTGGCGCAGCTCGCCGTGGGGCTCACCCATGCCGCGCGGGGGAACACCACCGGCGGGGCGCGGCTGCTGCGGCGCGGGGCCGGTGCGGCGGAGGAGTGGGCCGCGAGGGCGGGCCGCCCCCGCCCGCACGGGATCGATCTTCCCGGTGTGATCGCCTGGGCCCGGGACCTGGCGACGGAGGTGGAGCGGGGCGTCCCGGTGGACGCGAGGGCGCGAGCGCCACGGCTGCGGGGCGGCTCCTGAGGGGGCGGGATGCGGTGTACGCGCCGTGAGTGCCGTGCGGCAGACTCGGGGCGTGCGAGAGATTCATGTCATCGGTATCGGCGCGGGCGACCCCGACCAGCTGACCCTGCAGGCGGTCAAGGCGCTGCGGAGCACGGACGTGTTCTTCATCCTGGACAAGGGAGAGGCCAAGGCGGACCTCACCCGGCTGCGCCGGGACATGCTGGACGTACATCTGCCGGAGGGCGGCTACCGCGTCGTCGAGGCGCGTGACCCGGAGCGGGACCGGACGGCCGGGGGGTCCGCCTACTCCCCCGCGGTCGGGGACTGGCGCAGCGCCCGCGCGGACATCTACGAGCAGCTGATCGCGGGGGAGCTGGCCGAGGAGGAGACGGGCGCCTTCCTGGTGTGGGGGGACCCGTCGCTGTACGACAGCACACTCGGGATTCTTCAGGAGGTCCTGGAGCGCGGGACCGTGTCGTTCGTGTACGACGTCGTGCCGGGCATCAGCAGTGTGTCGGCGCTGGTGGCCCGGCACCGGACGGGGCTGAACCGGGTGGCGCGGCCGGTTCAGATCACCACGGGGCGGCGGCTCGCCGAGGGGTTTCCGGAGGGCGTGGACGACGTGGTGGTGATGCTGGACGCGCATCAGACGTTCCGTGCGTACACCGGGCAGGACGTCGACATCTACTGGGGCGCGTATATCGGCACGCCGGACGAGATCCTGGTTTCCGGTCCGCTCGACGAGGCGGCGCCGCGTATTGAGCGGCTGCGGGCTGAGGCGCGGGAGCGCAAGGGGTGGATTATGGACACGTATCTGCTGCGGCGCAGGGGGGTTGAGGACAGCTAAGCGCCGGGGGGCGTGCGCGAGAGTTTTTCGCCCCCGCCACCCCTTCCCGTCCCGTCCCCGGGGGCTCTGCCCCCGGACCCCCGCTCCTCAAACGCCGGAGGGGCTGGATGTGGCGTCCAGCATGCGCAGGGCGGTCCGTACGTCGTCGACCGGTGTGATGCCTTGCGGCAGCGGTGGGCGGCGGATGACGACGACCGGGAGGGCGAGGGCGCGGGCCGCGGTGAGTTTGGCGGAGGTGGCGGCGCCGCCGCTGTCCTTCGTCACCAGCACGTCGATGCCGTGGTCGCGCAGCAGCGCCGTCTCGTCGGCCACGGTGAAGGGGCCGCGGGCCTGCAGGATCCGCGTGTGGGCCGGCACGGGCGGCTCGGGGGGCTCCACCGACCGGACGACGAAGCGCAGTTCCGTCAGATGGGCGAAGGCCGCGAGGCCCAGTCGGCCGGTGCTGAGGAACACCCGTGGTCCGAGCCGGGGCAGCAGGTCCGCCGCCGCCTCCAGTGAGGGGACAGGGTGCCAGCGGTCCCCGGGGCCCGGTTGCCAGCCGGGGCGGCGCAGTACCACCAGGGGCACCCCGGTGGCCGTCGCCGCCCGTGCCGCGTGCGCCGTGATCGTCTCCGCGAACGGATGCGTCGCGTCGACCACGGCGTCCACCCGCTGCTCGCGGAGCCAGGCGGCGAGTCCCTCCGCCCCGCCGAAGCCGCCCACCCGCACCTCGCCGGCGACGGGCCCCGGGCGACTCACCCGTCCGGCGAGCGAGGTGGTCACCCGGGTTCCGGGCCGGGCGGTCAGTGCGGCGGCCAGTTCGCGTGCCTCGGTGGTGCCGCCGAGGAGCAGGACGTGCGTGGGCATGGGCCGAGAGTACGGGGACCGGGCACGGCGTCCGGCACCGGTCCTCGTGTCGCTGATCGTCATCCGGCCGCACGCAGGTGCATCACACGCCCTACGATGACGCCGGGCGACTGGAGGAGTCATGGCCGTGAACTGGAGCGAGCGGGGCTACCACGCCCAGCGTTGGGCCGCGCGGGGGGCGCTGGCCGCCGCCGCGCTGGCGGTGGCGGCTCCCCTCGCCTACGGCGGGTTGCGCGGTCTGGTGCTGCTGGTGTGCGGCGTCGTGGGACTCGCGCTCAGCGCGGCCGCCGTGTGGTGGACGCTCACCCGGCGGGGTCCGGTGCGGTGGGTGTCCGCGCTGATCGCCGTGTGTGTGCCGGCCGGTCTGCTCGCCCTGTTCGCGGTGACCCTCTTCTGGGGGCTGCTGATGTCGCTGGCCTTCTGGGGTCTCGCGGTGTGGAGCGGGCGGTTGGCGCTGCGCGGCACGGGCAGCGGGCAGGCCGTACGGGAGCGGCGGCTGCCGCCGCCCCGGAAGCCGGTGCTGATCATGAACCCCCGGTCGGGCGGCGGCAAGGTCGGCCGGTTCCGGCTGCGCGAGAAGGCCGAGCGGCTGGGCGCCCGGGTGGTGCTGCTGGAACCCGGCAAGCAGCACGACGTCACCGAGCTGGCCCGGGCCGCCGTCGCGGATGGGGCGGATCTGCTCGGCGCCGCGGGCGGCGACGGCACCCAGGCGCTGGTCGCGGCCGTGGCCGCCGAGCACGACATCCCGTTCCTCGTCATCAGCGCCGGGACGCGCAACCACTTCGCCCTCGACCTCGGCCTCGACCGGACGGACCCGGCCACCTGTCTCGACGCGCTCACGGACGGCGTGGAACTCCGCGTCGACCTGGGGTTCGCCGGTGATCAGCCGTTCGTGAACAACGCCTCCTTCGGCGCGTACGCCGCGATCGTGCAGAGCCCCGCCTATCGCGACGACAAGATCGGCACGAGTCTGGAGATGCTGCCGGAACTGCTCACCGGTCAGCAGGGGCCCCGGCTGGTCGTGCGGGCCGGGGACACGACGCTCACCGCTCCGCAGGCCGTGCTGGTCAGCAACAACCCGTATCGCACCGGGGACCCCTTCGGGCTCGGCCGGCGGGAACGGCTCGACTCCGGCGTGCTCGGCGTCGTGGGGGTCAAGCTGGAGGGGGCTATCAGTGCCGCCGCGCTGCTGCTGAATCCGGAGCCGAGCGGGCTGACCATTCTGACCGCCCCCGAGGTCGTCATCGAGGCGGACCGTGAGGAGATCGAGGCCGGCGTCGACGGGGAGGCCATGGTGCTGCCGGCCCCGGTGCACTGCCGCATCGCACCGGGCGCACTGCGGGTCCGGGTCCCGCGCAAGCGGCCCGGCGTCACCTCGGCCCAGCCCCGGCTGGACTGGCGGCGGCTGCGGAAGCTGGCGGCGACGGTGGGCCGTACCGCCGCGCCGAGCCGGCTGCACCGTCCGCACGCCGCACCGCAGGACACCGGGGCGGGCCCGGGTGGGCGGAACGAGTCGGCCGGGTCCTCCTCAGCGCACCAGTAGCTGCAGGCCGCCCACGACGGTGGCCGCGATCACCAGCTGTTCGAAGAGCCGCTGGTTGATCCGGTTCACAGCCCATGTGCCGAGCAACGCGCCGGGCACGACGAACAGCACGAGCGCGGCGTCGAGCAGCAGCGAGTCGGCGTCGATGAGCCCGAGACCGGCGCTGAAGGGCAGCTTTGAGGTGTTGACGATGAGGAAGAAGAACGCGGAGGTGCCGAGGAATCCCAGCTTCCGGAAGCCCGCGGAGAGCAGGTACATCGACATCACCGGGCCGCCCGCGTTGGCGACCATGGTGGTGAAGCCGCCCAGGACACCGTAGGAGCGGGCTTTCGCGCGGCCCGCGCGGGTGCTGACCGGGCCGGGTTCGTCCTCGGCGTCGGCCCGGCGCCGCCGCCACACCGTCACTCCGGCCATCAGCAGCAGGATCACTCCGATCGAGGTCCGTACGACGCCGTCGTCGGCCCGCATCAGGAACAGGGTGCCGACGACGACGCCGGCCGCGACCGCGGGGAACAGCCGCCACAGCGTCGGCCAGTGGGCGTGCCGGCGGTAGATGAGGACGGCGAGTACGTCTCCGGCGATGAGGATGGGCAGCAGTACGCCGGTGGAGGCGCGGGCGGGCAGGACGGCGGCGAAGACGGCGAGGCTGACCGTGTTGGCCCCGCTGACGGCGGTCTTGGAGAAGCCGACGAGCAGGGCGGCGAAGGCGAGCGCGGCGAATTCCCAGCCGGTGAGGTGCCAGAGCGTCATGGTGTCCATTGCGGGGACCGATGCTATGTGCAAGCAACGGACGCCCGTAGCACCGTCTCGTCTGATGGCTCCCGGGCGGCGGTCAGGGCCTCTCGACCAGCACCGCGCTTCCCTGGCCCACGCCCACGCACATCGTCGCCAGGCCGCGTTCGCCGCCGGTGCGGCGCATGCGGTGGAGCAGGGTGGTGAGGATGCGAGCGCCGGAGCAGCCCAGCGGGTGGCCCAGGGCGATGGCGCCGCCGCTGGGGTTGACCAGGCCGGGGTCGATGCCGAGCTGGTCGACGCAGGCGAGTGCCTGGGCGGCGAACGCCTCGTTGAACTCGGCCTCCCGGAGGTCGCCGACGGTCCAGCCGGCCCGGGCGAGCACCTTGCGGGTGGCGGGGACGGGGCCGATGCCCATGACGTCCGGGTGGACGCCCGCGGAGGCGCCGGCGACATAGCGGCCGAGCGACTCGAGGCCCAGTTCGTTCAGGACCTCCTCGCTGACGAGGATCAGCCCGGCCGCGCCGTCGTTCATGGGGGACGCGTTACCCGCCGTCACCGAACCGCCCGCCCGGAAGACGGGCTTCAGGCGGGCCAGCTTCTCGGCCGAGGTGTCCTCGCGGATGCATTCGTCGGCGTCGACGACCACTCCGTCGGGGCGGGCCACGGTCAGGAGCTCGTCGTCGAAGTGGCCGTTCTTGCGGGCGTCGGCGGCCCGCTGGTGGCTGCGCAGGGCGAACGCGTCCTGGCGCTCGCGCGCGATGCCGTAGCGGGCGGCGACCTCCTCGGCGGTCTCCCCCATGGCCAGCAGGCCGTGCAGTTCCTTCATCGCGGGGTTGACCAGCCGCCAGCCCAGGCGGGTGTCGGCGGTCTCCATGCGGTGCGGCAGGGCCTCGTCGGGGCGGGGCAGCACGAAGGGTGCGCGGCTCATCGACTCGGATCCGCCCGCGATCACGATGTCCGCCTCGCCGGCCGCGATGGTGCGGGCGGCGGTGGTGACGGCCTCGAGACCGGAGGCGCACAGCCGGTTGACCGTGGCACCCGGCACGGCCTCGGGGAGCCCGGCGAGCAGGGCGGCCATGCGGGCGACGTTGCGGTTGTCCTCGCCGGCCTGGTTGGCGGCGCCCCAGTAGACGTCGTCGACGCGGGCGGGGTCGAGCGCGGGGAGGTCGGCGACCAGGCCGCGGATCACGGCGGCGGCGAGGTCGTCGGGCCGTACGGTGGAGAGGGCTCCGCGCAGTTTGCCGATGGGGGTGCGGCGGGCGGCCGCGAAGTGGACGGGACGCACGAGTGGACTCCTGACCCGACGCCGGTGGCCGTACCGTGACCGGCGGCTCTCTCAATTCTTAATTAGCACCGCTAGTTTTGCACTATAGGCCGCCGGACGGCCCTCTGGGAAGATCTCGGGGCGGCCGTGAGTGCGTCCTCCTCCCACGCACCCGGGCTGGGTTTGTGCCGTGGGGGCACGGGCACCCGCGCGTTCATGAAGGAGCCGCGGAGCGCACGCGGCACCCGGGACGAAGCGAGAAGGAGGAGCGGTACTTCATGACCGTCGTGAGGAGCACCCTGCCCGACGAGGCCCGCCGGGTTTCCTGCGAGGCCCTTCAGGACACCCTGGTGGACCTGCTCGGACTGTCACTGATCGGAAAGCAGGCCCACTGGAACGTCGTGGGTCCGCGGTTCCGTTCCGTCCACCTCCAGCTGGACGAGGTGGTCTCGGCCGCGCGCACCCACGCCGACACGGTCGCGGAGCGGGCCGCGGCACTCGGCGTGCCGCCGGACGGCCGCCCGGAGACCATCGCCAAGGTCTTCTCCCTGCCGGCTCCCAAGGAGGGCTGGCTGCGCGACTCGGAGGCCGTCGAGGTGATGACGCAGGCCCTGGGCTCGGCGGTCGCGCGGCTGCGCGAGCGCATCGACGCCACCGAGAAGGCGGATCTGGTCACCCAGGACCTATTGATCTCGATCACCGCGGAACTGGAGAAGCAGCGCTGGATGTTCGAGGCGGAGAACGTCCCCGGCGACTCCTGACCGCCGCGGCACCCGGAACGACACGCAGATGAAGGACACATGATGAGCGAGGACGCCCTCGAAAAGGACGCGCTGTGGGAGGACTTCCACCGCGTGGTCAACATGACCTCCGCGGAACTGGCGGCCTGGCTGCGGGCGATCGACGCCGACGAGACGACGGAGCCGCTGCCCGAACACGCGGGCCCCGAGATCGGGCAGCGCGTCCTCTCCATCCTGCAGAAGCGCCGCACCGACCTCACCGAGGACGACCTGCGGGTGATGGAGCATGTGGTGGACACCGTCACCGCCGAGATCGACCCGGAGAACGAGCCGACGGCCGAGGACACCGACCGCCGCCACCGACTGATGACGCTCGGCCACGATCCGCTCAAACCCTGACCGTGACCCGCCGGGAGAAGGAGCGGGCCGTGGTGCGCGCGCTCCTCGACGCGCACGGGGAGACGTACGCGGAGGAGGCCGGCATCGAGCTGCGGAACACGCCGCAACCGCTGTACCGGCTGCTGGTGCTGGCTCATCTCCTCAGCGCCCGCATCAAGGGGTCGATCGCCGTGGACACCGCCCGTGCCCTGCACGACGCGGGGCTGCGCGATCCCCGCCGGATGGCCGACGCCGACTGGCAGGAACGGGTGGACGCGCTCGGCCGGGGCGGTTACCGGCGCTATGGCGAGCGCACCGCGACCCAACTGGGCGAGGCCGCCGAGCTGGTGACCGAGCGCTGGGGCGGGGATCTGCGCAGACTGCGCGAGGAGGCGGTCGGCGATGTCGGCGAACTGCGCCGTCTGCTCCAGGAGTTCCCGGGTGTGGGGCCCACCGGTGCCGACATCTTCCTGCGGGAGGTCCAGCGTGTCTGGCCGGAGGCGGCCCCGTACCTGGACGACAAGGCCCTGCGGGGCGCGCGGCGGCTGGAGCTGCCGCGAGACCCCGAACGCCTCCTGGAGCTGGCGGAAGGTTCCGAACCGGCCGTGCTCGCGGCGGCGTTGGTACGGGCGGCGATCGACAAGGACGTCGCCGAGGACACCCTGAGCCACGCCGGGGCCGGGTGAAGTCTCCGGGCCGCGCCCGTCCCCCGTTCGCGGGACAGCGTGATCACCACGCGGCACAATGGCCGGGGTGGCCGGCCCGGAGGGGCCGCCGGGGCGAGGAGAGGGATGCAGACGTGAGTGAGAGCCACACCCCGCCGAGCGGGTCGGCAAGGCTGAACACCGGTGTGGCGCACAACGCGCGCGTGTGGAACTACTGGATCGGCGGCAAGGACAACTACGAGGTCGATCAGCGGGTCGGCGAGCACGTCGCCTCGATCATCCCGGTCATCCGGGACATCGCCCGCGCGGACCGGGACTTCCTGGGCCGGGCGGTGACCCATCTGACCCGTGAGCTCGGGGTACGGCAGTTCCTCGACATAGGCACCGGGCTGCCGACCGCGGACAACACCCATGAGATCGCGCAGCGCATCGCGCCCGACGCGCGGATCGTGTACGTCGACAACGACCCGATCGTGCTGGTGCACGCCCGCACCCTGCTGACCGGCAGCCGCGAGGGGGCGACCGACTACATCGACGCCGATGTTCACGACCCGGAGGCGATCGTGGCGCGCGCGGCCGCGACGCTGGACATGACCCGGCCGGTCGCGGTGATGATGCTCGGCATCCTGAACTTCGTGCTCGACACCGACCAGGCCCGTGACATCGTGCGCCGGATCATGGCGGCGGTGGCCCCGGGGAGCTTCCTGGTCCTCACCCATCCCACCTTCGACCCCGAGGTCGGCGGCGAGCTACAGGTGCCCGCCATGGAGTTCTGGAACGAGAACGCCACTCCCCCGATCACCGCCCGCAGCGCCGCGGACATCGCCGCGTTCTTCGAGGGCCTTGAACTGACCGAGCCCGGCCTGGTCTCCTGCTCGCAATGGCACGCCCCGTCCGGCAGCGCCGTCGTGGTGCCGCAGTACGGCGCGGTGGCCATGAAGCCCTGACCGTTGAAAGTATGATCAAACAATGTCTGACATGACCGAAACCACGCCGGGCTGGCTCTCCTCCGACGACCTGGAAATGGCACGCGCCCAGATGCCGATCCTGTACGTCGAGGCGGTCCCCGTGCGTGTCGACGACAGCGGCGAAGTCACCAGCGTCGGCCTGCTGCTGCGCATAGGGCCCGACGGAACGGTCAGCCGGACTCTCGTCTCCGGCCGAGTGCTGCACCACGAACGGGTCCGTGACGCCCTCCTGCGCCATCTGGAGAAGGACCTCGGCCCGGTGGCGCTGCCCCGCGTCCCCGCGTCGCCGCAGCCGTTCACGGTCGCGGAGTACTTCCCGACGCAGGGCATCACCGCGTTCCACGATCCGCGTCAGCACGCGGTGTCGCTGGCGTACATCGTGCCGGTGACGGGTGACTGCCGGCCCCGGCAGGACGCTCTGGACCTGGTGTGGTTCAGCCCCCAGGAGGCCGTGTCGGCGGCCGTGCAGAGCGAGATGCCGGGCGGGCACGGGGTGCTGCTGAAGCAGGCGCTGGCCCACGCGGGCTGTGTGATCTGAGAGGCTGGTCATCCGCGCTCCGGGTGGGTCAGGTTGGCGCCGGTCGAGGGGTCGAACACATGGGCCTTGCCCATGTGGACCCGGAGTTCCATGGGTACGCCCTCGCGGGCGCGGGTGGCGGCGTCCAGCCGGGCAACGATCTGCTGGGCCGTCCCGGCTCCGGTGTCGCGCAGACCCGAGTCCGTGGCGAGTTCCTCCAGTTCGGCGGTGGTGACCGGACCGCCCTCGGCACTGAAGTAGACGTACGCGTCCGAGCCCAGGGACTCCAGTACGTCCACCGTGGCGGTGACGACGGGACCGTCCGTCCGGCGGGCGAGACTCGCGTCCTCGAAGGCCTCGGGGCGCAGCCCCAGGATGACCTCACGGGGCGCCTCCCGCTGTTCCAGCGCCCGGCGCGCGCGGTCGTCGAGCGGCAGGTCGCCCAGCGGGGTGCGCAGGCTGCCGGCGGACAGGGAGGCGTGGAGGAAGTTCATCGCCGGGGAGCCGATGAAGCCGGCGACGAACAGGTTGCGCGGCATGTCGTAGAGCCCGGCCGGAGTGCCGACCTGCTGGACCACGCCCTGGCGCATCACGACGACCCGGTCGCCGAGGGTCATCGCCTCGGTCTGGTCGTGGGTGACGTACACGGTGGTGGTACCCAGGCGGCGTTGCAGCCGGGAGATCTGGGTCCGCATCTGCACGCGCAGCTTGGCGTCCAGGTTGGACAGCGGCTCGTCCATGAGGAACGCCTTGGGGTCGCGGACGATGGCCCGCCCCATGGCCACCCGCTGGCGCTGGCCGCCGGAGAGGTTGGCCGGCTTGCGGTCCAGGAACTCGCTCAGGTCGAGCACCCGGGCGGCCTCCTCCACCTTGCTGTCGATGGTCGCCTTGTCGACCTTGGCCAGCCGCAGCGGGAAGCCCATGTTCTCCCGCACGCTCATGTGCGGGTAGAGCGCGTAGCTCTGGAACACCATGGCGACGTCCCGCTCCTTGGAGGCGAGGTCGTTGACGACCCGTCCGCCGATGCGCAGGGTGCCCTCGGTGATGTCCTCCAGGCCGGCGATCATGTTCAGGGTGGTCGACTTCCCGCAGCCGGAGGGACCCACCAGGATCACGAACTCGCCGTCGGCGATCTCCAGGTCCACGTCCCGCACGGCGAGGGATCCGTCGGGATAGCGCTTGGTGACTGACTCGAGGACGATCTCGGCCATGGGTGGTGCCTCCTTGCCTTCAATGCTCAACCCTTGACCGCCCCGGAGGTGAGTCCGGCCACGATCCGCCGCTGGAAGAACAGGACGAAGATGATGATCGGGACGGTGATCACCACGGCCGCGGCGGCGATGGACCCGGTGGGCTGCTGGAACTGCGAACTGCCGGTGAAGAACGCGATCGCGGCGGGCACCGTGCGCGCGGACTCGGTGGAGGTCAGCGAGATCGCGAACAGGAAGTCGTTCCAGCAGAAGATGAACACGAGGATGGCCGTGGTGAACACGCCCGGCGCGGCCAGCGGCAGGATGACCAGCCGGAAGGCCTGCGCGGGAGTGGCCCCGTCCACCTTGGCGGCCTTCTCCAGGTCCCAGGGGATCTCCCGGAAGAACGCCGACAGCGTGTAGATGGCCAGCGGCAGCGAGAAGGTCATGTAGGGGATGATCAGCCCGAGCCAGGTGTCGAAGATCCCCATGATCCGCTCGATGTTGAACAGCGGGGACACCAGGGAGATCGGCGGGAACATGGCGATCAGCAGGGACATGCCGATGAGGACCTGCTTGCCGGGGAACCGCAGCCGGGCCACGGCGTACGCGGCCATGGTGCCGAGCATCACCGCGATGACCGTGGCGATGAGGGCGATACCGATCGAGTTGATCAGCGCCCGGGTGAACTCGGAGGTGGCGAAGATGCCCCGGTAGTTCTCGAACGTCCAGTCCCGGGGGATGTAGTTGCCGTCCGTGACGGTGCCCGGGTCCTTGAACGACAGTGCGGCGATCCACCACACCGGGAAGAGGGCGTACAGCACCACCACGACGTTCACGACGGCCCATCGGGTCGCGTGAGTCCTGCCCGCGGCGGCCATCAGCGCTTCACCTCCGCGCCCGGTGCGGCGGCGCCGAACAGCTTGACGAAGGTGAAGGCGATGATCCCGACACAGAGGAAGATCAGGACCGAGATCGCCGACCCGATGCCCAGGTTCAGCGCGGTGAACAGGTTGTCGTAGCCGAGGATGGACAGGGAGCCGGTGCCGTGGGCGCCCGAGGTCAGGATGTAGATGTTGTCGAAGATCCGGAAGGCGTCCAGGGTGCGGAAGAGCAGGGCGACCAGGATGGCCGGTTTCATCAGCGGCAGCGTGACCTTGATGAACCGCTGCCATGGGGTGGCGCCGTCGACCATGGCGGCCTTCAGGGTCTCCTCGGGGACCAGGGCGAGGCCCGCCAGGAGGAGGAGCGCCATGAACGGGGTGGTCTTCCACACCTCGGCGAGGATGATCAGCCACAGCGCGGGCCACTGTTCGGTGAGCGGGGCGTCGCCGGCGGGCAGCAACGAGGCGAGGTAGCCGAGTTCGGGGGTCCAGGCGTACTGCCAGGAGAAGGCGGCGACGACGGTGACGATGCCGTACGGGATGAGGACCGCGGTGCGGACCGTGCCGCGTGCGAAGGGGGTGCGGTGCATCACCAGGGCGAGGCCCATGCCGAGGACCAGTTCGATCGCCACGGACACGGCGGTGAGGAACAGTGTCACCCAGAAGGCGTCCCACCAGAACGGGGAGGTCAGCACCGCCCCGTAGTTGTCCAGACCGACGAACTCGGCCTGTGCGGGGAAGCGCAGGTCGTAGCGCTGGAGGGACAGGTAGACCGCGTAGCCGATGGGATAGGCGGTCACGGCGGCCATGACCAGGACGGCCGGGGCGCACAGCAGCAGGCCCAGCCGGCGCTCCTGTCTGGCGCCGGCGGATAGCGCCTTCGCGCCGCCCGCCTTGTCCTTCGTCGGCTCGGCCATGGTGCTCACGGGATCACGCCCTCCGATCGCAGGGCCTGGTCGATCTGTTCCCCGATGGTGTCCACCGCGCTCTCGGGCCGGATCTCCGACGGCGGGGACAGGGTGTGGGAGACGGCGATCGACACGTTCTGGTAGGCGGGGGTGAGCGGCCTTACGCTCGCCCTCTCCAGTGAGGACAGGACCTCCGCGGAGAAGGGGTACTGCTTCTTGAACGACGGGTCGTCGTAGAGGGCGCGCAGGGTGGGGGGCAGTCCGCCCTCGAGCGCGGCGGTGAGCTGGTTCTTCCGGTTGCGCAGGCACAGGGCCGCCTCGAAGGCCAGGTCGGGGTGACGCGAGTAGGCGCTGACGGCCAGGTCGATGCCGCCGACGGTGGGGCGGGCGGGACGGTCGGCGTCGACGCGGGGGTAGGGCGCCCAGCGGAAGTCCTCGAACAGCTGCGGGTTGTTGCTTCTCATCGACGGATAGACGAACGGGTAGTTGAGCTCGAAGGCCGCCACGCCGGACTCCATCGCGAGGCGGTTCTGGTCCTCCATCTGGTTGGGCAGGGAGGGGTCGGCGGCCGGGGAGTTCGCGAGGTCGCGCATGATCGAGGCGGCCCGTACGGCGGGCGGGCCGAGGGAGGGCTCGGTGGCACTCAAGTTGAGGATGGTGCCGCCCGCGCTGTTGATCAGGGAATTGAACCAGGCGGTCAGGCCCTCGTACTGGGCGCCCTGGATCTCCACGTAGTGCGGTCTGCCCTGCCGGGCGAGCTCGCGGGACATGTCCAGCATCTCGGACCAGGTCGTGGGCGGAGTGGGCACCAGGTCCTCGCGGTACCACAGGAGTTGCACGTTGGTGTTGTACGGGACCGCGTACAGCCTGCCCTTCCAGGTGGCCGTCCGGAGGGGGACGCGGAGCGTGCCCTCGGTGGCCCGGCGCCTCATCTCCCCGGTCCACTCCCGGATCCAGCGGGCCTCGGCGAATTCGGCCGCCCAGGTGACGTCCAGTCCCAGGATGTCGAGGGAGTCGTCCTCGGCGGCGAGTCTGCGCACCAGCTGCTCACGCTGGCCGTCGGCGGCCCGGGGCAGCTTGTTGTAGTTGATCCGGTAGCGGCCGCCGGAGGCCCGGCTGCACCGGTCGGCGGCCTTCTGCAGGGCGCCGGAGTCGTCGGGGAAGTTGTACCAGTTCAGGGTGGGGCGGGAGGTGTCGTCGGTGTCACCGCCGCAGGCGGCGAGCGTCGACGCCAGCAGGGTCAGCGCGACCAGCGCACGCGTCCGCCCCGGACGGCCGGTACCTTTGCGCCTCACGTGCACGTGCTCCACACCTCGCTCCCGGGATCGCGGCGCGGGTGTCGCACCCCGCGGCGGTGCCTACCCGGCGAACGCTAAGCAGTACGTAGAGCGACATCAAGGACATCTGCTGACAATTGATTCACGGATGTTCGCGCGGGCGAGCGGCGCACGGACGACGGTTCAGCCGGTGGTACCGCCGGGAGTCACCAGTCCGGTCTCGTAGGCCACCACGACGGCCTGGTCGCGGCTGTCCAGGTCGGGCTTGGTCATGGTGCGGTTCAGATGGGTCTTCACGGTCGCCTCGCTGATGAAGAGCTGTTCGGCGATCTCGGTGTTGGACAGTCCCGGGACACCCGCCGCTCTGACCCGCTCGACCATTTCCCCGAGCCGGGACAGCCCGGGCATCGGCGCATACGGTGCCGCCTCCGCGTCCCCCGGCTCCGCGCCGCCCTCGGGCCCGGTGCGCGGCAGCGTCAGCATGCGGCGCAGTTCGCCCAGCCCTTCTTGGCTGGTTTCCTTGATCGTGCGCAGGGCCGCGCGGGCGGTGTCCGGTTCGGAGTCGAAGACGTAACTCGCCGGCCCTCCCTGCACGTTGATCACCGACATGTGGTGGGCGACCACGTCGTGCAGCTCGCGGGCGATCCGCCGCTGCTCCTCGGCGACGGCGCGGCGCATCCGGTCCTGCTGCTCGCGCCGCAGCTGCTCGGCCAGTTCGGCGAGCCGGTCGGCGCGGCGGGCGGACACCTGCGCGGCGATGCCCACCCGGCAGCCGACGGCCGGGAAGACCGCCGCCTGGGCGAGCACGGCGGGCGTGGCCTGCCCGGCCCGCCAGCCGGAGTACACCCATACGGCGCCCACCAGCACCGTGCAGACGACCGCCGAGCGCAGGCGGCGCAGCGAGGCGACCGTGTACAGGGCGAAGAAAGGGCCCATCGATTTCACGACGGGCCAGTAGTCGAGGGTGATGAACAGCCCCCATGCCGAGTCGCTCACCGCGAAGACGGTGAGCGGGGCGCGTCTGCGCAGCGCGAGTGGCGCGTTGATCAGGCAGCTCAGGGCGATCCCGAGGCCGTCCTGGGCCCGCCAGTCGGCCCCCGGTTCGGGTTGGCGGCCGAGCAGGACGGCGACCAGGGTGAAGGCCACCGCGATGGCGGTGTCCAGCCAGAGGTCCCGACGTTCGATCAGCCGTGTGATCCAGCGCACGGGCGCAGCGTACGCGGAAACGGCGAAGAGGCCGTCCGGGTTTCCCCGATACGGCCTCTGACCTGCGTCTCAGCAAGTCGGGACGACAGGATTTGAACCTGCGACCCCTTGACCCCCAGTCAAGTGCGCTACCAAGCTGCGCCACGTCCCGTTGCCCGTCTGACCTGGGGTTCCCTCGGCCGAACGCGCACGGAAACCATACCGCACTCGGGGCGGTGATCGCGCACCCGTTTACCACGGGCGGCAGCGGTGCTCAGTGCGCGGACGGCAGGCCCAGCCGGGGGTGCGCCTCCAGGAGCCGTGGGGGTGCCGCCTGGCGCCAGGAGTCGGCGAGGATGTCGCGCAGCTCGCCCTCGTCCTCCAGGGCGGGGAGGCGGACCCTGACCCAGGCGAACTGCGCCTCGTGGCCGGCGATCCAGAACTTCTCCGGTTCGGCGAGGGCCAGTTCGTCGCGCTCCTCCTTGGGGCAGCGCACGGCGACGGAGGTCTCGTCCTCGGGCAGGGTGGCGAACATCTTCCCCGCGACGCGGAAGGTGGGCATGCTCCAGGCGATCTTCTCCGTCGTGTCCGGCAGGGACAGGGCGATCCGTCGTACGTCTTCGGCATCCGGCATGGCAGGCACCGTAGCGGCCGCCACTGACATTGATCCTGATACTCAGGTTCCGGTGGTCATGGCTCTGCCAGTCTCACCCGCCGGTTGCGGGGTCGGCCGCCATTCCGGGACGGTACCGACGGCAGTCCGGGAAGACCCCTGCCTACGCTTCCCCGGCCGCCGCGCGGAGCGCGTCCAGCACCGGGCGGATCAGCGGGTGCTCCTCGGCGCCCCGGCGCACGGCCGCGAAGACCCGGCGGGTGGGCGCCACGCCGTCCACCGGGCGGACGACCACGCCCGAGAGGTCCATGCCGCGCAGCGCCGAGCGGGGCACCAGGGCGACGCCCACGTCGGCCGAGGCGAGGGCGACCACCGCGCGGAAGTCGTCCGAGGAGTGCTCGAGACGGGGCTGGAACCCGGCGCTCTCGCAGGCCAGCACGACCACGTCGTGGCAGGGGTTGCCGGGGTAGGGGCCGATCCAGGGGTCCTTGGCCAGCTCGGCCAGCGGCACCTCGGCGGTGTCGGCCAGGCGGTGGGTGACCGGGACGACCGCGTCGAAGGGTTCGGCGTACAGCGGCAGGTGGGCCAGGCGCGGGTCGTCGGCGGGAGGCGCCCCGCGGTACTCGACCGCCACGGCGACGTCGACCTGCCGGTCGAGGACCATCGGCAGACTGGCGTCCCCTTCGGCGTCCTGGACCCGGATGCGGATGCCGGGTGCCGACGCGGCGATGCGGGCCACCGCGGGCGCGACGACCTGGGCGATGCCGGTGGCGAAGGCGGCGACCGTGACGGTGCCGGCCTCCCCCGACCCGTAGGCGGCCAGCTCGGCCTCGGCCCGCTCCAGCTGCGCCAGGACGGCGTTGGTGTGGCTGAGCAGGATCTCGCCCGGCGGGGTGAGCCGTACGCCCTTGGCGCCGCGCTCGACGAGGCGGTGGCCGGTCTCCTGCTCGAGGGCGGCGAGCTGCTGGGAGACGGCCGAGGGGGTCAGATGCAGCGCGGCGGCCGCCGCCGTGACCGTGCGGTGGTCCGCCACCGCACGGAGGATGTGGAGCCGCCGCGCCTCGATCATGCGAGCGATTGTCTCAAGACGCTCGGTGTGTTCCGTTCAGGCGTCGAGTTCCGCCCGCGCCGCCACGAAAGCGTCCACCGCGCGGTGCACGTCGTCCGTGGAGTGGGCGGCGGACAGCTGGACGCGGATCCGGG
The DNA here is from genome assembly GCF_040680275.1 of Streptomyces sp. NPDC052079. Taxonomy (NCBI): domain Bacteria; kingdom Bacillati; phylum Actinomycetota; class Actinomycetes; order Kitasatosporales; family Streptomycetaceae; genus Streptomyces; species Streptomyces sp. NPDC052079. The sequence continues at coordinate 37,591 of NZ_JBFAWL010000021.1, forward strand.
CCCGCCCCTGCGGGACGACGGGGTAGGAGAAGCCGATCACATAGACGCCGCGTTCCAGCAGCAGCTCCGCCATGCGTCCCGCGCGGGCCGCGTCGCCGATCATCACCGGGGCGATGGCGTGGTCGCCGGGGAGGACGTCGAAGCCCTCCTCGGTCATCCGGCGGCGGAACAGGGCGGTGTTCTCGGCCAGCCGGACGCGCAGGTCGTCGGCCGACTCCAGCAGGTCCAGGACCTTGAGGGAGGCGGCGGCGATCACCGGGGCGAGCGTGTTGGAGAACAGGTACGGGCGGGAGCGCTGGCGCAGCAGGGCGACGATCTCCGCGCGGGCGGCGACATAGCCGCCGGACGCGCCGCCGAGCGCCTTGCCGAGGGTGCCGGTGATGATGTCGACGCGGTCCATGACGCCGTGCAGCTCGGACGTGCCGCGCCCGCCGGGGCCGACGAAGCCCACGGCGTGCGAGTCGTCGACCATGACCATGGCGCCATGCCGGTCGGCGAGGTCGCAGATCTCGTCCAGCGGGGCCACGTAGCCGTCCATGGAGAACACGCCGTCGGTGACGATCAGCGTACGGCGGGCGCCGCCCTCCGCGGCCTCCTTGAGCTGCCGCTCCAGGTCGGCCATGTCACGGTTGGCGTAGCGGAGGCGGCGGGCCTTGGACAGCCTGATGCCGTCGATGATCGACGCGTGGTTCAGCGCGTCGGAGATCACCGCGTCCTCGGGGCCGAGCAGCGTCTCGAAGACGCCGCCGTTGGCGTCGAAGCAGGAGGAGTAGAGGATCGTGTCCTCCTGGCCGAGGAACGCCGACAGCCGCGCCTCCAGCTCCTTGTGCACCTCCTGGGTGCCGCAGATGAAGCGGACGGACGCCATGCCGTAGCCCCAGCGGTCGAGGGCCTCGTGGGCGGCGGCGATCACCTCGGGGTGGTCGGCGAGTCCGAGGTAGTTGTTGGCGCAGAAGTTGAGGACCTCGCCGGGGCGGCCGCCGGCGGTGACGTTCACGGTGGCGGACTGCGGGGTGCCGATGACGCGCTCGGGCTTGTGCAGTCCGGCGACGCGGATCTCGTCGAGGGTGGCGCGCAGGTCGTCGCGCACGGAGTCGAACATGACGGGGGCTCCTTGTGAGGCAGATGACTTACGCGGTCCAGTCGAGGATGACCTTGCCGCCCTTGCCGCCGGCCGCGTCCTCGAAGGCGGCCTCGAAGTCGCGGTAGGAGTAGCGGCCGGTGATCACGGGGGCGAGGTCGAGACCGCCCTCCAGCAGGACCGACATGGCGTACCAGGTCTCGAACATCTCACGGCCGTAGATGCCCTTGATGGTGATCATCGAGGTGACGACGCGGGCCCAGTCGACCGGGAACTCCTCGGCCGGCAGGCCGAGCATCGCGATCCGGCCGCCGTGCGTCATGTTGTCGATCATGTCGCGCAGGGCCTCGGGGCGGCCGGACATCTCCAGGCCGATGTCGAAGCCCTCGCGCAGTCCTAGAGCGTGCTGCCCGTCGGCGATGGTGGCCTCGGCGACGTTCAGCGCCAGGGTCGCCCCGATCTTGCGGGCGAGTTCCAGACGCTCCTCGCTGACGTCGGTGATCACGACGTTGCGCGCACCCGCGTGCCGGGCCACGGCGGCGGCCATCAGACCGATCGGGCCCGCGCCCGTGATCAGGACGTCCTCGCCGACCAGCGGGAAGGACAGCGCGGTGTGCACGGCGTTGCCGAACGGGTCGAAGATCGCGGCGACGTCGAGGTCGACGGGGACCCGGTGCACCCAGACGTTGGTGGCGGGAAGCACGACGTACTCGGCGAAGGCGCCGTCGCGTCCGACGCCGAGGCCGATCGTGGCCCGGCACAGATGGCGGCGTCCGGCCAGGCAGTTGCGGCACTTGCCGCACACGAGGTGGCCCTCGCCGCTGACCCGGTCGCCGGCCTTGATGTCGTCGGGGACGTCCCGGCCGGTGTCCACGACCTCGCCGACGAACTCGTGCCCGACGACCAGGGGCGTACTGATCGTCTGCCGGGCCCAGCCGTCCCAGTTCCGGATGTGCAGATCGGTACCGCAGATACCGGTGCGCAGCACCTTGATCAGCACGTCGCCGGGTCCGACGGCGGGCTCCGGGACGTCCATGAGCCACAGCCCGGGCTCCGCCTGCTCCTTGACCAGCGCCTTCAACGCTACGGCTCCTGAGGGTGAGTCCCGGCCGCCGGGCACGCCGAAGCGGCCCCGGTCCGGGAGGAGGAGTGGAATCGCACAGCAATCTGCCGTACAACACCCTCAGGGGTCCATCGAGGTTTTCTTAAGCGCGGCCACAGCTTTGCTTCACACGGTCACCCCATCGGCGGCGCCGGGGGCCTCACAGCGGCAGCCCCTCGTCCTCCAGCCGCTCCAGCCGTACGGCGAGATCCGCAGCCTGTGCCTTGATGGCGGCGAGCCCCGGCCGGCCCCAGGCCCGCGGCCGGATGTCGGTGACCGAGACGGTGCCGAGCACCATGCCGGTGCTGTCGATCAGGGGTGCGCCCAGATAGGAGCGGATGCCGAACTCGTCCACCACCGGATTGCCCGCGAACCTCGGGTAGTCGCTCACGTCCTCCAGCACCAGCGCCTTGCGCCGGGCCACCACATGGGGACAGAAGCCGTGGTCGCGGGGCAGCACCCGGCCCAGCAGGGCACCCGTGCCGTCGCCGCGCACGAACGGCGCGACGGCCGGGGCGTGCAGACCCGCGAAGAACTGCCCGTCCTCGCCGAGGAAGTTGACCATGGCGTACGGCGCCCCCGTGAGCTCCGCGAGACCGTGGGCGAAGACGTCGAGCGCGGGCTCGGGGTGGTGTCCCAGTCCCAGGCCGCGGAGCCTGCCGGTGCGGGCCGGGGCCTCCTTGTCCTCGGGGGTGAGCAGCAGACGACCTGCCGGGCGGGGCGGGTCGTAGCTCATGGGCGGGCTCCCAGGGTGTGGGCGAGGATCATCTACGGGCTCCGAGGGGGTGCGCGGGGATCACATGTGGGCGCCATACCCCGTGGTGGTGGCCGGGGTGTGGACGATGAGGTGCCGGACGAGGGTCAGCAGGGTCTGGACGCCGGAGCTGGAGATCCGGGCGTCGCAGCGGACGACCGGGACCTCGGCGGGCAGGTCGAGGGCGGCCCGTACTTCCCCGGGGTCGTAGCGGAACGCTCCGTCGAACTCGTTGACGGCGACGATGAATCCGAGGCCGCGCTGTTCGAAGAAGTCGACCGCTGCGAAGCACTCCTCCAGGCGCCGGGTGTCGGCGAGGATGACGGCGCCGAGCGCGCCCTCGCAGAGCTCGTCCCACATGAACCAGAAGCGTTCCTGGCCGGGCGTGCCGAACAGGTACAGCACATGCTCCGCGTCGAGGGTGATGCGGCCGAAGTCCATGGCCACGGTCGTCTCGACCTTGTTCTCGATGCCGTCGAGGTTGTCGGTGCCGGCGCTGACCGTGGTGAGGAGCTCCTCCGTGCTGAGCGGCGCGATCTCGCTGACCGCGCCGACGAAGGTCGTCTTGCCCACGCCGAACCCTCCCGCCACGAGGATCTTGAGTGCGGTCGGGAACGGGTCGTCACCGTGGGCCGTGCCGGCGCGCCGGTCAGAGCTGTCGTCGTAGTCCATCGAGCACTGCCTCCAGTAGGGCCCGGTCCGTCGGGTTGTGGTGGAACGCGGGGGGTTTGTCGGTCAGCGCCCCGCATTCGACGAGGTCCGCCAGCAGCACTTTGGTGACGGCCACCGGCAGCCTGAGATGTGCGGCGACCTCGGCGACCGGGACCGGGGCGCGGCACAGGTCGAGGGCCTGCGCGTGCTCGGGGCCGAGATAGCCGAGGGGGGTGGCTCCGGTGGCTCGCACCTGCGACAGCAGGTCGAGTGCGACGGTGGGGCGGGTACGGCCGTTGCTGACCGTGAAGGGGCGCACCAGCCGGCCGGCCGCGTCGTCGAGCCAGGGCCCGTCACTGGCCGCCGTCACGCTCAAGGCCTCATCGCCGGGGGTTCGACGCCCGGCTGCCGCGGGGCCGTCATCAGGTACGGGCGGACGGACTTGACCAGCATGGCCATCTCGTAGCCGAGCACGGCGGCGTCGGCGTCCCGGCCGGCCATCACGGCCAGACAGGTGCCGGAGCCGGCGGTGGTGACGAACAGCAGCGTCGAGTCGAGCTCGACGACCACCTGGCGGACGTCACCGCCGTCGCCGAAGCGGATGCCCGCGCTGCGGCCGAGGGAGTACAGGCCGGAGGCCAGGGCCGCCATGTGGTCGGCGCTGTCCGGGTCGAGGCCGTGCACGGACTTCACCAGCCCGTCGCAGGACAGCAGTACGGCGCTGTTCGTGTGCGGTACGCGTTGCACGAGGCCGCTCATCAGCCAGTCGAGGTCGGATACCTGGGCGGTCGGCGCATCGCTCGCCATGGCGGATCGACTCCTTGGGGTACGAAGGTCTGCGGGAGCGCGGGGAGTGGGGGTGGGGAGGCGGGTGGTCATCCGGCGGGCGCGCTCCCGTCCTGCCGGGCGATGTGGTCGGTAAGGGGTGCGGCCGGTGACGGCCGTGGGGTGGCGGACGGCTCCTGCTGGGACTCCGCGAGGCTGACGCCCCGCTGGAAGGCCGCCATCAGCTGGGGGTCATGGCCGGCGACGTGCTCGGTGTCCTGGCGCGGTTCCGGTCTGTCGCGCAGTTGCGGTGCGATGTGCTCCTGGGCGCGCCGACGGGGCAGTTGGGGCCGGCTCATGGTGCCGCGCACCGTGGTGCTGCGCGGGGTGAGGGGCGTGGTTCCGTCGTCGTCGGGGGCGGCCTGGTCGCTGTGGCGCACGCCGGGTACGGCCTCCGCCGGGGTGGGGCGCACCTCGCGGGCACCGCGCAGCGGCAGGGGCGGGGGGACCGCGCCCTGGCCGGGGGCGGGGGCCGGGGGACGGGGCCGGGGGACGACCGGGGTGAGGGAGGCCGCGGGTGCGGTGCCCGGCCCGTTCACGGGGACGGGGAGGGATACGGCAGGCATGTGACGTACCGTCGGGACCCGACCGCCGTCGCTGTCGGGCGGCTGCTGTCCCGCCCCCGTGGCCTGTCCCATGCCCGCCATGCCCGCGACACCCGGCTCCGTACCGAGCAGTGCCTGCGGCACGACGAGAACGGCCTGGATCCCGCCGTAGATGTTGGTCTGGAGCCGGACCTGGATGCCGTGCCGCTTGGCGAGCTGGGAGACCACGAACAGCCCGATGCGGCCGTCGGCCAGCAGGCTGGCGACATGCACCTGGTCGGGGTCGGTGAGCAGCGCGTTCATCCGGTCCTGCTCGCCGACCGGCATCCCGAGTCCGCGGTCCTCGACCTCGACCGCGAGTCCGGATGTCACGAGGTTGGCCCGCAGCAGCACCTGGGTGTGCGGGGCGGAGAACACCGTGGCGTTCTCGACGAGTTCGGCCAGCAGGTGGATGACGTCGGCGACGGCGTGCCCGCGCAGCGTGCCGTCGATCGGGGGCACGAGCTTGACCCGCGAGTACTGCTCGACCTCGGCGATCGCCGAACGCAGCACCTCCGTCATGGAGACGGGGTTGCTCCACTGCCGCCGGGAGACGGCCCCGCCGAGCACGGCGAGGTTCTCGGCGTGGCGGCGGATGCGGGTGGCAAGGTGGTCGACGTGGAAGAGGCCCTTGAGCAGTTCGGGGTCCTCCATCTCGTTCTCCAGCTCGTCGAGGAGGGAGATCTCGCGGTGCACCAGGGACTGCAGACGCCGCGCGAGGTTCACGAACACCTCGAGTTTCTGTTCGCTGCCCGTCTGGCTGGAGAGCTGCGAGGCCTGTACGACGGCGGTGACGGCGCCGTCGTGCGCGCGGGTGAGGTCGGCGGCGAGGAGGTCGAACTCGTCGGCGTCGTCGGGGGCCTGTTCGCCGCGCCGTGCGCGTGGGGGCGGGGCCTCGCCGTGGCGCAGGGCCTCGACGAGGGCGTGCAGTTCGGCCTCGCGCCGGGCGGTGCTCCGGCGCAGGGCGCCGATGCGGTCGTACACGGAGCGGGCGGCGCGGTCGGCGGCCACGGCGGCGATGACGATGCCGGCGCAGGTCACCGATGTGGCGCCGCCGAGCACGGCCCACAGGGTGGGGCCCGGCCGCACTCCGGTGGAGCGGACGGTGAACAGTACGGCCGCGCAGGCGCTGAGCGCCACCGCGACGGGTGGTAGCACGGCGAGGCGCAGCAGCTGGGGCCGTATGTGCGTCTCGGGGACGGTGGGAGCGGTCCGCGCGGGCGGCCGTCCGTGCCGCCCGCCCTCACGCCGCTCGGGCCGGGGGGCGGTGCCGTTGCCTCGGCGTGCGCCCGGGCCGGGGGCCGGGGGCTTCGGGGCGGCGCCGCTCTGGGGCGTGCGGGCCACGACCGTGGCGCCGACCGTCCCCGGGTGTCGGGGCTCCTCGCCCCGTCGGCTCCCTCGTCCGCCTTGTGGCTGCACGTACCGGTCCCCGCTCCCTGATCCCGATCCCTACGACGCGGCCCTCGGCACGAGGCGTCCTGCGACATGAGCCGTCGCGAGCCGTCACACCGAGCGACCGACACTCACCGTAGTCGTCACCGCATCATGTGCGGTGGGCAGTTGACAAACTCCTGCGGACAGCATCGCGCTCTGGTATGAGGCCTCGTACGACAGACCGATAACCGTTCGGCCGGATGCGACGGGACTGGTCGCGGGTCGATCGATGCTGGTCAGAAGCGGTCGCGCGAGCGTTCGGGGCGCAGGGGTGTGAAGGGAGGTGCGAGCGGGACCAAGTGCGCCCCCGAGCGCGCCCCCGACTCCGGAAGGACCTCGGGGGTACCTTCAGCCCTCCGGCCAGAACATCACGCTGAGTAGCGGAACGCGGGTGTTGGCACCCTTCACACGCGAGGCGCCGGGGCCGACGCCCGCAGTTGTTCGATCACGTCGTCCAGGTGCGCCGCCACCGCACGTGCCGCCGCCTCCGGGTCGGCACCGGCGACCGCGTCGATGATCGCGAGGTGCTGGGGCAGGGACTGTGCGGGGCGTCCGGGGCGCAGGGCGAGGCGGAACTGGAAGCGGACCATCGGGCCGTTCAGCCGCTCCAGCTGACGGCGCGCCACCTCCTGCCCGCTGGCCTCGATGACGAGTTCGTGGAGCCGCTGGTTGAGGGCGGAGTACGCGTGCCAGGCGCCGTCGGCGACGGCCTGCCGCATGTCGGCGCCGATCCGCCGCAGTTCCGCGCGCTGTTCCTCGCTCGCCCCACCGGCCGCCTTCCGCGCACACAGCTGCTCCAGCGCCGACCGGCACTCGGTGATCTGCACGGCCTCCTCCACGGACACTGCGCGGATTCGGGCGCCGCGGCGGGGGACGATCTCGACGATGTCCTCGGCCGCGAGGTCCTGCAGCGCCTCCCGGACGGCGCCGCGCGTGGCGCCGTAGACCTCCGTCACCTCACTGTCCTTCGTGGGCATGTTCATCGGCGCGGTCGTGGCCGGCGGGCTGGCCGACCGGCTGGGCCGCAAACGGACGCTGACCCTGACCACCCTGTGGTTCACGGTGTGGTCGTTCGCCTGCGTGTTCGCCTGGGACATCTGGTCCCTCGGCGTGTTCCGCGTGCTGACGTCGGCGGGCCTGTCCGCGATGACGGTCGTCGCCGTCGTCTACATCAGCGAGCTGTTCCCCAGCGCCAAGCGCGGCAAGTTCCAGGCGTACGCCATCGTCATCGGCATCTGCGGCACGCCCGTCACCAACCTGATCGCCTCCGCGGTGGTGCCGATGTCGGACTGGTCCTGGCGGCTGGTCTACCTCTGGGGGTCGCTGGGCGCGCTGTTCCTGTTCTTCGTGCGGCGGCTCGAGGAGTCCCCGCGGTGGCTGGAGTCGCGCGGCCGGCACGACGAGGCGGAGGCGGTGCTGACCCGCATCGAGGCTCAGGTGACGGCCGAGCACGGGCCGCTGCCCGAGCCGCAGCTGCCGACGCCGGCGGGGCCCTCGGTCAAGCCGGGCCTGGGCATGCTGAAGGACAGGAAGTTCCTGTACCCGACGATCCTGCTGTCGGTCCTGTGGATCACCCAGACCATCGGCTTCTTCGGCTACTCCAGCTGGGCGCCGACCCTGCTGGCCGCGGAGGGCGTCAGCGTCGAGGACTCGATCTTCTACGTGGCGCTGACGACCGTGGGCGCGCCGCTCGGCTCGTTCCTCGCGGCGATGGTCACCGACCGCTTCGAACGCAAGTGGTGCCTGGTGGTGTTCGGCCTGGTCATCGCCGCGTCCGGCCTGCCCTACGGCCTGACGTTCACGCCGGTGCTGATCGTCGTCTTCGGCTTCCTGGTCAATCTGTTCGAGCGCGGCTACACGGCCCTGGCGTACGCCTACGCCCCCGAGTTGTACGGCACCGAGGGCCGCTCCCTGGGCACGAGCATCGCCTACGGCCTGGGCCGGCTGTCCAACGCGGTGGGCCCGCTGATGATCGCCGGCGTCTACAACGGCATCGGCTACCAGGCGGTGTTCATGGTGATCGCGGGCACGTGGACGCTGGGCGCGCTGGTCCTGGCGGTCTTCGGCCCGGCCACCCGCCGGCGTCGGCTGGCGGAGGCAGCGGCGGCGGCCGGGACGGGGGCGAAGTCGGTGACGGCGACGCGGTAAGTACGGGTGATCGCGTGCGGCGGGCGGACGGACGGGGGCCTCCGTCAGCCCGCCGCGTCACCACACCAGACGGGCGACTCTCCCCCGCCCGACTCGTCACCGACCGAGCGGGTCAGCGGTCGCCCGCGAGGTCGAGGTCGCCACTGAGGGTCTCCTCGCTCCGCGACGGGCCGCCGGTCTTCCATGAGCGCGGGACGGGCCGGGTGAGCGGCCGCCACCAGCGCTCGGTGGGCAGTTCGCCGCCCGGCTCGAAGGGGGCGCCCGGACGCGGGAAGGCGACCGCCTGGCCCACCGCCGCCGCGGCGTCCGTCATCCACTCCCCCGGCTCCGCCCACGGATGCGGGGCGAGGTTGAAGGTGCCCCAGTGGATCGGCATCAGCACGCCGCCCGGGTCGCCACCCTGAGGTCGAGGTGGGAGCGGACGCCTTCCTCGGGGGTCATGTGGATGTCCGGCCAGAAGGTGTTCTCAACTCTGCGGCATAACATTAGAGTTGGTCTGACGAGTTGCTGTTCAGATGGACACCATGTCCAACGGCAGGTGGTGCACTGCGCTCCTTGAGGACTGGCCCCCGGACTCGCCCTCTGGAGGCAGTTCACAACCCGTGCCGGTCAAGAAGGGTCATCAGCTTGCGCCTCCGCTTCAGCTCCGCCCTCAGGTCGGCGAGTTGGGCGGTGAACTCGGCCTCGGTGCCCATCGCCTGGTGACAGTCACGGGCCTTGAGCAGTAGCTGCGCCATACGCTCGTACACGCGGTCCCCAGTCGGCTCCTTCAGCGGTTCGATCAACCGCAAGTACACCGCGAGTGCGTCGGCCGGGCGCCTCTCGCGCGAGAGGTCGGCGAGCCACTGCCATTGCCGATCGTCGGCACGGCCGACCGCCTCCCGCCAGGCGGCATCCAGATCGCCGTCATCCAGCAGCGCGTCCAGCAGCACGGGGCCGCGGTACCCAGCGCCGCGGTCCCGGCACGCGTCCTCGCCCAAGACGGACAGCGCCGCCTCCCGCGTACTCTCCCAGCAGCCTGCGGTCCGGGCTGCGGCGCGCAGCTGCTGGTAGGCAACGAGCGAGCGCTCCACTCGGAAGCGGTCGTGGCGGACCGCGACCGTCTCGGCTGTCCGGCCTGCCTGCGTGTAGCGGGTGCACACATAGTCGGCCAGGCGGCCGTCGACGTGGGCCTCGGCGGCGGTGTCCCGCAACCCGCGCTCCGCCCACGCCAGCGCCTCGTCCGCGCGGCCCGCCGCCTCCAGTTCCTCGGCGATGCGCAGATGCGTGGCGCCGGACGGCACCAGGTCCTTCGCGTACAGGGCGACCAGCGCGTCCACATCACCTTCCGCCTTGACCAGGCGCTCCATCAGGTACCGCTCCGCCCAGCCGTTCGGCCTGCGCCGCCGCGCCTCGGCCGCCAGTTGCCGCATACGGGCCAGTCCGGTCGGCCCCAGGACGTCGGCGTAGTCGAGCGGGTCGAGGTCCGCCGCGTCGTTCCAGTCGCCGAGCGCCTGGCCGACGAGCCACTCGGCCAGCCGGTCCGGGTCAGGGCGCGCGACCGAGCACGCTTCCAGATGGGCCTCGGACACTGCTCCGACGGCCTGCCCGACCACCCCGTCGGAGTCATCGACCTCCTCGTACGCCCGCCCGAGCGCCCGGATCGCCTCTTCCGCCAGACCGACCGCCTGCGCCGCCAGCCCCCTTGAGGCCAGGGCACGCAGCGCGTCGGCCGCTTCCTCGACCTGCCGGGCGTACCTGGCGGCGTCCGCGTACTCGACGTATCCGTACCGGGCGAAGGGCCGCGGGTCGATCAGCACCAGGATCCGATCCCGGACCGCGCCCGTGTCCGAGTGCGCGGCCGCGGCCCGCAGCTCCAGACGCCGACGCAGCTCCCGGTCCTCCCCGATCTGTTCTCGCACCAGTGCAAGCAGTTGGTCACGGGACAGCGCCGTGAGCCACGCCTCCAGGCGGGAGGCCCGTGCCCGGGCGGCGGCCCGCTGACGCGGGATCGCCTCCGACTGCCGCAGCACGGTCAGCCCCACCGCCACGCAGTGCTTGCAGAAGTTGCCCTCCTGCCCGTATGGGCAGTCGCACCACCCGGAGACTCCGATGCCGTCACGGAGGGTGAGCTCCACTTCGTAGACGTCGGTGCCGTGCACCGTGGCGGTGACCGAGCCGTCGCCCACCTCCAGGCCACTCACCGCATCCAGATACCCCAGCCCGCGATCGAAGGACCGAACCCCGGCCAGGGCCCGCAGATCCTCCTCGCCGAATCCCACTACGTGCCGTGCCACACCGGTATTCAACCCTCCCGCCGAGTGCTGGGTGCGAGATCCGGCGACCTGCCCCAGTAACAGCGCCGTGCTACAAAGTGGCACCTGATAGCACATGAGGGCTACCGTGGAGCCATGACCGCCCAGCCCGAGATCACCCAGCGCGACCTGCGCACCAAATCCAAAGAGATCATGGACGCCGTCCAAGACGGCCAGGCCTTCACCGTCACCCGCGACGGGCACCGCATCGGTGAGCTGATCCCCCTGCGCCGTCGCCGCCGCTTCGTCCCGCGCGGGGAGTTCGCCGCCATGTCCCGCACCGCCCCCGACATCTCCCTGGACGCCTTGCGCGCAGACCAGGACGCCACCGCCGAGCAGGAGCCGGACGACCCCTATGCCCGATGAGCACCGGCCCACCGCGTATCAGCAGGGCCTTCTCGACACCAACATCATGATCCTGCGCAAGTGGATCAATCCGCAGGAGCTGCCCGCCGAGGTGGCCATCACCGCCATCACCCTCGCGGAACTCTCCGCCGGCCCCCACCAGGTGCGCAGCAACGCCGAGCAGGACGACTACGACGAATACGCCGAACGCGCCCGCCGCACCGACATCCTCCAGCGCGCCGAGAACGAGTTCGACCCCATCCCCTTCGACGCGGAAGCCGCCCGCATCTACGGCCGCGTCTGCGCCGCCGTCATCAGTGTCGGCCGCACGCCCCGGCGCCGCATCGCCGACCTGCTGATCGCCTCCATCGCCATCGCGGAAGACCTGCCCCTGTTCACCACCAACCCGGACGACTTCAAGGGCTTGGACGGCCTGCTCACCGTCGTCCCCGTCACCCGCCCGAAGGTGCTGCACGACCGGTAGGCCACCGCCGCACAACCGCTCACGCCTTCCGCGAACCGGGGTGGTCTGTGCGCCTGGCCTCCCAGACCTCAGCGCGGAGCCGCCCCCGGGATGGCACGTCCATGCCCCGCCCCGCTCTCGGACCCAGCCCGTACCAGCAGCGCAGGTCCCGTTCTCAAGGCCTAGGCACCGGATGTCCCTGTGCCAGCGGTGCATGCCATCTCACTGCGCAACAGGCCCCCTGCTCGCAAGTCCGGAACCCTGTGGGCTCTACGCGCTCGGAACGATGCGCGTCGTGATCTTCAGCCTCGTCACGTAGACCGCGGTTGGCAAAGGTACGCGCAGCTGCGGCACCTCCTGCTCCTCCATCCGAGGCGGTCCATCGATCGTTCGAAGGGCCTGCTGCCGCTCCGACTCGTTCATCGAGGCCAGGACATCAGCGACCCACTTCAGTTCGTCCACGGTCAGCCCTCGCCCACAAGGTCGAGGTCGTCACGAGACGCCACCGAAGCAATCTCCGGAATAGGCCATTTGCGACTCAGCGCCGGAGACACATCCCGCCACCAAGGACGCGTCGGCAGATCTCCACCAGGCTCGAAAGGCTGGCCTGGGACAGGCAGGGCGACCGCCTGCCCGACCGCACCAGCCGCGGCCAGCACCCACTCCACCGGCTCCGCCCACGGGTGCAACGAGAGATTGAACGTGCCCCAGTGAATCGGCAGCATGACACCGCCCGGTCGGCCCTGCTGCAGGTCAAGATGGCTCTGGACCCCCTGCGAGGGGTTCATGTGGATGTCCGGCTACGCTCCGGGCAGCGGCGTAGAATCGGTGTGGTTCTTGGGCCAGAAGTCCGAGTACGCGCCGACCTGGATCATCGTCGCGTCGAACGGGCCGTGCTCGGCGCCGATGTCGCGGAAGCCCTCGAAGTAGCCCGTGTCGCCGCTGTGGTAGATCCGGTGCTCCTCGCCGGCGACTACCCAGGAGGCCCAGAGGGTGTGCTGGGGGTTGCGCAAGCCCCGGCCGCAGAAGTGGCGGGCCGGGGTGGCGGTCAGGGTGAGACCGCCGATCCGCGTCGTCTCCTGCCAGTCCAGTTCGCGCAGCCGGCCCTCGGACACGCCCCAGCGCTCCAGGTGCGCGCCCACGCCGAGGGGCACGGCGAACAAGGTGTCCGTGCCGGCCAGTGCCTTGATCGTCGGCAGGTCCAGGTGGTCGTAGTGGTCGTGGGAGATCACGACGACATCGACCGGGCCGAGCGCCGCCAGCGGCAGGGGCGCGGGGTGCAGCCGCTTGGGTCCGGCGAAGGGGAACGGCGAGCAGCGCTCTCCCCACACGGGGTCGAACAGCACCCGCTGCCCGTCGATCTCCGCGAGCACGCTGGAGTGGCCCATCCACGTCAGGCGCAGCCCGGTCGCCGGCGGGCGGTTCAGGTCGGCGAGGGTGGTGGGATGGACCGGGATCGTGCCCTGCGGGGCGCGGAGGGAGCGGGAGTCCTTGTCCAGGAACTGCTTGGCCATGTCCCATCCCGACCCGGAGGGACGCGTACGGGCCTGCCCGCCCGGGTTCTGGAACACGCCGTTCGCGAAGTGCGGGGACCTGCGGATCCGCGCCAGGCGCTCACCGGCCGGCTCCGCGCCGAAGGCCGGCAGCCGCAGGGCGGTCAGCCTCGCCCGGGGGGCGGAAGAAGCGGCCACGGTACCTCCAGATGAAGTCGATCGGAGTGTCCATTATGTGCGGTGGCTCCGCGGACGGGGGCAGTTGTGGAAACAGCCCCCGCGCCCCCAAAGGGGCGCGGGCAACTGCGCGACCAGCCACCCGTACACGCCCCCGCGCGCCAAGCCCCACGCGGACCTCAAGACGCCGCGAGCGCAGCACCCCAAAAGGGGCGCGGGGAACTGCGCGACCAGCCACGCACCACCCACACACGCCCCGCGCGCCCAGCACCCCGCGAACCGCGCCTCACGCCACCTTCGCGATCCGCGACCGGATGTCCTCCGGGGACAGCGTCCCCTTCGCCGTGACGTGGTCGCCCGACGACTCCCCCCGCAGGCGGCGGCCGATCCACGGGACCAGATACTCCCGCGCCCAGTGGACGTCGTCCCGCCGGATCTCCAACGTGCCGCGAGGCGGCAGCGGCGGCCACGGCTGCTCCGGGTCCGCGGGCACCTTCAGGCCGAGGGCGAGGCCCGCGCGCAGCGCGACGCGGGTGTGGCCCTCGGGCGAGAGGTGCAGCCGGTCGGCGTCCCAGGCCCTGCGGTCCTGGACGCTCTTGAGGGACCACAGGTCCAGCACCGTGCAGCCGTAGCGGTCGGCGATGGCCCGTACGTGCCCGTTGTACGTGGCGATCTTGCCGCGCAGATGCCTGAGCACGGGGACGCCGCGGGTGTCGAACCCGGTCGTCACCAGGACCGTGCCGCACACGGCGGTGAGGGCGGCGATCGCCTGCTCGAAGCGCTCGGCGACCTCGTCCGGGTCGGTGCCCGGACGGAGGATGTCGTTGCCGCCCGCGCAGAACGAGACCAGGTCGGGGGCGAGTTCGACCGCCACCGGGAGCTGGTCCGCCATGATCTGGTCCAGCAGCTTTCCGCGCACCGCGAGATTGGTGTACTCGAAGTCCCCCTCGGGCCGGCGGTCGGCGAGAAGCACGGCGAACCGGTCGGCCCAGCCGACGAACGCCCCGTCGGGGCCGGGGTCACCCACGCCCTCGGTGAAGCTGTCCCCCACCGCCACGTACGACCCGATCACTCTTCTGCTGTCATTCTTCGAATCGTCTGCCACGGCAGATCATGATTCACCGTGGAATGTGACCTACGCGACCGTAGGCGAGCGTTGACGTGCGGTGAGATAAGCCACTCTCAGAATGTCGCCCGGTCCGGAATACACCGGAGGCCGGACCCGTGGATGGGGTCCGGCCTTCGGTGCGCGTGTCAGGAAGGTTGCCGCAGGGGGTCAGATGGAGACGCCCTTGGAGCGGAGGTAGGAGAGCGGGTCCACGTCCGAGCCGTAGTTCGGGGTGGTGCGGATCTCGAAGTGCAGGTGCGGGCCGGTCGAGTTGCCGGTGGAGCCGGAGAGACCGACCTGCTGGCCGGCGCTCACGGTCTGGCCGGCCGAGACCGACAGCGAGGACAGGTGGGCGTACTGGGCGTAGTGGCCGTCGCTGAGCTGGATGACGACCTGGTTGCCGTACGCGCCGGCCCAGCCCGCGGAGACGACCGTGCCGGAGCCGACGGCCTTCAGGGAGGTGCCGGTCGGGACGCTGAAGTCGACACCGGTGTGGTAGCCGCTGGACCACATGCCGCCGGCCACCTTGTAGGCGGTGCCGATGCCGCCGCCGGGCACCGGGGAGCTGTAACCGGAGGCGGCCGGGGAGGACGGCTGCGGCTGCTCGGCCGGCTGCTGCGCCGGCTGCTCGGCGGGCTTCTCGGCCTTCGCCGCGGCAGGCTTCGGAGACGCCGGCGCAGTGGACTTCTTCGGCGTGGCCTTGGCGGCCTCACCGTCGATGGTGAGCTTCAGACCGGGGTGGATGAGTGCCGGGTCGTCGCCGACGGCCTCGCGGTTGTCCGCGTAGAGCTGCTTCCAGCCGCCGTCGACGTTCTCCGTCTCCGCGATCTTCGCCAGGTAGTCGCCGGCCTTCACGGTGTACGTGCGGACCTGGTCGCTCTTTTCGGCGGTGGCCTCGTGGCCGCCGGCGGAAAGGGACTGGACGGCCTTTTCGGGGGCCGCCTGCGGCGTGGCGGCGTTCGCGCCGGTGGCGCCGAGAAGCGGCAGGGCGAGTGCGGCGCCACCGGTTCCGGCGACGGCGATGGAGCGGGTGAAACGCTGAGCCTTGGGACGGCGGTGCTTACCCTTCGCGGGCATGACGAATTCCTCTCCGGCGCCTGCGAGGTGAGCTGTCGGGTTCGGACTGGAGATGTCCGGCCGCGATATCACGCGACTTAACCCCAAGCCGTTCCGGAGACCGGAACAGGCAGTCTTACCTGTGGGTCCCCCGCTCCTGCCGTACACGGGTCAGTGTGTGCGGGCTCCGGGCGGCGGCAGGATTAGGCGTCCGTCCGGATCGGTCGTGAACGTAAGCGACCCGGATGCGACGGGACAAGCGGCAGTTCGCCGCGAAGGTGCTTTTTCCGTGATCCACAGGAGGAATTGACGTCACCGAGCGTCAATCGTGATGCAGAGGGCCCACGAATTCCCTTGTTATTGCGCTTGATTACGTGAGCATGGCGATAACACATCGTCACGGATATGACGCTGCTCACGCACCCCACTCCCATTTCTCCTGCTTTGGTGGCATGTTATAGCGAAGCGACCTAATCGGACACAACGCCTCAATCATGCGATCACAGGCATGCGCATCCTGGGCGCCTGGGCGGCCGGGCCACGCCTGTGGAGAACTCATTGCCCCAGGCAGGCATGTCGTATCGTCAGGTGATGCCCGCCGACGAGCAGCGGCGGCGGCGCCGAGTGGGAGGAGTCCCCGTGACGCAGCAGATCCCGTCGACCGAACCCGAGCTGGCCGGAGTACGCAACTTCCGCGACGTGGGCGGACTGCCGACCGTGGACGGTCGGCGGGTGCGGCACGGGGTGCTGTTCCGCAGCGGTCACCTGGCCCATGCGACCGCCGAGGACGCCGTCTTCCTGTCCTCGCTCGGGCTGCACACGATCTTCGACTTCCGCAACGCGGCGGACCAGAAGCTGGAGGGGCCGGACGTCGAACTGCCGGGCGTGCGCAATCTGAACCTGCCGCTCAGCGACCCGGCCGACGGCGCCGAGTTCTGGAAGATGGTCCGCGACGGCGACCTGGACCAGCTGCGCTCGGTCCTCGCGGACGGCAAGGGCGCGGACCGGATGATCACCTCCTACCGGATGATCATCACGGAGCGCACCGCCGAGCACGCCCAGGTGCTGCGCTCGCTCGCCGAGGACAGCGTCCCCGTGCTGATGCACTGCGCGGCGGGCAAGGACCGTGCGGGACTGTCCGTGGCGGTGACGCTGCTCGCGCTGGGCGTCGAGCGGGACGCGATCGTCGACGACTACCTCAAGTCCAACGCCAAGCACCGCCGTTACAAGGTGCACCGCAGCGGCAGCTCCGCCTCGGCCTACTCCTCCGAGGTCATGGAGCTGCTCAGCCCGCTGTTCGACGCCCGGGCGGAGTACCTGTCGGCCGCCTTCGAGACGGTGGAGGAGACCTGGGGCGGGGTCGACGCCTATCTGGAGCAGGGGCTCGGCCTCACCCCCGGGGCCCGGGAGCGGCTGCGCGAGCGCATGCTCGACTGAGGCGGGCACCCGCCCCGGCGTCTACTTCTTGGGGGCTATCTCGAACAGGAAGTAGATGAAGGCCGCGAAGAGGTGCCCCACCACCACGTAGATGAACAGCCGCACCCACAGGGCCCGTGGGAACTTCTCCTCCATGTCCTTACCAGTCATGTCGCTTCTCCGTGGATCGGGCCCAGGCACAGCGCGGCCGTGGGACTCTGCAGCAGGGTGTGGACGAACAGCAGTTCGACCCCGTCGGGGTCGGCTGCGGCAATACGGTGCGGGGTCAGCGAGTCGAAGTGCGCGCTGTCGCCCGGGGCGAGCCGGTGCAGGACGTCCCCCAGGCGCAGCAGCAGCCGGCCCTTGAGGACGTACAGCCACTCCTCGCCGGGATGGACGCGCACGATGTCGCCCTGGGAGCCGTGCGGCACATGGACCCGCAGGGCCTGCATGCCGCGCCCCGGCGCCCCGGCCGGCCAGTACGTCCAGCCGCCCGCCGCGGTGGGTTCCATGTCGGCGGCGCGGACCACGGCGTCCCGTTCGGTGGCCGCCTCGCCGAGCAGCTCGGAGACCGTCGTACCGTAGATCCGGGCGAGGGACAGCAGCATCGGCAGCGAGGGCTGCCGCTGCCCGGTCTCCAGCCGGGAGAGATGCGCCGGTGACAGACCGGCGTCGCGGGCGGCGGCCTCGAGGGTCAGGGAGGCCCGTCGCCGCAGGGCGCGCAGTTGGGGCGCGACCGCGGGAAGGCCACCGGCAGGCCCGGTCGGCGGCTCGGCGTCGGAGGAGCTCATGCCCCCATTGAGCCGGAAATTTGCCCGTGGGGCAATTTTCTTGCCTCACAGGCAAACGGCCGGATGTCCTCCGGTCAGCGGATGGCCACCGCCTGCTTCACCAGCGTCCTGCCGAACTCCCACATCAGACCGCCATCATGGGCGTCGTCCATGACCGCGCGGAAGGCGCGCACGAACCGGTCCACGTCCTCCTCGTCGATGACGAGCGGCGGGATCAGTTTGATCACCTCCATGTGATCGCCGGAGACCTGGGTGAGGATCCGGTGCCGTTGCAGCAGCGGTACGACCACCATCTGCGCGAAGAGCCCCTTGCGGGCCGCCTGGAGCATGGTCCAGCGGGAGCGCAGCTTCAGCGACCGGGGCCGGCCGAACTCGATGCCGATCATCAGGCCCCGGCCGCGGACGTCGGCGAGCAGCTCGTACTGGTCGGTGAGCGCGGCCAGCCGGGTCCGCAGCAGCTCGCCGGTGGTGCGGACGTTCGCGATGATCTGCTCGTCCTCCATGACCGACAGCACCGCGAGGCCCGCCGCCATGGCCTGGGCGTTGGACCCGAAGCTGGCCGAGTGGACCAGCACCCGGTCCATCGACGAGAAGACCTTCTTGAAGATCCAGTCCTTGCCGATGGTGGCGCCCACCGGCACATAGCCGCCGGAGAGCGCCTTGGCCACGCACACCAGGTCCGGCTCCACGCCCTCCTCGTGCTGGTAGGCGTAGAAGTCGCCGGTCCGGCCCAGTCCGGTCTGCACCTCGTCGGCGATCAGCAGCGCCTTGTGCCGGTGCAGCAGCTCCTGGGCGGCCCGCAGATAGCCGGGCGGTGCCACGTGGACGCCCTTGCCCTGGATCGGCTCCACGATCAGCGCGGCGACGTCCTTCTTGCGCAGCTCCCGCTCCAGGGCGTCCAGGTCGCCGAGCGGGACGGCCGTGTCGGGCAGCAGCGGGGTGAACCCGTCCTTGAAGCCGGACTCGCCGTTGACGGAGAGGGAGCCAGCGGTCAGGCCGTGGAAGGCGTGCTCGCAGTAGAGGACGCGCGGCCTGCCGGTCGCGTACCGGGCGAACTTCAGGGCGCCCTCGACCGCCTCCGTGCCGCTGTTGCCGAAGAACACCCGGTCCAGGTGGGGGGTGTGCGCGAGCAGCTTCTCGGCCAGCAGTCCGGGCAGCGGCTGGCAGTCGAAGCGGGTGAGGTCGGCGAGCTGGGCGTCCAGGACGTCGTGCAGCGCCTTGCGGACCACGGGGTGATGGCGGCCCAGGCCCATCACCCCGAACCCGGCGAGCATGTCCAGGTAGTCGTTGCCGTCGGCGTCCCAGAAGTGGGCGCCCTCGGCGCGCTCGTAGACCTTGTCGAAGCCGAGGGTGTGCAGCATGCGCGGGAGCTGGTGGTTGAGGTACCGGCTGTGCAGCTCGTAGCGCTCGGCCCCGCGCTCGGCCAGCAGCGCGCCGAGGTCGAACTTCCCGGCTCTTGACGACTCCGACGCCGACTCCGCGGTGGTCATGGCTGGTGCTCCTGTGCGTCCTGTGGCTGTTTCGCGAGTTCTTCCCCGACGGCGAGGCTCGCGCTGATCCGCCCGGCGACCTCGACGGGCGTGAGGCCGATGTCGGCGAGCACCTCACCGCGCTTGGCGTGCGCGAGGAACTGCTCCGGGATGCCGAACCGGCGTACGGGCACGTCGACCTCGGCGTCGCCCAGTGCCAGCGCCACCGCGGAACCCACCCCGGCGGCCCGGCTGTTGTCCTCGACGACGGCCACCATGCGGTGGCCGGCAGCCAGCGGCGGGAGGGCCGGGTCGACGGGTTTGACCCACCGGGGGTCGACCACCGTGCACCCGATACCGCGGGCTTCCAGCAGTTCGGCGGCCCCCAGACAGACCGGCGCCATCACGCCGACGGCCACCAGCAGCACCTCCGGCGCGTCCGCACGGTGCAGCACGTCCATGCCGCCGATCCGGTGCAGCGCCGGGATCACCGGGCCCACCGACTCCTTCGGGAAGCGGAGCAGGGTGGGCGCGTCGTCGACGCAGACCGCCTCGCGCAGCTGGGCGCGCAGCTGGGCGGCGTCGCGGGGCGCGGCGATGCGCAGGCCGGGGACGACCTGGAGGACGGACAGGTCCCACATGCCGTTGTGCGAGGGTCCGTCGGCCCCGGTGACGCCGGCCCGGTCCAGGACGAAGGTCACCCCGCAGCGGTGCAGCGCCACGTCCATCAGCAGCTGGTCGAAGGCGCGGTTGAGGAAGGTGGCGTAGACGGCGACGACCGGGTGCAGGCCGCCCGTCGCCAGGCCCGCCGCGGACACGGCGGCGTGCTGTTCGGCGATGCCGACGTCCCACACCCGGTCGGGGAACCGCTCGGCGAAGGCACCGAGGCCGACCGGATGCAGCATGGCGGCGGTGATCGCCACCACGTCCTCGCGCTCCTCCCCGATCCGGACGATCTCCTCGCCGAAGACGGAGGTCCAGGACGGTCCGCCGGACGGTGTGAGGGGCGCGCAGGTGAGCGGGTCCATCACGCCGACGGTGTGGAAGTGGTCCTCCTGGTCGGCGAGGGCGGGTTCGTAGCCGCGGCCCTTCTCGGTCAGGCAGTGGACCAGGACGGGTCCGTGGAAGCGTTTGGCGCGGCGCAGCGCGGATTCCACGGCGCCGATGTCGTGGCCGTCGATCGGGCCGACGTACTTCAGTCCCAGGTCCTCGAAGAGGCCCTGCGGGGCGAAGGCGTCCTTGAAGCCCTTCTTCGCGCCGTGCAGTGCCTCGTAGACGGTGGAGCCGACCACGGGCGTGCGCTGGAGCACGTCCTTGCCCCAGGCCAGCACGCGTTCGTAGCCGTCCGTGGTGCGCAGGGTCGCGAGATGGTTGGCGAGCCCGCCGATGGTCGGGGCGTAGGAGCGTTCGTTGTCGTTGACGACGATGATCAGCGGGCGGTCCTTGGCGGCGGCGATGTTGTTCAGCGCCTCCCAGGCCATTCCGCCGGTGAGCGCGCCGTCGCCGATCACCGCCACGACATGGCCCTTCTCCCCCTGGACCTGGCGGGCCTTGGCGAGCCCGTCGGCCCAGCCGAGGGCCGTGGAGGCGTGGCTGTTCTCGATGACGTCGTGCTCGGACTCCTCGCGGGAGGGGTAGCCGGACAGGCCGCCCTTGCCGCGCAGCTTGGAGAAGTCCTGACGTCCAGTCAGCAGTTTGTGGACGTAGCTCTGGTGGCCGGTGTCCCACAGGATGCGGTCCACGGGCGACTCGAAGACCCGGTGCAGGGCGAGGGTCAGTTCCACCACCCCCAGGTTGGGTCCGAGATGACCGCCGGTCCTGGCCACCGCCTGCACCAGGAACTCCCTGATCTCGTGGGACAGTTCGCCGAGTTCCTCCTTGGACAGCGCCTTCAGGTCGCGTGGTTGCCGGATGCTCTCCAGGATCGTCACGCTCGGGCCCCCTTCGGATTCCGTGCTCTTCAGCTCACGGTGACGGCCGGCTCCCCCGACGCGGCGCCGTCCTTCTCCATCTGCTCGGCGATCTTCATCGCCTCTTCGATCAGCGTCTCGACGATCTTCGACTCGGGGACGGTCTTGATGACCTTGCCCTTGACGAAGATCTGGCCCTTGCCGTTGCCCGATGCGACCCCCAGGTCGGCTTCGCGGGCCTCGCCCGGGCCGTTCACCACACAGCCCATGACGGCGACCCGCAGCGGCACCTCCATGCCGTCCAGCCCGGCGGTGACCTCGTCGGCCAGCTTGTACACATCGACCTGGGCGCGCCCGCAGGACGGGCAGGAGACGATCTCCAGCCGCCGCTCCCTGAGCCCGAGCGACTGCAGGATCTGGATGCCGACCTTGACCTCCTCGGCCGGCGGCGCGGACAGCGACACCCGGATGGTGTCGCCGATGCCCTCGCTGAGCAGCGCCCCGAAAGCGACCGCCGACTTGATGGTGCCCTGGAAGGCGGGGCCGGCCTCGGTGACGCCGAGGTGCAGCGGGTAGTCGCAGCGCTCGGCGAGCTGCCGGTAGGCGTTGATCATGACCACGGGATCGTTGTGCTTCACGGAGATCTTGATGTCCCGGAAGCCGTGCTCCTCGAAGAGGGACGCCTCCCACAGGGCGGACTCGACGAGCGCCTCCGGAGTGGCCCTGCCGTACTTCTGGAGCAGCCGCCGGTCCAGCGAGCCGGCGTTGACCCCGATCCGGATGGGGGTGCCGTGGTCCTGCGCGGCCCGCGCGATCTCCTTGACCCGGTCGTCGAACTGCTTGATGTTGCCCGGGTTCACCCGGACGGCGGCACATCCGGCCTCGATGGCCGCGAACACGTACTTGGGCTGGAAGTGGATGTCCGCGATCACCGGGATCTGGGACTTGCGGGCGATGGTCGCGAGGGCGTCCGCGTCGTCCTGCGTGGGGCAGGCGACCCGGACGATCTGGCAGCCGGACGCGGTGAGCTCGGCGATCTGCTGCAGTGTCGCGCCGATGTCGGACGTACGGGTCGTCGTCATCGACTGCACGGACACCGGGGCGCCGCCACCGACCGCCACCGGTCCTACCTGGATCCGCCGCGACGCGCGCCGCTCGGCGAGCGACGGTGCGGGCACCTCGGGCATCCCCAGCGAGACAGCGGTCATGGCGTCACCCCCGGTTTCCGGAGACGGTCCCACGCAGGGCGCGCAGCGACTCCTTCAGGGAGCCCATGGTGGCGAGGACGGCGGTGGGCTCGTAGCCGCAGTGCGCCATGCAGTTGGCGCAGCGCGGGTCCTTGCCGCGGCCGTACCGGTCCCAGTCGGTCTCCTCGATCAGCTCCCGGTAGGTCGGGACGTATCCGTCGCTCATCAGGTAGCAGGGGCGCTGCCAGCCGAAGAGCGAGTAGTTCGGGATCGCCCACGCGGTGCACGGGAAGTCGACCTTGCCCTCCAGGAAGTCCAGGAACAGCGGGGAGTGGTTCAGCCGCCAGCGGTTGCGGTTGCCGCCCGCGAAGGCCTTCTTGAACAGCTCCCGGGTCTGTTCCACGCCGAGGAAGTGCTCCTGGTCGGGGGCCTTCTCGTAGGCGTAGGCGGGCGAGATCATCATCTCGTCGACCTTGAGGTCGTCGTTGAGGTAGTTGAGCACCTCCACGACGGTCTGCGGGGTGTCGGTGTTGAAGAAGGTCGAGTTGGTGGTCACCCGGAAGCCGCGCCGCTTGGCCTCCTTGATGGCCTCCACGGCCTCGTCGAACACGCCCTCCTTCGCCACCGACTCGTCGTGCCGCTCCCGCAGCCCGTCGATGTGCACCGCGAAGGCGAAGTAGGGGGAGGGCCTGAACCGGTCCATCTTCTTGCGCATCAGCAGGGCGTTGGTGCACAGGAAGACGTACTTGCGCCGGGCCACCAGCTGGCGCACGATCTCGTCGATCTGGGGGTGCATCAGGGGCTCGCCGCCCGCGATGGACACCATGGGCGCCCCGGACTCCAGTACGGCGCCCACGGCCTGGGCGACGGGCATCCGCTGCTTGAGCACCCCGGCCGGGTGCTGGATCTTGCCACACCCCTCGCACTTGAGGTTGCAGGCGAAGAGCGGCTCCAGTTCGACGATGAGCGGGAACTTGTCCCGCCTGCGGAGCTTCTGTTCGGCCAAGTATGTAGCGACCTTGATGGACTGACGCAGCGGCATGGCCATCTGGCTCACCTCCTGGGGAGCAGCAAGGAACGGTGCCATTCATAGAAAGCCGGAAGTACGAGGCGAAGGACACGGAAAGCCGATATTCCACCGCGGACCGTGCCGATGCGGACGAGTTCGTGTTCTGGAGCGTCCACCACCACCCGGACGGCCGCAACCGGGCGCTCGCCCGCCCGGACGGCGCTCAGGAGCGTGGCCGCCGATTCCATGTCCGCCGCGATCGCGCCGGTCGCGAGCAGATCGGACCGTTCCTGGCCGCGGACGACGTGGTCGGAGCCGGTGAGCGCACCGGTGTGGACGGTGCGCCCGGGAAGGATGCGCACCAGCTCCTTCACCAGCCGTGCGGTCCCGACGCAGGGGACGCTGCCGCGCGGGTCCCGGGTCTCCTCGGCCACCACCAGGTCGCCGGGGTGCATGCCGGGGGCGAGGCCGGCGCAGAAGCCCGTGGCCAGGACGGCCGCCCCGCTCAGGGCCGGGCCGGCGAGCACCCGGGTGACGGACCGCTCGGCCGCCGCCGGCCCCATGCCCGTACGCAGCACGGTGACCGGCCCGCCCGGACTGCCGCGCTCACGCCTGCGCAGGGCGAACTGCTCGATGCCGAGCGCGCAGGCGATCAGCAGCGGTGCCGGGGCGGGCCGGGAGCTCATCAGGTTCCCTTCGCCTCGGCAAGGGCCTGCTCCGCACCGGTCCGCGCCGGGACCGGCTGCTTCGTGAACGGCTCCCCGTGCACATACCGGCCGAGCGCGGTGAGCGGGAAGACCTGCCGGTAGAGGTGGTAGTTGATGGAGAAGTCCCAGGGGAAGCCGGTGCCGGTGAAGTAGGGCTCGTCCCAGGAGCCGTCCTCGCGCTGGGTGGCGGCCAGCCACCGGATGCCCCGTTCGACGGCCTGGGAGTCCCGCTCCCCGGCCGCCAGCAGCGCCATCAGCGCCCAGGCCGTCTGCGAGGCGGTGGAGGCCCCCCGGCCGCTCCACTCCCGTACATAGCGGTAGGAGCGCAGGTCCTCGCCCCAGCCGCCGTCGTCGTTCTGCACCTTCTCCAGCCAGGCCACGGCCCGCCGGATCGCCGGGTGCGAGGTGGGGATCCCGGCAGCGGCCAGCGCGGGGACGACGGAGCCGGTGCCGTACAGGTAGTTGACACCCCAGCGCCCGAACCAGGAACCGTCGGGCTCCTGTTCTGCGAGCAGCCACTGGATGCCGCGGCGGGTGCGCGGGTCGTGGGCGAGGCCCTCGACGGCGAGCATCTCCACGACATGCGCGGTGACATCGGCCGACGGCGGGTCGATGACCTCGCCGAAGTCGCAGAACGGCAGCCGGTTGGGGAACCGGCTGGTGTTGTCCACGTCGAAGGCGCCCCAGGCGCCGTTCTTCGACTGCATGCCGAGGTTCCAGCGCACCCCGCGTCCGACGGCGTTGTCCAGCCGCTCGGGGTCGTGGTGCTTCACCCGGCGCAGCGCGAGGACCACCTCGGCGGTGTCGTCGATGTCCGGGTAGTTGTCGTTGTGGAACTCGAACGCCCAGCCTCCGGGCGGGAGATGGGGTCTGCGGACGGACCAGTCGCCGGGCCGCACGATCTGCTCGCCGAGCATCCAGTCGGCGGCCTTGACCAGTTGCGGATGGTCCGTGGGCAGACCCGCGTCGGCGAGCGCGATCGTGGCGAGGCAGGTGTCCCACACCGGGGACTGGCAGGCCTCGATCATGCGGGCCCCGTCCTCGCGCCGGACGGCGAACCGGTCCAGCGACTCCAGGCCGGCCCGCATCACCGGATGGTTCAGGTCGTAGCCGAGCAGATGCAGCGCGATGAGCGAGTACACGGCCGGGGGCTGGATGCCGCCCCAGCAGCCGTCGTTCTCCTGCCGCTCGATGATCCAGCGGGCGGCGGTGTTCATGGCCGCTCGGCGCAGCCGGCGCGGCACCGCCCGGCGCAGGGTGTGCAGGGCCTTGTCCAGCCGCTGGAAGGCGCCGTCCCAGGTGTTGGGCGGGGCGAGGGGCCGGGGAGGGTTGGGCGTGCTCGGGTCGGTGTGCAGTTCGTCCAGCGGGAACGGGGCCGGGCGCACCGGCCGGAGGGCGGAGACGATCGTCAGCGGCACGATGGTCTGCCGGGCCCAGCATCCGAAGTCGTAGATGTTGAGCGGGAGCCAGGAGGGAAACCAGATGAGCTCGGGCGGGAGCTCGGGCAGGTCCTCCCACGTCCACCAGCCGAACAGGGCCAGCCAGATCCGGGTGAAGACCCGGGAGGAGGCGATGCCGCCCCGCTCTCGGATCCAGGCGGAGGCTCTGGCCAGGTGCGGGGCGTCCGGCGGGTCGCCGGCCAGTCGCAGGGCGACGTACGCCTCGATGGTGGCGGACAGGTCGCCGGGGCCGCCGTAGAAGGTGGCCCAGGTGCCGTCCTCGCGCTGCTCCCCGCGGATGAACAGGGCGGCGGCGCGGGTGGTGTCCTCGTCGAGAATGCCGAGGAACTGACGCAGGAGCAGGTCCTCGGCGTCCATCGTGACGTTGGTCTCGAGGTCGCCCTTCCACCAGCCCTGGTCGTCCTGCCGCGACAGCAGGAAGTCGGTGGCGCGCCGCATGGCGCCGGCGGCGATGTCGGGAACCCCGGCCGCCTCGGGGATGTCGGTGTCGTTGTCGCTGGCCGCGGTCACGCGGGGCGGCAGGGCCGCCCCGGTGCTTCCGTCGGTCGTCGCTGTCATGGCTTCCCCTTCGTGCAGTCCTGCGAGTAGTGCGTCTGCTGTGGGTCCGCCGTCGGCCGGTGCCGTTCTCCCCTGGGCGCCGGCCGGCGACTACGCGAGGGCTATTCGACCGATAGTGATCATCTCTTTCGTACGACGACGAAGTCCGCGAGCGCCGTGAACTGCTCCCGCACCGGGTCGGGCATGTCCACCTCGTCGAGGGCCTCGATGGCGATGGTGTGCTGACGGCGTGCCTCGCCGGCGGTCCACTCACGGCCGCCGGCCTCCTCGATGAGGGCGGCACGGGCCGCGAACTCCTCCTCGGAGAAGTTCGCGAAGTCGCTGCTCCTGGCGTCGGCCGCGAGGAGCTCGCCGAGCCGCCGGGCGGCGGGGCCGTCCGCGGCGAGCGCGGCCACGACCGGGAGGGACTTCTTGCGCTGGCGCAGGTCGCTCCAGGTCTGCTTGCCGGTGGCCTCCGGGTCGCCCCAGATGCCGAGGAGGTCGTCGACGGCCTGGAAGGCGAGGCCGAGGTGGTAGCCGTAGGTCTCCAGCGCGTCGGCGGTGCGGTCGTCCGCGCCGCCGAGCACCGCGCCGATGGAGCTGGCGCAGGCGAGCAGGGCGCCGGTCTTGTTGCCCTCCATCTCCAGGCACTCCGCCACGCTGACGCGGTCGCGGTGCTCGTAGGAGATGTCCTGGGCCTGGCCGTCGATGAGCGCCCGGCTGGCGGTGGCGAGGCGGCGGGCGGCGCGGCCCGCCTCCACAGTGCCGAGCTCCAGCAGCACCTCGCCCGCCAGAGCGAACAGGGCGTCGCCGACCAGGATGGCCTGGGCGGGGCCGTGCACCTTCCAGACGGTGTCGCGGTGCCGGCGCTGTTCGTCGCCGTCCATCAGGTCGTCGTGCAGCAGTGAGAAGTTGTGGACCAGTTCGACGGCGACCGCTCCCGGGACACCGGTGGCCGGGTCGGCGCCCGTGACCTCGGCGGACAGCAGCGCGAGGGCGGGGCGCACGGCCTTGCCGCCGTCGCCGTCCGCGGGCCGGCCCTGGGCGTCGATCCAGCCGAAGTGGTAGGCGGCGACCGTGTCCATGGGAGGTGCCAGGCGGTCGACGGCCGCCCGCAGTACCGGTGTGGCCAGGGTCCGGCCGCGCTCCAGGAGCGCGGACACGTCCACCGCGGTCCTTCGAGCGGCCTGCGAGGCCGGGGGCACAGTGGGCACAGTCTCTCCTCTTGTCGCGGTACGGGGGGTGCGGGAACCTGCCGCGCCGCTCTCCTGCAGCATCAGGCCGCCTCCTCGATCGCGAAGAGGTGGCGGGGGCGGGGCCGGCCGAGGGCGTCCAGCGCGGCGTCCGCCGCGCCGACGCCGCTGCGGACCGCACTCTCCATGGTCGCGGGCCACCCGGTGGCGGTCCACGCTCCGGCCAGGTACAGGCCGGGTGCCTGGGTACGGGCGCCGGGCCTGAGGCGTCCGACGCCCGGAGCGGGAGCGAACGTGGCGGTGCGCTCCCGGGTGACGAAGAAGTCCTCGACGCGGGCGTCCCGGGTGCGCGGCAGCAGCCGCTCCAGTTCGGGCAGATACCGCTGGCGCAGCACGGCGACGGGCTCGTCGATGTCGTCCTGGGCGACCGACTGGGACAGCGCCAGGTACTGGCCGCGCAGCAGTCCGGACGCGTCGGTGCGGTCGAAGACCCACTGCACGGGGGTGCCGAGCGCCGCGAG
Organism: Streptomyces sp. NPDC052079; assembly: GCF_040680275.1. Classification (NCBI taxonomy): domain Bacteria; kingdom Bacillati; phylum Actinomycetota; class Actinomycetes; order Kitasatosporales; family Streptomycetaceae; genus Streptomyces; species Streptomyces sp. NPDC052079. Next base: position 65,306 of record NZ_JBFAWL010000021.1, read on the forward strand.
GAACGGGCGGGCGAGCACCTTGCGGTCGTAGACGACGTGGATGTTGAGGATCGGGGCGGTGCCGATGCCGAGGAGCCGCTCGGGCGCCTCGAGCGCTCCGGCGGGCAGCAGTTCGTACGCCTCGCGCTGCGGTACGGCGAGGACCACCGCGTCGGCGTAGATCGTCCCGCCGGGAACCTGAACGCTCCAGCCTCTGTTCCCGTCTGCGGAGACGGAGGTGACTTTTGTACGGGTCTCGGTACGCACGCCCACGGAGTCCAGCGCCTTGCGGGCGAGCCGGTCGTGCAGTTCGCCCAGCGGCACCCGGGCCCAGCCGATGTCGGCCGCACCCGGGTCGGACAGCAGACCGGTCTGGAACACCATCGCGGCGAGCGACAGGGACGCGTCGCCCGCGACCGCGTTGAGGGTGGCCACGCCGACCAGATCCCACAGGGCCTCGACGGCACGCGCCGACTGGCCGTGCGCGGCCAGCCAGCTGCCGAAGTCCTGGGTGTCCAGAGTCGGATCGCTGAGGTCGAGCCCCTTCAGCGCGAGCGCGGCCCGGCCCACCCTGGCCCGGTCGGCGAGCGACAGATGCGGATAGGTGGCGAGGCTGCGCCCCAGATGCAGGGGGACGGGCAGCGCGTCGCGCCGCAGTCTGCCGAGCCGCCGCCCCTCGGGGCGGGTGACGTCGACCACGGGCACGTCGAGACGGTCCTGCAGCGGTGCCAGCGCCGTCCCGCCGATGCGGTCGAGGAACCAGCGGTAGGCGGTGCAGCAGCGCAGGTACACATGCTGGCCGTTGTCGACGGTGAGGTCGCCGCGCCGGAAGGAGAAGGCGAGCCCGCCCAGGCGGGGCCGGCCCTCGAGCAGGGTGACGCCAACTCCGGCGTCGGCGAGGGCGAGCGCGGCGGTGACACCGGCCAGACCCCCGCCGACCACGACGGCATGACGTCCTGCCGGGACGGAGCCGTCCACGAGCGGACCCTCGGTCCGTGTGCCGTGGCTCATGCGCCCTCCCCTGACCGGCCGGACCGCTTGAACCGGGCACGACCGGCCGTCTCAGTCTGGGACGCGGCGTCGCGGCGGAGGGTTGCCCGCCGCTTTTCGCCGGGGAGCTGAGTGTCCATCAGGCACGCCTCCTGACGGTCCGCCGGGTCACGTTCCTGGCGTCCAGGCCCGACAGTGCGCGCACGGCCACATAGGCCTTCTCTCGTCCGGGCAGGGAGACCCGGCCGCGCAGCACCGCCTCGGGCTCGCGCTCGATGCGGTCCAGCAGCCGGCGGTAGATGCCGGCCATGGCGGCGACACAGGCGCCGCTGCGCCGGTCGAGCAGGGGGAGCAGCCGGTAGCCCTCGGCGAAGAGGGCGCGGGCCCTGCGCACTTCGAAGTGCACCAGGCCCGCGAAGTCGGAGCCCTCCGGTGGCATCGGCCCGCTGAACCCGGCCGAGCAGCCGAACTTGGCGAGGTCGTCGGCGGGCAGATAGATGCGCCCGCCCTCGGCGTCCTCGCGCACGTCCCTGAGGATGTTGGTCAGCTGGAGCGCGAGACCCAGCGTATCGGCGTACTCGGGGGCGCGCTCGGCCGCGCGCGCGCCGGGTTCGGTGCCGAACACGCCGAGGGAGAGCCGTCCGATGGCGCCGGCGACACAGCGGCAGTAGGCCTTGAGGTCGTCCCAGGTCTCATAGGTCTCGCCGCGTACGTCCATCCGGACGCCGTCGATCAGCTCGTCCAGGCCGCCGAGCGGGATCGGGAAGCGCCGGGCGGCGTGCGCGAGGGCGACCGCGACCGGGTCGGTGTCGTCCTCGTCGATCGCGTCGTCGCGGATCCGGGAGAGCAGCGCCCGGGTGTCCTCCAGCCGGGCGACCTTGACGTCGGCCGGCAGCGCGCCGTCGCCGATGTCGTCGACCCGTCGGGAGAACGCGTACAGCGCCGACATCGCGCGCCGCTGGGGGGGCGGCAGCAGCCGGATGCCGTAGGCGAAGTTGCGCGCCTGCTGTCCGGTGACCGTCTCGCAGTAGCTGTAGGCGGCGAGTACCGGTGCGGACGCCGGTGGTTGCGACTCCACGGTCCGGATCACCCCTTCCCTCGCAGAGTCACGCCCGCCTCACGCAGCAGCTGGATCCTGCCGGGCCTGGGCGGGCCGGGGAGCACGTCGTATTCGGCGGCGGCGATCGCCCGGACGGCCGCCCTTCCTCCGGCCACGAACCCCGCGAGCAGCAGTCGGAGCCTGCCGTGGACGCTACCGAGCAGAGGCGCGCCTTCGTTCAGCAGGTCAAGGGCGCGTTGGGCCTGGTGCGCGACCAGTGCGCGCACCGATGCGCCGGCCGTGGGCGCGGCGAGGTCCGCCTCCTGGACTTGGAAGAGCTTCATGTCCGTGACGGGCAGATAAATGCGGTCGCGGCGGAGGTCCTCGGCGACGTCCTGGAGGTGTTCGACGATCTGCAGGCCAGTGCAGACGGCGTCGGAGCGGCGGATCCGTTCCGGGGTGGCGGTCCCGGTCACGGCGAGGACGAGGCGGCCGACGGGATTGGCCGACTGCGCGCAGTAGGCCAGCAGGTCGTCGTAGGTCTCGTAGCGCTTGACGAGCTGGTCCTGGCGGTTGGCCGCGATCAGGCGGAGGAAGGGCTCGGGGGTCAGCGCGTGGCGGCGGACCGTGGGCCGGAGCCGGAGCAGCAGCGGATGACGGGGTTCCGGGCCGGCCGGGTCGAACACCCGGTGAAGATCGGCTTCGAGGGCGTCGAGGAGGGCGGGCCGGTCCCCGGCCCGGTCGTCCGGGACGCCGAGGAGGCGGGCGTCGGCGCCGCCGGGCGCCAGATCGCCGTCGCCGATGTCATCGACCAGACGGGCGAACCCGTACACGGCCATGAGGTCCTCACGCCAGGGCCGGGGCAGGAAGAAGGGGGCCACGGGGAAGTTCTCGGCGGCGGCCTTGTCGAGCGTGGCACGCTCGACGTCGACGCCGCCCGCCCTGTCGGGGGGCGTCACCGTGGACTGCCCGGAGCGGGGACGGCACATGCTGCGTTCAGCCGGGGAGTCTCCGTAGCCATTGCCGTCACATCTCCCGTTCTACACCGCTGACCCAATGCACACTATTTCGGACACGCCGCCCAGGTTCTCGCCCGGCGGTGTCGTTGGATGGTGTCGGGCATTATGGCCCTGATTACCGTCTTTCGGGACCGGTACAGCTTACGTTGTACAAAGCGGTGCGCACCGCCGGGGTCACCCGGGCCACCCAGAACACACCGGTCGGCGTCAACATCGCATGTCACACCGGAAGTTGACGTCTTCTTTGCAGACGCCGGCCCCGCCGGACAGTTCCGGCAGGGCCTCTGGGCGAATCGGGCTATTTGCCCGTGAACTTCTCGTACTCCTTGAGGACCTCGTCGGTCGGCCCGTCCATGCGCAGCTCGCCGCGTTCCAGCCACAGCACACGGTCGCAGGTGTCGCGGATCGACTTGTTGTTGTGGCTGACCAGGAACACCGTCCCGGCGTGCTTGCGCAGCTCCCGGATGCGGGCCTCGGAGCGCTTCTGGAACTTGCGGTCCCCGGTGGCCAGCGCCTCGTCGATCATCAGGACGTCGTGGTCCTTGGCGGCGGCGATGGAGAAGCGCAGCCGGGCCGCCATACCGGAGGAGTAGGTACGCATCGGCAGGGTGATGAAGTCGCCCTTCTCGTTGATGCCGGAGAAGTCGACGATGTCCTGGTACCGGTCCTTGATCTGGTCGCGGGACATGCCCATCGCGAGCCCGCCCAGGATGACGTTCCGCTCGCCGGTCAGATCGTTCATCAGGGCCGCGTTCACACCGAGCAGGGAGGGCTGGCCATCGGTGTAGACCTTGCCCTTCTCCGCGGGCAGCAGTCCGGCGATGGCCCGCAGCAGGGTCGACTTGCCGGAGCCGTTGGAGCCGATCAGGCCGATGGCCTCGCCCCGGTAGGCGACGAAGGAGACCCCGCGTACGGCGTGCACCTTGCGCACCCCCCGCTCCTCGCCCCGCTTGAGGATGCGGCTGAGGGCCGCCGTGGCACTCCCCTTGCCGCTCTTCGCACCGTTGACGCGGTAGACGATGTGCAGCTCGTCCGCGATGACGGTGGGCACCCGTGCACCCGTCCTGTCGTCAGCCACGGCCGTACCTCTCCTCGGACTTCCAGAAGTAGACGAAGCCGGCCACGCCGGTCAGCAGGGCCCAGCCCAGCGCGAACGCCCACACATGCGGGGGCAGGTACGAGGACCCGTACTCGTCGATCATCGCGAAACGGACCAGATCCATGTAGACGGCCGCCGGGTTCCACTGCAGGACGTCGGCCAGCCAGCCGGGGACGTCCTTGCCGTGCAGCATCGCAGGGATGCTGAACATCACGCCCGAGGCATACATCCAGGTGCGCAGCACGAACGGCATCAGCTGGGCCAGGTCGGGCGTCCTGCTGCCCATCCGCGCGAAGATCAGCGCCAGCCCGGTGTTGAACACGAACTGCAGCGCCAGCGCGGGCACGATCAGCAGCCACGACAGATCCGGGAAGCTGCCGAACGCCAGCATGATGACGACCAGCACGATCATCGACGCCAGCAGCTGCTGGAGCTGCTGGAGCGCGAAGGAGATCGGCAGCGAGGCCCGGGGGAAGTGCAGCGCCCGCACCAGGCCCAGATTGCCGGAGATCGCCCGCACCCCGGCCAGCACCGAGCTCTGGGTGAACGTGAACACGAACACGCCCGTCACCAGGAACGGCACATAGACGTCCTTCGGGATGCCCCGGTTGGCGCCCAGCAGCAGCCCGAAGATGAAGAAGTACACGGCCGCGTTGAGCAGCGGGGTCGCCACCTGCCACAGCTGGCCGAGCTTGGCCTGGCTGTACTGGGCGGTGAGCTTCGCCTGGGAGAAGGCGAGGATGAAGTGCCGCCGGCCCCAGAGCTGACGGACGTACTCGATGAGGGACGGCCGGGCGCCGCTGACGGACAGCCCGTACTTGGCGGCCAGCTGGGCCGCCGTGAGGCCCTCGTCGGGCGACGCGGGCGCGGTGGCCGCGACCTTGTCGTCGTGCGTTGTCTCACTCACTGGCGGAAAACTTTCGTCCTTGGGATGCGCGGCCCGCGCGGGGCCTGACATGAGCCGGGGGCCCGGGTACGGCCCCGGCGGTCCCGGACCCGAGCTTGTCAGATGACCGGGGGCCGGCCCAGTCGGGTCAGCCGCCACACCGTACGCCACTTGATGGGCCGGCGGGGACCGCAGGGGGTGGTCAGGCCCTCGCGGAAGCCGCCCAACCAGGCCTTCAGAGCCGGGAGCGAGGGACGGCGTACGAGGGTGAGGAACAGCCAGGTGCCCAGGTAGACCGGGACGAGGGGGGCGGGGAGGTTGCGGCGGGCGAGCCAGACCCGGTTGCGGGCGACCATGCGGTGGTAGACCGCGTGCCGGGAGGGGGCGGTCGTCGGGTGGTACAGCACCATGTCGGCCCGGTAGTCGATCAACCAGTCGGCGTCGAGGGCCCGCCAGGCCAGATCGGTCTCCTCGTGGGCGTAGAAGAACTCGTCCGGCAGCCCGCCGACCTCGGCGAAGACCTTGGTGCGTACGGCGTTGGCGCCGCCCAGGAAGGTGGTCACGCGGGAGGAGCGCATCGGGTCGGAGGCGCGCAGCCGCGGCACATGGCGGCGCTGGGTGATGCCGGACTCCGGGTCGGCGATGCGGAAGCTGATGATGCCGAGCCTCGGGTCGGCCGCGAAGGCCTCACGGCACAGCTCGGCGGTGTCGTGGCGGGCGAGCAGGCCGTCGTCGTCGAGGAAGAGCAGGATGTCGACGTCCCGGCCGCCGGGGCCGAAGGCCTCGATGCCGATGTTGCGGCCGCCGGGGATGCCGAGGTTCTCCGGCAGCTCGACGGTGCGCACGCTCTCGGGGACCTCGGGCACGGGCGAGCCGTTGCCGACGACCACGACCTGGACCGGGTCGCCGTCCTGCTTGGCGACCGAGTCCAGCAGGGCGCGCAGTTCCTCGGGGCGGTTGCCCATCGTGATGATCACCGCACCGACCTTCATACCGGCGCTCACTTCAGCCTGCTGGACGCCAGGACGGACACCAGGTGCAGCACCGTCTGCAGCAGGGCGATGCCGGCGAGTACGGCGGTGCCGAGGCGGGTGAAGAACAGGTCGCCCCGGCCGGCGTCGAGGATCGCGAGGAGCAGTATCAGCAGGGACGCCTCGATGCCGAGGATGAGCCGGTGGAACTTGAGCGCGGCGGCGGCCCTGCGGGCCAGCGCCATGCCGGAGGAGCGCGGCTCGGACGCGGCCTCCTTCACCGGGGGCAGACCGGCCTGGTGGCGGGCGACGCCGACCAGGTCGGTCTCGGCCTTGACCAGGACCGCGCCGAGCGCGGCCAGGGTGCCGAGGAAGGCCCACAGCCAGTCGACACGCCCGGAACCCCACAGGTCGGCGGCGCGCAGGCCGAGCCCGACCAGGACGGCCGCGTCGCACAGGTAGGCGCCGACGCGGTCCAGGTAGACCCCGGCGAGCGAGTACTGCTTCTTCCAGCGGGCGACCTCGCCGTCGACGCAGTCGAGCAGCAGATAGAGCTGGACCATGACCACGCCGAGGACGGCTCCGGCGATCCCCGGCACCAGCAGGGCCGGGGCGGCGAGGACGCCGCAGACGGTCATCAGATACGTGAGCTGGTTGGGCGTGACCCTGGTGTTCACCAGGTAGCGGTCCACCCGGAGGGACAGTTCGCGCATGTAGAGGCGCCCCATCCAGTGCTCACCGCTGCGCCGGTCCTTGACCCCGGCGGGGTGCACGACCGGACGGAGTTCAGCTACCGATGGCCTTGACATAGTCGGCGTAGGTGTCCTTGATCTGGTCGGTCTTGAGGTCGAGGTGCTCGAGGATGGTGAAGCGGCCGGGGCGGGTCTCCGGGGCGAACTCGATGGCGCGGACGAACTCGTCCACCGTGAATCCGATCTCCTCCGGCAGGACCGGAAGCCCGTGCCGGCGCAGCACGTCGGCCATGGCCGCCGACTCCTCGTGCGCCCCGCGCAGGAACATCGCGAAGGCGGCGCCCAGCCCGCACTGCTCCCCGTGGGCGGCGGCGCGCTTGGGGTAGAGCAGGTCGAAGGCGTGGTTGATCTCGTGGCAGGCGCCGGAGGAGGGCCGGGAGTCGCCCGACACCGACATGGCGATGCCGGTGAGGACCAGGGCCTCGGCCAGCACCTGGAGGAAGCCGTCGTCGCCGACTCCCCCGGGGTGGCGCAGTACGGCCTCACCGGCCTGCCGGGCCATGGCGGCGGCGAGACCGTCCATCTTCTCGCCGTTGACGCGGTGGGACAGTTCCCAGTCGGCGACCGCGGAGATGTTGGAGATGACGTCGCCGATACCGGAGCGCACGAACCGGACGGGGGCCTCACGGATGACGTTGAGGTCGATGACCACCGCGATCGGGTTGGGCACCCCGTACGAGCCGCGGCCCGCGTCGTTGTCGAGGGTCGCCACCGGCGAGCACAGGCCGTCGTGCGCCAGGTTGGTGGCGACGGCGACCAGGGGCAGGCCGACGCGCGCCGAGGCGAACTTGGCGCAGTCGATGATCTTTCCGCCGCCCAGTCCGACGACGGCGTCGTAGTGGCCGCCCTGTATGTCGCCGGCCAGCCGGACGGCGTCGTCGATGGTGCCGCCGCCCACCTCGTACCAGGTGGCGCCGGGCAGCGAGGGTGCGATCCGCTCGCGCAGCCGGGCGCCGGAGCCGCCGCTGACGGCGATCGCGAGCCGGCCCGACGGGGAGATGCGTTCGTCGGCGAGGACGCAGGCGAGGTCGTCTAGGGCGCCCGGGCGGATGTCGACGACGACCGGCGAGGGAATGAGCCGGGTCAGTACTGGCACGCGATCTCCCGTCCACGGGCGAGGTCGTCGTGGTTGTCGATCTCGACCCACTTGACGTCACCGATCGGCGCCACGTCGATCCGGAAGCCGCGGTTGACCAGCTCCTGGTAGCCGTCCTCGTAGTACAGCTGCGGGTCGCGCTCGAAGGTGGCCTTCAGCGCGTCGGCCAGCTCCCCGGCCGCCTCGCCCTCGATGAGCGTGACACCGATGTACTCACCGGTCGCCTCGGAGGGGTCCATCAGCTTGGTGATCCTCGTCATCCCCTTCTCCGGGTCGACGACGACCTTCATCTCCTCGTCCGCGAGCTTCTTCACCGTGTCCAGCGCGAGGATGATCTTCTTGCCGTCACCGCGCGCGGCGAGCAGGGTCTTCTCCACCGACACCGGGTGCACGGTGTCGCCGTTGGCGAGGATCACACCGTCCTTGAGGGCGTCACGGCCGCACCACAGCGAGTAGGCGTTGTTCCACTCCTCGGCCTTGTCGTTGTCGATGAGCGTCAGCTTCAGCCCGTACTTCGCCTCCAGGGCCGCCTTGCGCTCGTACACGGCCTCCTTGCGGTAGCCGACGATGACACCGGCCTCCGTCAGCCCGATCTCGGCGAAGTTGGCGAGGGTCAGGTCCAGGACCGTCGGCTCACCGTCCAGGCCCGCGGGCCCCACCGGCACCAGAGCCTTGGGCAGGGTGTCGGTGTAGGGGCGCAGACGGCGTCCGGCGCCGGCCGCCAGCACAAGGCCGATCATGCGGGTTCTCCTTCGTCGTGTACGGCGGGCGCCCCTGCGGACACCCAGAAGCGGATGCTCTCGGCGAGCACCACGAGCGCCACGCCCACGGCGAGCGCCGTGAGCGCGACAGTGAACTGAGAGGCGGTGAGCACGGCCGCCAGCACGGCGACCGCCAGGGTGCGGCCCTCGTGCCCACCGATGGCCCGCACCAGCCGGCGCGGGGACGCGCCCGCGTTGCCGCGGATGCGGTAGACCGTGTCGTAGTGATGGTAGGCGACTGCGGCCACCAGCCCGTACGCCGCCGGAAGGGCCCCGTTCACGTCCGCGTGGGCCGCCAGTGCCAGGACGGTGCCGTATTCGGCGGCGCGGAAGAACGGGGGGACCAGCCAGTCGAGGGCGCCCTTGAGGGGGCGGGCGACGGCGAGGGCCGAGGCCAGGACGTAGCCACAGGCTGCGACCGCCGTCCAGGGGCCGCCGAAGCCGGTGAGCACGGCCGTCGCGACGACGGCGAGGCCGCCGAGGAGGGCGACGGCGGGGGCGGCGAAGCCGGGGAGCCGGCCCACGGGCTTGGTCAGCGGGCCGCCGAGCGCCTGGGCGAGCGGACCGGAGTCCGCCAGGTCCGCCAGCGCCTGCGCGGCCCGGTCGGTGCGGCGGGCCTTGCGGGTCAGCGAGCGCAGGACGCGGCCGGCCGTGGTGTACGTCGCGGCGAAGGCGCAGCCGATGAGCAGCGCGTAGAAGGTGATCCGGGGGGTGGTGACGGCCGTGAGGACGGCGATCATGGCCCAGCGTTCGCCGATCGGCAGGACGATCATGCGGCGCACCCAGACCGTCCATCCGACGCTGTCCAGCTTGTCGGAGAGCGCGGCCGTGGGGCTGGTGTTGGCGGTGGCGTCGTGGTTGGCCTCGTTGAAGGAGAAGTCGACCACGTGCCGGCAGGTCTGCAGGACCATCGCGCCGAGGGCCAGGGCCCATACGTCGTCGCCGCCCCGGGCCGCGCCCAGGGCGAGGCCGGCGTAGTAGGCGTACTCCTTGGCGCGGTCGAAGGTGGCGTCGAGCCAGGCGCCGAGGGTGGAGTACCGCAGGGAGTAGCGGGCCAGCTGCCCGTCGGTGCAGTCCAGCACGAACGAGGCGAGGAGCAGGAGGCCGGCGGCGACGAAGCCGCCGCGGGTGCCGGTGGCGGCGCAGCCGGCCGCTATGAGCGCGGTGAGCAGGGAGGCGGTGGTGACCTGGTTGGGGGTCAGTCCGCGGCGGGCGCACCAGCGGGCGATGTAGCGGGAGTACGGGCTGATGAAGTGGGTGGTGAAGAAGCCGTCGCGGGCCTTGACGGCGGACTTCAGGCGTACGGCCTCGTCGTCGACGGCGGCGACGGCCTGCCGCGCCTCGTTGCGGGTCTGGGGGTCCGCGGGGACGGTGGCGACGAGGCTGCCGAGCTCGGGGCGGTGCACCTCGGCGCCCTCGGTGTCGAGGGCGGTGACGACGCGGTCGGCGAGGCAGTCGACGAGGGTGGTGCCGCTCCCGGGTGCCTGGTCCGCCGAGTTCTCGCGGGCCATCGCGCGGGTGAGGGCCTGGCGGCCGGCCTGCTGGGCGGTGACGGCGCCGGGGATGGCGGAGATCGGGAAGCGGGGGTCGGTGAGGCCGAGGCGCAGTGCGTGCACATGCCCCACGAACCGGGCGTCGACCACGGCGACCCGCTCGCCCGCGGGCACCCCGGCGAGCAGGGTCTCGGCCTCGGCGGTGCCGGACGCGATCCGTACGTCGAAGCCGAGGGAGCGCAGATCGCCCTCGAGTGACGAACCGGGGACCGGCTGGCCGGTGAGGATGGCGGTCGACAACCGAATCTCACTCCCTGGGTGCCGACGCGTCCGCGCCGGTCATGTACATGGTGACGCGCCCGTGGGTTGGCCTCAGGGTGGCCTCCGGGCGGCATGTCGGCAGAGGCTATCGGATCCCCGGAAGCCCGCGTTCACCGCCCGTTCGGCGGCTGGAACGACATGGTTAGTCCGCGCCTGTGCCGCGAGCATCATCGGGGATGCGGGGCCCGGCCCACAAACCGCGCCCGGCGGCCCGCCCTTCCGGACACCGGGGTGCGCCCGGGCTGCTCCCGGGGCCGCCGTGGGGCGGCATAGGGTGGTCGCCCATGAGTTGGCTGATTACCGGCGGAGCCGGTTACATCGGAGCACATGTGGTGCGCGCCATGGCGGGTGCCGGGGAGAGCGTCGTCGTCCTGGACGACCTCTCGGCCGGCGTACCGGGACGGCTTCCCGCCGACGTGCCGCTGGTCAGGGGCTCGTCCCTGGACGGCGAGCTGCTGAAGCGGACGCTCGCCGAGCACGAGGTGACGGGGGTGCTGCATCTCGCCGCGCGCAAGCAGGTCGCCGAGTCCGTGGCGCAGCCGACCCGGTACTACCGGGAGAACGTGGGCGGACTCGCGACGCTCCTGGACGCCGCCGCGGAAGCCGGTGTCCAGCGCTTCGTCTTCTCCTCCTCCGCCGCCGTGTACGGCGACCCCCGTGTGGACCTCATCACGGAGGACACCCCCTGCGTCCCCGTGAACCCCTACGGCGAGACCAAGCTCGCCGGGGAGTGGCTGGTACGGGCGGCCGGCCGGGCGCACGGCATGGACACCGTGTGCCTGCGCTACTTCAACGTCGCGGGGGCGGCGGCGCCGGAGCTCGCCGACACCGGTGTCTACAACATAGTGCCGATGGTCTTCGACCGGCTCACCCGCGACGAGGCCCCGCGCATCTTCGGCGACGACTATCCGACGCCGGACGGTACGTGTGTGCGGGACTACATCCATGTGGCCGATCTGGCGGAGGCGCACCTGGCGGCGGCCCGGCGACTGTCGGAGGGGAAGCTGACCGGGGATCTGACGGTGAACGCCGGCCGCGGTGAGGGCGTCTCGGTGCGCGAGCTGATCACGGCCATCGGCGAGGTCACCGGCGACACCCGGGCCCCGCTCGTGGAGCCCCGCCGCCCCGGCGACGCCCCCCGTGCGGTGGCCTCCTCCGCCCTCGCGCGCGAGCGGCTCGGCTGGACCGCGCGCCGTTCGGTGCACGAGATGGTCGACTCGGCCTGGCGGGGCTGGCAACTGCACCGGGCCACCGCGAAGGGCCGCTGAGCGGCGCTGACCTGCGGATCGTTTCCGCAGGTCACGGGACATGACAACGATGTTCAGTGCCGCGTTGCCCCATACGCCCCACCCGGAGTTCACTGTGCTCAGGAGACGGCACGGAAGGGCGGCAGCACGCATGGGGGCTGGGCACGATCACGGGCACGCGCACGGCGGGCCTGCCGGCGGGACGGCGAGTGCGGCGTACCGCGGCAGGCTGCGGACCGCACTGGCGATCACGCTCGGCGTCATGGTGGTCCAGATCGTCGGCGGTCTGCTGGCCGACTCGCTGGCGCTGGTCGCGGACGCGGCCCACATGGCGACGGACGCCCTGGGCCTGGGCATCGCGCTGCTCGCGATCGGCTTCGCGGGCCGCCCGCCGAGCGAGCAGCGCACCTTCGGGCTCGCCCGCGCGGAGATCCTCGCCGCGCTGGCCAACTGTCTGCTGCTGCTCGGCGTCGGCGGCTATGTGCTGTACGAGGCGATCGAGCGGTTCGTCACTCCGGCCCCCACCGACGGCGCCCTGACCATGGTGTTCGGCGCGGTCGGCCTGGTCGCCAACCTGGTGTCGCTGACCCTGCTGATGCGTGGGCGGAGGGAAAGCCTGAACGTGCGCGGCGCCTTCCTGGAGGTGGCCGCCGACGCGCTCGGCTCGGTCGCGGTGATCCTGTCCGCGCTGGTGATCGTGACCACCGGCTGGACGGCCGCCGACCCGGTCGCCTCGCTGCTGATCGCGCTGATGATCGTGCCCCGCACCGTCAGGCTGCTGCGCGAGACGCTGGACGTCCTGCTGGAGGCGGCGCCCAAGGGCGTGGACATGGCCAGGGTGCGGGAGCACATCCTCGCCACGGACGGCGTGGAGGACGTCCACGATCTCCACGCCTGGACGATCACCTCGGGGATGCCGGTGCTGTCCGCGCACGTGGTCGTCAGTTCCGACGTCCTGAGCGCCATAGGGCACGAGAAGATGCTGCACGAGCTCCAGGGCTGTCTGGGCGACCACTTCGCCGTGGAGCACTGCACCTTCCAGCTGGAGCCTCGGGGTCACGCCGTACACGAGGCGCGTCTCTGCCACTGAGCCGGTCCGACAGCGCGCCCGGCGCTGGTCGCCAGCGCCCCCGGCGCACCCATGCGCCGGGGAACGCAGCCGTCCGCATCCGTGGCGGCCGCATTTCCGTCGGCCGGAGCGGGCACGCTCAGTGCGGAGGTTTGGAGGCCGGTTCCGTCCTCCGGCCGGTACGACCGCATCCGTGCCCCGGCGCGGGACATGCGGGCGAGGACCGGAGTGCCGGGAGTGCCGGATTCGTGCGGCAGACTTGGGCGCGAAGACCGAGTGAAGGATGGGTATGCCGATCACACCTGCCACCGCGACGAACAGCCCGTCGAGCGGCACCACCGAGCAGATTGTGCTGGAACTGGTCGACGAGGACGGCGTGACGATCGGCACCGCGGAGAAGCTCGCCGCACATCAGCCGCCGGGGCAGCTGCACCGGGCGTTCTCGGTGTTCCTGTTCGACGCCCGCGGGCGGCTGCTGGTCCAGCAGCGGGCGCTGGGCAAGTACCACTCCCCAGGTGTGTGGTCCAACACCTGCTGCGGCCACCCGTACCCCGGTGAGGCGCCGTTCGCGGCGGCGGCGCGGCGGACCTTCGAGGAGCTGGGGGTGTCGCCGTCCCTGCTCGCCGAGGCCGGGACCGTCCGCTACAACCACCCGGACCCGGCGTCCGGGCTGGTGGAGCAGGAGTTCAACCACCTCTTCGTCGGCATGGTGCGGGCGCCGGTGCGGCCGGACCCGGAGGAGGTGGCGTCCACGGCGTTCGTGACTCCGGAGGAGCTGGCGGAGCGGCATGAGAAGGACACCTTCTCCGCGTGGTTCATGACCGTGCTGGACGCTGCCCGCCCGGCGATCAGGGAACTGACGGGGCCGACGGGGGGCTGGTGACGCGTCCCAGGGAAATGGTTCCTACGGGATCTGCGCGGGCTTGAGCGGCAGGGCGGCCCAGATCACCTTGCCGCCGGTCGCGGTGTGCTCGACCTCGCACGCCCCGCCTGCCTCGCGGGTGATCTCACGCACCAGGAGCAGTCCGCGGCCGCCGGTGCGGGCGTGGTCGGTCTCCAGGGCGGTGGGACGGTAGGGGTGGTTGTCCTCCACGGACACCCGGATCCACTCGGCGCCGACGGCGACCTCGACGCCGAGCATCGGGGACAGCAGCGCCGCGTGCCGCACGGCGTTGGTGACCAGCTCCGAGACGATCAGCAGCAGCCCCTGGACCACCTCGTCCGCGACCGGCACCCCCTGCCGCAGCAGCAGGTCCCGCACGGCGTGGCGGGCCTGGGGGACCGAGGCGTCCACGGCCGGGGCGGTGAACCGCCAGACACCCTCGTACGGCAGCGGATCGCCACTCTCACGCTCGATTGTCACCACACGTCGAGTGTTGAACCGATCGGCTCCGCACTTCGACGCTGAACAGAAGTCAGCACATATCGAGCGTTTACGACCGTTGGCGTATGACAGCGTCGAATGCGGGACCGTTCCCGTACGCCTTGTGCCGTGTCGGCGCACTATTCGGGTTGTACGGGTTTGGAGGGCGGCCGCTCACCGGTCGCTCCCGCCCCCGCCTCCTCCTCACCGGCCAGCCGGTCGGAGACCATGCCGACGATCCGGCGGCCCCCGTAACCGGTGGCGATCAGCCCCAGCCCGTCGAAGAGCAGGGAGAGGGAGAAGAAGGTTCCGATGACGTACTGGCTGCTGCTCGGCCAGGTGGCCAGCACCAGGATGCCGAGCAGCAGACCGAAGGCGCCCTGGACCAGGGTCCAGCCGAACTGGGGGCCGCGCACCACCAGGCTGCCGACCAGCCGGAACACCCCACCGGTGAGGAAGAGCAGCGCCGCGAACATGGTCAGCGCCTCGGCCGCCGCCTCCGGCGTCTTCAGCACCACCACACCGGCCGCGATGTTCAGCGCCGCGACGACCACGCCGAGCCAGAAGAAGTTGGTGTGCCGCGCCTGGACGGCGTGCAGCAGTCCGATCACCCCGCCGATCAGCAGCAGCCAGCCGAACAGCAGCATCGAGGTCAGGGTGGCGACACCCGTGTACACCAGGCCGACCAGCCCGGCGACGACCAGGATCACTCCGAGTACGGCGAGCAAACCGAAACCGCGGCTCAGTTTGGCCACCTCGCCCTGGGGCTTGGCGGTCCCGGCGGACTTGCTCATGAGTGCCTCCCGGGTTTTGTTGTCCCCCTCCCCAGTCCCCCGCGCCCGCCGGACGTAACGCCCGCCGTACTCCCGCCCGCGGGACCGCCGACCGGGACGGATAGCATCCGGCCCATGGAGCCGCAGCTGCTGCACAGCGTCACCGACTCGGTCGCCACGGTCGTCATCCGCCACCCGGCGAAGCGCAACGCCATGACGGCCGCGATGTGGGCCGCTCTGCCACCCCTGCTCGACACCCTGGCGGCCGACCCGGACGTACGGGTGCTGGTGCTCACCGGTGACGGTTCCACGTTCTGCGCCGGGGCGGACATCTCCACGCTGCGCGGATCGCCGGCGGAGGCACAGCGGCTGGCCGTGGCGGCGGAGGAGGCGCTCGCCGCCTTCCCCAAGCCCACCCTGGCGGCGGTCCGCGGGCACTGCGTGGGCGGCGGCGCCCAGCTGGCGGCGGCCTGCGACCTGCGGTTCGCCGAGGAGGGGGCGCGGTTCGGGGTGACACCGGCAAAGCTCGGCATCGTCTACCCGGCCTCCGCCACCCGCCGGCTGGTGTCGCTGGTGGGTCCGGCGACCGCCAAGTACCTATTGTTCTCCGGGGAGTTGATCGACACGGACCGGGCCCTGCGCACCGGTCTCGTGGACGAGGTGCTCCCCGGGGACGAACTGGACGCGCGGGTGGCGGAGTTCACCCGGACCCTGGTGTCCCGCTCACAGCTGACGCAGGGAGCGGCAAAGGAGTTCGCCGACGGCCGGCCCGACCGGGAGGCCTACTGGCACGAACGGGCCCGGGAGAGCGACGACACCACGGAAGGTGTCACCGCCTTCCTGGAGCGCCGGCCACCCCGCTTCACCTGGACCGTGCCCACGTCAGCACGAACCGGCTCCGCGACCTGAACCCCTCGACGAGGCGAAGAAGACCGCGAGAACGGTTCGTTGGGCCATGTGGGCGATTCTTCGGGACGTCCGTGGTGGCCGGCCATGCATGTTGAAGCGTTCACGAGGTACCCGCGGTAGTCCCGGCCGGGGAGGTCGGGAGACGAAAGGGGTATTAACCGTGTTCCGTGCCATCGCAGACGTCCTGCGCCAGATCGGCGGTGCCGTGGCCACCGTTGTGACGCTGCCGTTCCGGGCGCTCGCCCGGCTGTTCGGTGGGGCCTCGTCCGCCACCCGCGGGCATCGGGCCTGACGCCGCCCGGGCGGTCCTGGGGCGCGTCGCTGCCCTGATCCCCGATTGTCGGCGTCACCTGCCACAATTGCCGCGCAACCTCAGTGGAGAAGGCGGTACGGGAACGTGACGACACCCCTCGCAGGGTCCATCGAAGGCAGGATCGCCGAAGAGCTCGGCGTACGGGAGCGGCAGGTCAGGGCCGCCGTCGAACTGCTCGACGGCGGTTCGACGGTGCCCTTTATCGCCCGCTACCGCAAGGAAGCGACCGAGATGCTCGACGACGCGCAGTTGCGCACGCTCGAGGAGCGGCTGCGCTATCTGCGCGAGCTGGAGGAGCGTCGTACGGCGATCCTGGAGTCGGTGCGCGAACAGGGCAAGCTGACCGACGAGCTGGAGGCCCGGATCCGGGGCGCGGAAACCAAGGCGCGCCTGGAGGACATCTATCTGCCGTTCAAGCCGAAGCGGCGCACCAAGGCGCAGATCGCCCGCGAGGCGGGTCTGGAGCCGCTGGCGGAGGGGCTGCTCGGGGATCCGGGTGTCGAGCCCCTCGCCGCGGCAACCGCGTTCGTGGACGCCGGCAAGGGGGTCGCCGATCCGCAGGCGGCGCTGGACGGCGCGCGGGCCATCCTCACTGAGCGGTTCTCGGAGGACGCCGACCTGATCGGCGAGCTGCGCGAGCGGATGTGGGTGCGCGGGCGGCTGGCCGCGAAGGTGCGCGAGGGCAGGGAGGAGGCGGGAGCGAAGTTCGCCGACTACTTCGACTTCGCCGAGCCGTTCACCGAGCTGCCCTCGCACCGGGTCCTGGCGATGCTGCGCGGCGAGAAGGAGGAGGTCCTCGACCTCGTCCTGGAGCCCGAGGAGCCGGTGGACGGGCCCTCGTCGTACGAGGGGATCGTCGCGCACCGCTTCGGGATCGCCGACCGGGGGCGTCCGGCCGACAAGTGGCTGGTCGACACGGTCCGCTGGGCCTGGCGCACCCGCATCCTGGTGCACCTGGGGATCGACATCAGGTTGCGGCTGCGCACCGCCGCCGAGGACGAGGCGGTGCGGGTCTTCGCGGCAAACCTCCGTGATCTGCTGCTCGCCGCCCCCGCCGGTACGCGCGCCACGCTCGGTCTCGACCCGGGCTTCCGCACGGGTGTGAAGGTCGCCGTGGTGGACGCGACCGGCAAGGTCGTGGCCACGGACGTGATCCATCCGCATGTCCCGGCCAACCGGTGGGACGAGTCGATCGCCAAACTGGCGCGGCTGGCGAAGGAGCACGCGGTCGAACTGATCGCGATCGGCAACGGCACGGCGTCCCGCGAGACCGACAAGCTCGCCGGTGAACTCATCGCCCGGCACCCCGAGCTGAAGCTGACGAAGGTGATGGTGTCCGAGGCGGGCGCCTCCGTGTACTCGGCCTCCGCCTTCGCCTCGCAGGAACTGCCGGACATGGACGTGTCGCTGCGCGGCGCGGTGTCGATCGCGCGGCGGCTCCAGGACCCGCTGGCCGAGCTGGTGAAGATCGACCCGAAGTCGATCGGCGTCGGCCAGTACCAGCACGACCTGTCCGAGGTGAAGCTGTCGCGTTCGCTGGACGCGGTGGTCGAGGACTGTGTGAACGGCGTGGGCGTGGACGTCAACACCGCGTCGGCGCCGCTGCTCGCCCGGGTCTCCGGCATCACCTCCGGCCTCGCCGAGAACATCGTGGCGCACCGGGACTCCAACGGGCCGTTCCGGTCGCGCGGCGAGCTGAAGAAGGTGGCGCGGCTCGGCCCGAAGGCGTACGAGCAGTGCGCGGGCTTTCTGCGGATCCGCGGCGGCGACGACCCGCTGGACTCCTCCAGCGTGCACCCCGAGGCCTACCCGGTCGTGCGGCGGATGGTGAAGACGTCCGGCGAGGAGGTCGCCTCGCTGATCGGGAACACGGCGGTGCTGCGGTCGCTGCGGCCGCAGGACTTCGTGGACGAGAAGTTCGGTCTGCCGACGGTCTCGGACATCCTCAAGGAGCTGGAGAAGCCGGGTCGGGACCCGCGTCCGGCGTTCCGGACGGCGGTCTTCAAGGACGGCGTGGAGAAGATCTCCGACCTGTCCTCCGGGATGGTGCTGGAGGGTGTCGTCACGAATGTCGCCGCATTCGGGGCGTTCGTGGACGTCGGTGTGCACCAGGACGGCCTGGTGCACGTGTCCGCGATGTCGAAGACGTTCGTCAAGGACCCGCGGGACGTGGTGAAGCCGGGGGACATCGTCAAGGTGAAGGTCCTCGACGTGGACATCCCGCGCAAGCGGATCTCGCTGACGCTGCGGCTGGATGACGAGGCGTCCGGGCAGGACCGGGCGGGCGGTGGCGAGCGTCGGCAGCGTGGCGGCCGTCCGCCGCAGCAACGCCAGGGCCGCGGTGGCGGCGGTGGCGGCTCGCGGCAGGCGCCCGCGCCGGCGAACAGCGCGATGGCCGACGCCCTGCGCCGGGCCGGCCTGGTCGACCCGAAGAGCGGCAGGCGCTGAGCGGTCCGCCGTGGCCCGGGTTCCGCGCGGCGATGCGAGGACCCGGGCCCGCCCGGCCCGTAGGGTGCCGGCATGCCGGGATCACGCGTCATCACATGGGACGTCACCGCGAGCGGGGGCTACGAGACGGCCTGGGCCGAGTTCGGCGACGGGACGCTGAGGGCCCGCGGCCGGGCCGTCGGAACCGTCCCGGAGCCATACTGGATCACCTACGGCCTGGAGACCGCGGACGGTTATGTCACCAGGCGGCTGACCGTGACGGCCGAGCACGCCTCCGGCACCCGTACGCTCGAACTGCTCCACGACGGACGGGGCGGCTGGACGGCGAACGGTGAGCGGGCGCCCGGGCCGGCCGGCGCGCTCGACTGCGACCTGGGGCTGTGCCCGCTGACCAACACCATGCCCGTGCTGCGGCACCAACTGCACCAACGGCCGGGCGACCGGGAGTTCCTGATGGCGTGGGTGTCCGTGCCCGACCTCGAGGTGCGGCCGTCGCGGCAGACGTACACGCATCTCGGTCCCGGGCGCGTGCGCTACACGTCGGGGGACTTCAGCAGCGACCTGGAGTTCGACGAGGACGGCTGCGTCGTCGACTACCCGCGTCTGGCCCGTCGGCTGACCGCCCGTTAGCGTTCGGTCACCTTGCCGTCGGCGACCTCCAGACGGCGGGTCACGCGGACCGCGTCCAGCATGCGGCGGTCGTGGGTGACCAGGAGCAGGGTGCCCTCGTAGGCGTCGAGGGCCGACTCCAGCTGTTCGATGGCGGGCAGGTCGAGGTGGTTGGTCGGCTCGTCCAGGACCAGGAGGTTGACGCCCCGGCCCTGAAGGAGGGCGAGGGCGGCGCGGGTGCGTTCGCCCGGGGAGAGGGTGGCCGCGGGGCGCATGACGTGGTCCGCCTTGAGGCCGAACTTGGCCAGCAGGGTGCGGATGTCGGACGGTTCCAGCGCGGGGACCGCCGGGCGGAACGCGTCGAGCAGGTTCTCGGGACCGTGGAACAGCGCGCGGGCCTGGTCGACCTCGCCGAGCAGGACGCCCGACCCGAGGGCGGCGTGGCCGGAGTCGAGCGGGACGCGGCCCAGCAGGGCGCCCAGCAGGGTGGACTTGCCCGCGCCGTTGGCGCCGGTGACGGCCACCCGGTCCCCCCAGTCGATCCCCAGGGACACCGGGCCGAGGGTGAAGCCGCCGCGCCGTACCTCGGCGTCCCGCAGGGTGGCCACCACCGCTCCGGAGCGCGGGGCCGCCGCGATCTCCATGCGCAGCTCCCACTCCTTGCGCGGCTCCTCGACCACCTCGAGGCGTTCGATCATGCGCTGTGTCTGACGGGCCTTGGCGGCCTGCTTCTCACTGGCCTCGCTGCGGAACTTGCGGCCGATCTTGTCGTTGTCGTTGCCCGCCTTGCGGCGGGCGTTCTTCACGCCCTTGTCCATCCAGGCCCGTTGCATCTGCGCCCGGTCCTGGAGGGCGGCCCGCTTGTCGGCGTACTCCTCGTACTCGTCCCGGGCGTGCCTGCGGGCCACGTCCCGTTCCTCCAGATAGGCCTCGTAGCCACCGCCGTGCAAGTTGATTTGCCGCTGGGCGAGGTCGAGTTCGAGGACCTTGGTGACGGTGCGGGTGAGGAACTCGCGGTCGTGGCTGACGACGACCGTTCCGGCGCGCAGGCCGCCGACGAAGCATTCGAGGCGCTCCAGGCCGTCCAGGTCGAGGTCGTTGGTCGGCTCGTCGAGGAGGAAGACGTCGTAGCGGGACAGGAGGAGGGAGGCCAGTCCGGCGCGGGCGGCCTGGCCTCCGGAGAGCGAGGTCATCGGCTGGTCCAGGCCGACGGCCAGACCGAGGGTGCCGGCGACCTCCTCGGCGCGCTCGTCGAGGTCGGCGCCGCCCAGGGAGAGCCAGCGCTCCAGGCTTGTGGCGTACGCGTCGTCCGCGCCCGGCGCGCCGTCGACCAGGGCCTGGGTCGCCTCTTCCATGGTGCGCTGGGCCTCGGCGACTCCGGTGCGGCGGGCCAGGAAGCCGCGCACGGTCTCGCCGGGCCGGCGCTCCGGCTCCTGCGGCAGATGACCGACGGTCGCGGTGGGCGGGGAGAGACGGAGCTCGCCCTCCTCCGGGGCGGTGAGCCCGGCGAGCACGCGCAGCAGCGTGGACTTGCCCGCACCGTTGGCGCCGACCAGCCCGATCACGTCGCCGGGTGCGACGACGAGGTCGAGCCCGGCGAACAGCGAGCGGCCGCCGTGCCCGGCGGCGAGGTTCCTGGCGACAAGGGTGGCAGTCATGAGACCGCCGATCCTAGTCGCCCGCGCGTGCCCGTACGCGCGCCGGTGTTCAGCGCCCCACGGCCGTCACCAGCACCGTCCCGCCGGTGCGCGCGACGACGTACGCCTCGCCCCGGACCGCCTTGGCGTCCAGCGGGAGGCGGTGGCGGCCGGGTTCCAGGACGCCGTCGAAGACGTCCTGCGTGTGGGTGCGGGTGAGGCGGTCGAGCCGGTACGCGGTGAGCCGCACCCGGCAGGACGACGTGACGTGGACCTCCGCGGCGCCGTCGGCGGCGGTGAGCTCCGTCAGGCGGCGCTGCTGCGGCGGGCTGCCGTTCAGGGCCTGTTCGGTCTGGGCGACCAGCAGCGGGACGATCGGGGCGAGGCCGTGGACGCAGGGCACGTGGACGCCGGCGGTGGTGAGGGCGCGGCGGACGGCGTCGCGCTCCCCGGCGCCGGCCGATGGGCCGAGGGCGACGGCGCCGTAGGTCCGCAGTTCGTCGGCGGGGACTCCGTCGGCGTTCTGGGCGATGTCGGCGCCGACGCCGATCGTGCGCAGGGCGGCGGCGAGCCGGGCGAGGAGGGCGACCCGGGCGCCGATCAGCAGAACACGGCGTCGGGGGCTGGGGGCGTCGCCGTTCAGCAGGGAGGCGAGCGCGGCGCGGTACTCGGTGCCGCGGAAGCGGAACGGGCCTATGCCGTGGTAGCCGTTGAGCTCGAGGTCGGCGTGTGCGTCGGTCTGCCAGGCGAAGTCCCGCCAGATGACGTCCTCGCCGTCGTGCTCGATGACCGCGGTGACCGCGCCGCAGCCGAGGTCCTCGCACTCGGGGCAGCCGTAGACGATGTACCGGCCGGCGGGCAGGGGGGCCTCGGTCTCCAGCAGCAGGCTGCGGACCTGGGCGGTGAAGATCGAGGGCGGGACGTCGGAGGCGAGCGGGGAGACGGCGTCCAGGTCGGAGAGGCGGAAGAGCAGCGGGCGTCCGTCGACGACGAAGTCGACGAAGTCCCGGTGGACCTGGTAGTCACCGTTGGCAAGGAGTCCACCGGCTCTGGTCGCCGGTGCCAGGCCGAAGGTCGCGTACTCGGCAGACATGCTGTGAGTATTCCCACCGCGGACGGACCTGAGCACGGCATGACATATTCCGCTAACGTCCGATCGATGGAGCGCGAACTTGGCTGCGATGTACTGGTGATCGGCGGCGGCGTGGCCGGGCTGACCACGGCGGTGGTCCTGGCCGAGGGTGGTGTACGCGTACGGCTGTGGACGCGGGACCCGGTCGAGGGGACCACCTCGGCGGTTGCGGGCGGGCTGTGGTGGCCGTACCGCGTCGAGCCGGTGGAGTCGGCCCGTGCGTGGGCGCTGCGGTCGCTGGACGTCTACGAGGAACTGGCGGAACGGCCCGACACCACCGGCGTACGCATGGCCGAAGGGGTACTGGGCGAAACGGCGCTGGACGACGTCGGCGCGTGGGCCGCCGCGCGGCTGCCGGGGCTGCGCCCGGCGACGGCCGGGGAGTATCCCGGCGGGTCGGGGGTGTGGGCCCGGCTGCCGCTCATCGACATGCCGGCTCATCTGCCGTATCTGCGGGAGCGGTTCCTGGCGGCGGGGGGTGTGGTCGAGGCGCGTACGGCGGCGGACCTGGCCGGGACCGGCGCGCCGGTCGTGGTCAACTGCACGGGCCTCGGGGCGCGGGAGCTGGTTCCGGATCCGTCGGTGCGGCCGGTACGGGGGCAGTTGGTGATCGTGGAGAACCCGGGGGTCCGTACGTGGACGGTCTCCACGGGGGCCGACGGCGCGCCGGCGTACGTCCTGCCGCAGCCGGGGCGGCTGGTGCTGGGCGGTACGGCGGAGGAGGACGCCTGGTCCACGGAGCCGGACCCGGC
Organism: Streptomyces sp. NPDC052079; assembly: GCF_040680275.1. Taxonomy (NCBI): domain Bacteria; kingdom Bacillati; phylum Actinomycetota; class Actinomycetes; order Kitasatosporales; family Streptomycetaceae; genus Streptomyces; species Streptomyces sp. NPDC052079. The sequence goes on from NZ_JBFAWL010000021.1 coordinate 87,964, forward strand.
GGTGGCCGACGCGATCGTGCGGCGGTGCACGGCACTGCGCCCGGAGATCGCCGGCGTCCGCGTCCTGGACCACCGCGTGGGTCTGCGCCCGGCCCGCGACGCAGTCCGCCTGGAACGCGCCGTCCTCCCCGACGGCACCGTCCTGATCCACAACTACGGCCACGGTGGCGGCGGAGTCACCGTGGCCTGGGGCTGCGCGGAGGAGGCGGCGAAGCTGGCCACGGGCTGACCCGGCGCACCGCACGGCAGGCGGACCGTGGTAGGCGTGCGCACTCCGCTCCCCGGATGGGCAGCAGCCGCGCCCCGGGGGGACCGCCCGTGCGCTTGGCCGCCGACGGCCAGCCCCAGCCGGGAGCGGACTCACGTATGCCCGCACCTTCCGCGGCCCGCCGGTCCGGGCCACCCAACGGCAGCGGCGCGGCGTCGGCACGTGCCCCGGACCGGCCGACGGTTCCGGCCGAACACCGCCACCGCGCTCCTCGCGGAACGCCCCCCGCCACGCCAGACACCGACCGCGCGCGTGCGCCATCACCGCAGGCCCGGGCCTGGGCTGGATGCCATACCGCCGGGGGCGGACTCGCGTATGCCCGACCGGGCTGCGGCCCGCCGGTCCCGGCCACCCGACGGCAGCGGCGCGGCATCGGCACCTGCGCCGAACCGACCGACGGATCCGGCCGGACACCGCCACCCACGGCCCCGCCCCTCGCGGAACGACCCGGCCCACGCCAGACACCGACCGCGCGCGTGCGCCATCACCGCAGGCCGGGCCTGGGCTGGGTGCCATACCGCCGGGGGCGGACTCGCGTATGGCCGGCCGCGCTGCGGCCCCGTCGGTCGGGGGCACGTGGGGCGTGCCGACCGACGCCCCCGGCCGGACACCGCCACCCCACGGCCTCCGCTCCCCGCGGAACGACCCGGCCCCACACCAGAGACACGGACCACGCGTGTGCCATCGCCTCAGGCCCCGGAGGCGGGGCTGGGTGCCGTACGGCCGGGGCTGGACTCGCGTGTGGCCGACCGTGCCGCGGCCCGCCCGTCCGGGCACGTGGGGCGCGCCGACCGATGGCCCCGGCCGGTCCCCGGGCGACGGCAGTGTCGCGGACCGCGCGCGTGGGCCGTTGCCGCGAGTTTGCCGGGCCGTACGGCCGGGAGCGGACTCACGTATGGCTGACAGTGCCGGGGGCCGCCGGTCCGGGCACGTGGGGTGTGCCGACCGACGGCCCCGGCCGGTCCCCGTGTGAAAGCAGTGTCGCGGACGGCGCGGGGCGTACGGCCGGGGGCGGGCTCGAGTGTCGCCGACCGTGCCGCGGGCCGCCGGTCGGGGCATGTGGGGCGCATCGGGGGACGGCCCCGGGCGGTTGCCGGGCGACGGCAGGGTCGCGGGGCGTGCAGCGGGTCACTGTTTGCCGATGGGGTCGCCCTCCACGTCTGGGCCGCGGCCGGGTTCGACGCGGAGTTGGAACTCGCCGTCGTACTTCTTGTGGCCCTCGATGACCGCGAGTTCCACCGCCTCGGAGGCCATGCGGTCCCGCACCATGAGCGGGTCGCGGCGTAGGTCGCGCATGAGTGCCATGCACATGAAGATCATCACGATGACGAATGGAGCCGCCGCGAGGATCGTCAGATTCTGCAGGCCGGTCAGCGCGTCGGCCTGTCCGCTGCCGACCAGCAGCATGATCGCCGCCACGGCACCGGTGACCACGCCCCAGAACACCACCACCACACGCCCGGGTTCGAGCGCTCCGTTCTGCGAGAGGGTGCCCATCACGATGGAGGCCGCGTCGGCGCCCGAGACGAAGAAGATGCCCACGAGGATCATCACCAGCAGGCTGGTGGCGGTGGCGACGGGGTACTCCTGCAGCACCGCGAAGAGCCGGCCCTCCGGGGTCGTCTCGCCGCCGAGCCGGTTCTGCTCCTGGAGCCGCATCGCCGAGCCGCCGAAGATCGCGAACCAGACCAGACTGACCGTGCTGGGGACGAGGATCACCCCGCCGATGAACTGGCGGATGGTCCGGCCCCGGCTGATACGGGCGATGAACATGCCGACGAACGGCGTCCAGGAGATCCACCACGCCCAGTAGAAGACGGTCCAGCTGCCCAGCCAGTCGGCGACGCCCTCGCCGCCGCTGACCTCGGTGCGGCCGGCCAGTTCGGGCAGGTGTCCGAGGTAGGAGAAGATCGAGGTGGGCAGCAGGTCCAGGATGAGGATGGTCGGGCCCGCGACGAACACGAACACGGCGAGGATCAGGGCCAGCACCATGTTGGTGTTCGACAGCCACTGGATGCCCTTCTCCACACCGGAGATCGCGGAGGCCACGAACGCCGCCGTCAGCACCGCGATGATGCTGACCAGCAGCCCGGTGCTGACCTTGTCCAACCAGTCGAGCTTCTGGACCCCGGACCCGATCTGCAGCGCGCCGAGGCCGAGCGAGGCAGCGGAGCCGAAGACCGTCGCGATGATGGCGAGTATGTCGATGACCCGGCCGCCGACGCCGTTGGCGTTCTTCTCACCGATGAGCGGGGTGAACACGGCACTGATGGTCTGCCGGCGGCGGCGCCGGAAGGTGCTGTAGGCGATGGCGAGACCGACCACCGCGTAGATCGCCCAGGGGTGGAGCGTCCAGTGGAACAGGGTGGTGGCCATGGCCGTTTCCATGCGGTCGCCGGAGTCGGCCGGACTGGTGCCGGGCGGGGGTTCGGTGTAGTGGGCCAGCGGTTCGCTCACGCCCCAGAACATCAGGCCGATGCCCATGCCCGCGCTGAACATCATGGCGATCCACGACACCGTCCGGAACTCCGGCTTCTCGCCCTCGGCACCGAGATGGATCCGGCCGTAGCGGCTGGCCGCGAGCCAGAGCGCGAAGACCACGAAGCCCGAGGCCGCCAGCATGAATCCCCAGCCGCCGTTGTGCATCAGCCCACGGAGCATGCTGCTGGAGGCGTCCTGGAGCGAATCCGTCGCGAGGGCGCCCCAGAGAACGAAGGCGAGGGTGAGCACGGCGGTGACGCCGAACACCACCCGGTCGGTCCGTGGACCCTGCCTTCCGGGCAGGCCCGCTTCGGAGCCGGGCAGCGGGCCTGCCGTGTGGTCGTTGTCGCCGTTCTGGTCCTGCGTCACAGGCGGCACCCTTCGTCGAGCCATTGGGCGGAGAGCACTCCTCCCCGATAGGCCCTTACCACTTTTGGCGCAAAACTCACCTCTTCAGCAGGACGGGTCGGCACTTCGCCTCCACCAGCTGGCGGGTGGCCCGCCCGTCGAGGAGCAGGGGCACGAGCGCACGCAGGGACTGCCGCAGCGGTACGACGACGCCGCCGCCGTCCCTCCGGACCCGCGTATCAGGGCGCGTTCACCGGGCCTCCCCCGGGACGCGGTGGGCGGTGACGTCGGGCCGGTCCACGCCGTCCAGCACGGCGTCCGGGGCGGTGGGCCGGGCACCTGCCGTGGCGCGGGCGAACGCGGCCGTTCCGCCGGCCAACGGGACCCGCGCGGAGGTGCGTGCCAGGTCGATACGGAGGGTCGGTGTGTCGACGGGCGGGTCGATCAGGCCACGGTCCGTGCCGGCGACGATCAGCGCCAGGCGGTGTCCCTCGGGCACGACGTGGTCGGTGGCGGCAAGGTCCAGAGTGATCGTGTACCGCTTGCCGGGGACCAGGGGCTCGCCCTTGCCGTCGCCGGCGTGGTGTCCGAGGTCGGCCCAGCCGCGGCTGACGACGGTGTGCTCGACGTCGACCGTGGTCGCGCGGGTCTCCTTGAAGCAGGAACTGTCGCCCTCGGTGCTCGCGCCCCAGCAGGTGCGCTCGGGGAGGGTGGTGATGCCCTCGCCGGCGGCGGTGTAGTCGCGGACGGTGTCGGGGCCGAGGTCCACGAGGACGGCGGAGAGGTGGGCCGTGGGGGTGCTGGGCGTGGCGGTGACGGTGACCTCGGAGGCACCGGACAGGCGCAGGTCCCGGGTGAGCGGGCCGGTGACGAAGCCCGCCTTGTGGGGAGTCGACGTGTCGACACGGGCAGCCCAGTCGGTCTCGCTCAGCCGGGGGTCGTCGGTGAAGGACTCGGTGCCCTTGCCGCGGCGCAGCCCCAGGGTGCCGACACCGGGCTCGTCGCCCTGGTGGGGTCGCAGGGTCGTGGGGTGCGTGCCGCGCGGCGGCCAGGTCGTTGAGGTGACCCACTGGTCGGGCCGGCGTTCGATGTCGGCCATGGGTTCGCGGTCGATGCCGTTGTCGTAGCCGAGGAGTTCGTGGTCGAACCAGCGGTGCAGGGTGCGGACCCACTCGGCGCGGCGGAAGTCGAAGGGGTCGACGTGGCCGGTCTGGGAGAGCCAGATCTTGCGCCGTACGCCGTTCTTCGCGAGGGCGTCCCACCAGGGGCCGACGTGCTGCATGCGCACGTTGAGGTCCTGCATGCCGTGCACGAGGAAGACGCTGGCCCGGACCTTCTTCGCCGCGCGCACATAGTCGCGGGCGGTCCACAGCGGGGTCCGGTCGCCGGTGCGCGGGGCGCCTTCGACGAGTTCGCGCTGGACCGCGGCGCACCGGGTGCGGGCCTCGGGTGTCTCGACGTACTGGGACAGCCAGTCGGGGCCGGAGTCGTAGAGCGGGGCGCCCTGGCTGAAGTAGTAGTCGTACCAGGTGGAGATGGCGGCGATCGGGACGATGGTCTCCAGGCCCTCGACGCCGGTGGCGGCGACGCCGTTGGCGATGGTGCCGTCCCAGCTCTTGCCGATCATGCCGGTGCGGCCGTTGGTCCAGCCGGCGCGGGCGCGCTCGGTGCCGCTGCGGCTGGTGTACGCCGTGCCGCGGCCGTTGAGCCAGTCGACGACGGCCTTCGCGGACCGGATGTCGGAGCGGCCTCCGACGTCCACGCAGCCGTCGGACCGGTTGGTTCCGGCCAGGTCCACGCCGACGACGGCGTAGCCGCGCGGCACGAAGTAGTTGTCGTAGAACAGCGGCATCCGCACGACGTCGCCGTTCGCGTCGTATGTCTTCTTCTGGCTCTCGTTGCCGCGCCCGCAGCAGGAGTAGTAGGGGCTGGCGTCCATGATGACGGGTATCTTCCGGCCCTGCTGAGCCGGTTCGCGGGGCCGGACAATGTCGACGGCGACCCGGTCGGTCCTTCCGTCCCGGTCCTCGTCGAGGCCGGTGTCCACCCAGACGGCCTCGCGGATGGCGTCGTCGTAGGAGTGGACGGGCCGGCTCTCGCGTGGCGCGGCGTCCGCCGCGGCCGGGGTGAGCAGTGTGGCCGTCAGGGCGGCGGTGGCCGCGGTCGCGAGCGTTCTCCAGGTCGTGGGGCGCGTGCGTTTCGGCATGCGCGGACGGTACATCGTTGAACTGGCGTGCAGAAGAGTGCGTCTGACGTGATGTGAGGCAGCGGGTGGCCGGATCCTGCCGTGTGTCGTGGGGGTTCATGACGGCCGGATGGCGATCCTGTGACCGCGGTGGTCATGGACAAGCCAGAGGCGGAGGGGATCAATAGGCTCCGAAAGGACCTCGCTCCCCGACCACTTGGAGCCCTTCGTGCACCGCAGAATCTTCGTGCCGGGAGTCCTGGCCTCGGCCACCCTGTTGCTGGCGATCCCTGCATCGGCCGCGAGCCCCTCCCCCGGCGCGCCGGGCATCGGCGACCCCTACTACCCGGCCTACGGCAACGGCGGATACGACATCTCCCACTACGACTTACGGCTGACGTACCGGCCGGCCACCGACAAGCTGGAGGGCACCGCCACCCTGCTGGCCCGCACCACCCAGGACCTGTCCCGGTTCAATCTGGACTTTCTGCTGGAGGTGAGCGAGGTCCGGGTGAACGGCGCGAAGGCGTCGTTCACGGCCACCGGTGAGCACGAGCTGGAGATCACCCCGAAGAAGGCGCTGCCCAGGGGCGCGGACGTCACGGTCGTGGTCCGTTACCAGGGCGTGCCGTCGTCGAAGGAGGCGTACGGCTTCACCGGCTGGCACCGCACCCCGGACGGCGGCGTCGCGGCGAACGAGCCCGAGGCGGCGTGGTGGTGGTTCCCCAGCAACGACCACCCGCTGGACAAGGCCACCTACGACGTCTCGGTGCAGGTGCCGGACGGCACCCAGGCCATCTCCAACGGCACCCTGCAGTCGACGCGTTCCCGGGCGGGCTGGACCCGCTGGAGCTGGCGCTCCGACAAGCCGCAGGCGACCTATCTGGCCACGCTGGCGGTCGGCCGGTTCGACATCACCACCGGTGAGACCGAGGGCGGCATCCCGGTCCTCAACGCCTACAGCAAGGACCTCGGCGCCCACGCGGGCGCGGCACGGGCGAGCGTCGAGCGGACCGGGGAGGTCGCCGACTGGCTGACCGGGTACTTCGGCCCGTACCCCTACAACGCGCTCGGCGGGTACGTCCCGAACACGGACACCGGGTACGCGCTGGAGACGCAGACCCGGCCGTTCTACAGCCCGCGGCAGTTCGCCGACGGTTCGAACGTCTCCGTCGTCGTCCACGAGCTGGCCCACCAGTGGTACGGCGATCTGGTCTCCGTGGCCGGCTGGAAGGACATCTGGATCAACGAGGGCTTCGCGCGGTACGCCCAGTGGCTGTGGTCCGAGCACGAGGGCGAGGGTACGGCGCAGGAACTCGCCGATCACGTGTACGCCTCCCATCCGGCCGGTGATCCGTTCTGGACGGTGAAGCCGGGTGACCCGGGCCCGGAGAACCAGTTCCACATCGCCGTCTACGACCGGGGCGCGCTGGCCCTCCAGGCGCTGCGCAACAAGATCGGCGACGAGGCGTTCTTCGCCGTACTGAAGGGCTGGCCGCAGAAGTACGCCCATGGCAACGCGACCGTGGCGGACTTCCGGCGGTACGCCGAGGGGGTGTCGGGCAAGCGGCTGACGGCACTGTTCGACACCTGGCTGTACCAGCCGGCGAAGCCGGAGGCCGCGTCGGCGCCGGGTGCCTCGGAAACAGCGTCCGCCCGGTCGCCGGAGCCGCCGAAATCGTGGAAGAAGATCGCCGCCACCAACGACGTGCACGACAACGGCCACCGCCGCTGAGCGAACTCCGCCGGACACCTGAGCGGTGGGCCGCACCCCACCGCTCAGCCCCCGTGCTCGTACACGGTCACCGGTATCCCGCGCCGCGCCAGCCGCTCGTCGATCAGCGGCTCGACGCGGGACCATCTGCCGCCGGCGAGACCGCACCCTATGCGGGGCATATGGACCGAGGCGCCCAGTGCGATCGCGTGGTCGGCGAGGCGGGCGAGGGCGGTGTCGATGGCCTCGTAGCGGACGGGGACGCCCTTGCTGCCGGTTCTGATGCCGCGCTGGCCGATCATGTTGGCCACCCAGACGTGGCGCTCCACCTGGACGAGCCGCACCGCGCCCAGCGCGAAGTCGTTGGAGGCGCGGTCCCGGTGCCAGGCGCGGTAGGCCGCCTCCGGCTCGGGCCAGCGGCGCGACAGGGCCACGACGAAGCCCTTCCCCCAGCCGCCGATGTCGTTGCAGACATGGGCGATCACCTTGACGCCCTTCACCGACGGAGCGGTGGCGTCACCCCGGATGTATGTGATCCCCGACATGACGCCACCCTACGGACCGCCACTGACAATGGCGGCGGTGAGCTGCTACTTCTGCTGCGTGCGGCCGGTCGGGGCGGCCAGTTCGCGGTCGGTGGTGTGTGCGACCCGGCGGCGGACGGCGTACCAGCCGGCGACCAGCATCGCCGCGACCAGGGGGACGAGCAGCACTGTCTTGCGGCCCACCTCGGGGTCGTTCCACATGAGGCCGAGGACGGACACCAGGAAGGCAATGGTGACGATCTCGGTCACCGGGCTGCCGGGGAGGCGGAAGGACGGGCGGGTGACCAGGCCGGCGCGGGCGCGGCGGACGAAGACCAGATGGGAGATCATGATGATCACCCAGGTGCTGATGATGCCGAGCGAGGCGACGTTCAGCACGATCTCGAAGGCCTTCTCCGGCACCAGGAAGTTGAGGCCGACGCCGAGCACGCACACCGCGCAGGTCAGCAGGATGCCGCCGTAGGGCACCTGGCTGCGGTTCATGCGCGCGGTGAACTTCGGGGCGGAGCCCGCCATGGCCATGGAGCGCAGGATGCGGCCCGTGGAGTACAGGCCGGAGTTCAGGGACGACATCGCGGCCGTGAGGACGACCAGGTTCATCACGTCGCCGGCCGCGGGGACGCCGATCTTCGACAGGACGGTGACGAAGGGGCTCTCGTCGGCCGAGTACATCGAACCGGGCAGGAGCAGGGCGAGCAGGGCGACCGAGCCGACGTAGAAGAGGCCGACGCGCCACATGATGGAGTTCACCGCGCGGGGGACGACCTTCTCCGGCTCGGCGGTCTCGCCCGCGGCGACGCCCACCAGCTCCAGCGCCGCGTACGCGAAGATCACGCCCTGCATGACGAGGACGACGGGCAGGACACCGTGCGGGAGGATGCCGCCGTTGTCGGTGATCATGTTCAGGCCGGGGGTGCCGCCGCCCACCTCGTGCTGTGTGGCGAGCAGGAAGACACCGACGAGCATGAAGGCGACGAGCGTGGCGACCTTGACGATCGCGAACCAGAACTCCATCTCGCCGAAGATCTTCACCGAGATCAGGTTCACGGCCAGGACCACCGCGAGGGCGATCAGGGCGAGCACCCACTGCGGGATGTCGGTGAACGCACTCCAGTAGTGCGTGTAGAGGGCGATGGCGGTGATGTCGGCGATGCCGGTGGTCGACCAGTTCAGGAAGTACATCCAGCCCGCGACATACGCGCCCTTCTCGCCGAGGAACTCCCGCGCGTACGACACGAAGGAGCCCGACGACGGCCGGTACAGGACCAGCTCGCCGAGGGCGCGCACGACGAAGAAGGCGAAGAGGCCGCAGACCAGGTAGGCCAGCGCGAGCGCCGGGCCCGCGTCGTGGAGGCGTCCCCCGGCGCCGAGGAAGAGTCCGGTGCCGATCGCCCCGCCGATGGCGATCATGTTGACGTGGCGGGCCTTGAGGTCCTTGCTGTAACCGGCGTCGCCCGCGTCCGCGGGCGTCGGGGCCTCCGTGGTGGGTGCTGCGGCCGTTGCCGTGGTGACGGCGTCCTTGCTCACGGGTGGTTCCACTCTCTGGCGCGCTCGGGCGAGTCGCGCCCGGTTGTTCCGGATTGCCTGGCCGGCGTGCTCGATCAAGGCACAGACCGAGAGGGCACCTTTCCCGACACCCGGGGCCGCATGCGATGGCACATGTCACACCGCGGGACATCTCACAGGGCCGTGCGGGGTGACAGTGAAGGTGTCACAGCGCTGGTGGGACAGCGATACTGCTGCACATGACGACCGAGACCGAGGCCCTGACGATCGACGAACTGGCGGCCCGGGCGGGGGTCACCGTGCGCACGGTCCGTTTCTACGGCACCAAGGGGCTGCTGCCGCCGCCGGTGATCGGCCCGCGGCGGGTCGGTCGCTACGGGCGGGAGCATCTGGCCCGGCTGGAGCTCATCGAGGAGCTGCGGAGCAGGGGCATGACGCTGGCGGCCATCGAGCGGTATCTGGGGGAGCTGCCGCCGGACCTGAGCGTGCGCGACCTGGCGGTCCAGCGGGCGGTGGTGGCGTCCTGGGCGCCCGGCGCCACGGAGACGGTCTCGCGCGGGGAACTGGAGCGCCGCGCGGGGCGCGCGCTGGGCGAGGAGGACCTGAAGCGGCTGGCGGCGATGGACGTCGTCGAGCCGGCCGACGGGGCACCGGACGGCGAGGCCTTCCGGGTCGACGCCGGGCTGCTGCGGCTCGGCGTCGAACTGCTGGACGTACCGCTGTCGCACGGGACGGTCCTCGCCGCCCGTACCGCGCTGATCGGGCACTCCCGCGCGGCGGCCCGCGAGCTGTCGCGGCTGCTGCGGGACGCGGTGGCGGACAAGGACGCGCGGGATGTGCGGTCCCTGTCCGCCCGGATGCATCCGCTCGTGGTGCAGGCGCTGCTCACGACCTTCCAGCGGTCGCTGCGGGAGGAGCTGCGGGAGTGGCTCGACGAGGAGGGCGAACCGCGCTAGGGGGCCGGTCCGGCGGATCATGCCGGACAGGCACTGACGCCGTCAGCGCGCGTCCTTGAAGACCTCTCCCTTCTCGGCCTTCTCCACCAGCAGGGCGGGCGGGGTGAAGCGGTCGCCGTAGCGCTCGGCGAGTTCCCGCGCGCGTGCCACGAATCCGGGCAGACCGCCGTCGTAGCCGTTGATGTACTGCAGGACGCCGCCGGTCCAGCCAGGGAAGCCGATGCCGAGGATCGAGCCGATGTTGGCGTCGGCGACGGACGTCAGCACGCCCTCCTCGAGCAGCCGGACGGTGTCCAGCGCCTCGGAGAACAGCATGCGTTCCTGCATGTCCCGGAACGGGATCTCGTGGCCCGGCACGGTGAAGTGCTCGCGCAGTCCCGGCCACAGGCGGCCCCGCTTGCCGTCCTCGCCGTACTCGTAGAAGCCGGCCCCGCCGCTGCGGCCCGGGCGCCCGAACTCGTCGACCATGCGGTCGATGACCGCCTCGGCCGGGTGTGCGGTCCAGGTGCCGCCGGCTTCCTCCACGGCCCGCTTCGTCTCGTTCCGGATCTTCCGCGGCAGGGTGAGGGTCAGCTCGTCCATCAGGGAGAGCACCTTGGCGGGGTAGCCCGCCTGGGCGGCGGCCTGCTCCACGGAGGCGGGCTCGATGCCCTCGCCGACCATGGCGACGCCCTCGTTGATGAAGTGCCCGATGACACGGGAGGTGAAGAAGCCGCGCGAGTCGTTGACCACGATCGGGGTCTTGTTGATCTGCCGGACCAGGTCGAACGCGCGGGCCAGCGCCTCCTCGCCGGTGCGCTCGCCCTTGATGATCTCGACCAGCGGCATCTTGTCGACGGGCGAGAAGAAGTGCAGCCCGATGAAGTCGTCCTGCCGCTCGACGCCCTCGGCGAGGGCGGTGATGGGCAGGGTGGAGGTGTTGGAGCACAGCAGCGCGTCGGGGGCGACGACGTCCTGGATCTCCTGGAACACCTTGTGCTTGAGGGAGGTGTCCTCGAAGACCGCCTCGATCACCGCGTCGCAGCCGGCGAGGTCGGCCGCCTCGGCGGTGGGCGTGATCCGCGCGAGCAGCGCGTCGGCCTTCTCCTGGCTGGTACGGCCCTTGGCGACGGCCTTGGCGCACAGCTTCTCGGAGTAGCCCTTGCCCTTGACGGCGGCCTCCAGGGAGACGTCCTTCAGCACGACGTCGATCCCCGCGCGGGCGCACGAGTAGGCGATGCCCGCGCCCATCATCCCTGCGCCGAGGACGGCCACCTTCGTCACCTTGCGGGGCTCGACGCCCTTGGGGCGGTTGGCGCCTGAGTTGACGGCCTGGAGGTCGAAGAAGAACGCCTGGATCATGTTCTTCGAGGTCTGCCCCGAGGCCAGCTCGACGAAGTAGCGGGCCTCGATGATTTGGGCGGTCTCGAAGTCGACCTGCGCGCCCTCGACGGCCGCGGCCATGATGTTGCGCGGGGCCGGATAGGGGGCGCCGCCCGTCTGCTTGCGCAGGTTGGCCGGGAACGCGGGCAGGTTGGCGGCGAACTTGGGGTGGGCGGGGGTGCCGCCGGGGATGCGGTAGCCGGGCCGGTCCCAGGGCTGGGCGGACTCGGGGTGGGCGTCGATGAAGGCGCGGGCCTTGGCGATCATGTCCTCGGGCGTGTCGGCGACCTCGTCGACCAGGCCGTTCTCCAGGGCGCGGCGCGGGGTGTACTGGGTGCCCTGGAGGAGCACCTTGAGCAGGGCGTCGGTGATGCCGAGCATGCGTACGGTGCGGACGACACCGCCGCCGCCGGGGAGCAGGCCGAGCGTGACCTCGGGGCAGCCGATCTTGGAGCTGGGGGCGTCGAGGGCGATCCGGTGGTGGCAGGCCAGGGCGAGTTCGTAGCCGCCGCCGAGGGCGGCGCCGTTGAGGGCGGCGACGACGGGCTTGCCGAGGGTCTCGATGCGGCGCATCTGGCGCTTGAGCGCCATGCCGCCGTCGAACAGCTGCTGGGCGGTTTCGGGCGTGACCCGGATCAGGTCGCGCAGGTCGCCGCCGGCGAAGAAGGTCTTCTTGGCGGAGGTGATGATGACACCGCGGATGGAGTCCTGCTCGGCCTCCAGGCGGTCGGTGATCACGGCGAGGGAGTCGCGGAACGCCTGGTTCATGGTGTTCGCGGACTGGTTGGGGTCGTCGATGACGAGGGTGACGACGCCGGTGCGGTCCTGTTCCCAGCGGATGGTGGTGCTCTCGGTCATGAGGAGGTCTCCGTTAGAGGTGGCGGGGGCGCTGGGTGTCAGAGGCGTTCGACGACGGTGGCGATGCCCATGCCGCCGCCCACGCACAGGGTGGCCAGGCCGTAGCGCTTGTCCTGGCGCTCGAGTTCGTCGACGAGGGTGCCGAGGATCATCGCGCCGGTGGCGCCGAGGGGGTGGCCCAGGGCGATGGCGCCGCCGTTGACGTTGACCTTGTCCAGCGACAGGCCCATGTCCTTCACAAAGCGCAGGACGACCGCCGCGAACGCCTCGTTGATCTCGACCAGGTCGATGTCGTCGATGGTCAGTCCGGCCTTGGCGAGTGCCTTGCGGGTGGCCGGGGCGGGGCCGGTGAGCATGATGGTGGGCTCGGAGCCGGAGACGGCGGCGGAGACGATCCGGGCGCGCGGGGTGAGTCCGTTGCGTTCGCCGGCCTCCTTGGAGCCGATGGCGACGAGGGCGGCGCCGTCCACGATGCCGGAGGAGTTGCCCGCGTGGTGGACGTGGTCGATCTGCTCCACCCAGTGGTACTTCTGCAGGGCGACGGCGTCGAAGCCGCCGAGTTCGCCGATGTCCGCGAAGGACGGCTTCAGCTTGCCCAGCGAGTCGGCGGTGGTGCCGGGGCGCAGGTGCTCGTCGTGGTCGAGGACGACCAGGCCGCTGCGGTCCTTCACCGGGACGACGGACCGCTCGAAGCGGTTCTCCTTCCAGGCGGTGGCCGCACGCTCCTGCGAGAGGGCCGCGTACTCGTCGACGTCGCGCCGGGAGAACCCCTCGATGGTGGCGATGAGGTCGGCGCCGATGCCCTGCGGAACGAAGTTGACGGCGTGGTTGGTCATCGGGTCGTTGAACCAGGCGCCGCCGTCGGAGGCCATGGGGACGCGGGACATGGACTCCACGCCGCCCGCGAGGACGAGGTCGTCCCAGCCGGAGCGCACCTTGGCGGCGGCCAGGTTGACCGCCTCCAGGCCCGAGGCGCAGAAGCGGTTCTCCTGGACGCCCGCCACCGTGTCCGGCAGTCCGGCCGCGATCGCGGCGATGCGGGCGATGTCGGAACCCTGGTCGCCGACCGGGCCGACGACGCCGAGCACGACGTCGTCCACAGCCGCGGGGTCCAGGTCCGGGAAGCGGTCCCGGATCTCGTGGATGAGGCCCACGACCAGGTCGATGGGCTTGGTCCCGTGCAGGGCGCCGTTCGCCTTGCCGCGCCCGCGCGGGGTGCGGATCGCGTCGTACACGTACGCTTCGGTGCTCACGAGGAGGCCTTTCACTGAGGGTGGGAGGGCTGGGACGTGGGTGCGGGAGCCGTCGCCGCCGGGCGGGGCAGGTCCCAGTCGCGGGCCACGTCGTCGGTGTCGGCGCCCGGCCGGGCCGGTCCGGTGCGGACGGCGACGGGGGTCGCGGAGAACCGCGGGGCGGGTGCGGGCTGGGTGATGCCGCCGTGGTCGGTGAAGGTGCCGCGGGCGGCGAGATGCGGGTGGTGTGGGGCCTCGCGGAGGGAGAGCACGGGGGCCACGCACGCGTCGGTGCCCTCGAAGACGGCCGTCCATGCGTCGCGGGTGCGTTCCTTGAAGCGGGCGGCGACCTGTTCGCGCAGCGCGGGCCAGCGGGAGACGTCCGTGTGGGCCGCGGCCTGGTCCTCGATGCCGAGCAGGCGCAGGAACTCGGTGTAGAACCGTGGCTCCAGCGCACCGACCGCCATGTGCTCCCCGTCGGCGGTCTCGTAGGTGCCGTAGTAGGGGCATCCCCCGTCGAGGAGGTTGGCGCCGCGCCGGTCCTGCCAGGCTCCCGCGGCGAGCATGCCGTGGATCATCGTGGAGAGGTGGGCGGTCCCGTCCACGATCGCGGCGTCGACGACCTGCCCGGTGCCGGTCGCGCGCGCGTGGTGCAGGGCGGCGAGGACGCCGACGACGAGGTAGAGGGAGCCGCCCGCGTAGTCGCCGAGCAGGTTGGCGGGGACGGCCGGGGGGCCGTCCGGGCCGCCGATCATGCCGAGGGTGCCGGTGAGGGCGATGTAGGCGATGTCGTGTCCCGCGCGGTCGGCGAGCGGGCCGTGCTGGCCCCAGCCGGTCATCCGGCCGTAGACCAGGCGCGGGTTGCGGGCGTGGCAGTCCCCGGGGCCGACGCCGAGGCGTTCGGCCACGCCGGGGCGGTAGCCCTCGATGAGAATGTCGGCGCGTTCGGCGAGGTCCAGGACGCGGGCGGGGCCGTCGGGGTCCTTGAGGTCGACGATCACGGAACGCTTGTTGCGGTTGGTGATGTCCCCGGCCGGGTCGATCCCCAGTCCGGGGCCGCCCGGGCGGTCCACGCGGACGACATCGGCGCCCAGGTCGGCCAGGAGCATGGCGGCGAACGGGCCCGGCCCGATGCCGGCCAGTTCGACCACGCGTACGCCGGTGAGCGGACCCTGTCCCGGCGCCTTCGCCTCTGTCATCGAGCCCCCAACGGCTGTGACACACATGATGTAACACCAGCGATGTTAAGAACACGTTCCACCCGGCACAAGACCGGGCGAGCAAGCGCTTGGCCACTTTACGGGGCCGAGTCCGGTCGCGCCCGGTCACGCGCCTCCTCAGCGCGCGTCGAGCTCCGCCGCCAGCCGCTTGGGGGCGATGCTCCGGTAGCTCTCCTCCACCCAGTCGCAGAGCAGTTCGGCCGCCGGGGCGCCCTTGGGCTCCAGGGGGATGCTCACCCAGCCGGCCTTCCCCAGCCCGTATCCGGCGGGCTCGGCGCCGGGGCAGGCGAGCGCGTGGGCGTGCGCCGTCTCGTCCTTGAGCTTCACCGTCACCCCCAGGGGGTAGCTGCCGTCGTCGGCTCCGAGGAAGACGAACACCTTCTTGTTGACCTTGGCGACGGTGTCGCCCCAGGGATGTTCCTCGGTGGCTCCCGGCAGTCTCAGGGCGTAGTCGCGCACTTTTTCCCACTTCTTCAGGGCGTTCGGGGGCACGGCCATCGCTTTTCCTCCGGGCTCGTCGTCACAGCTCCGCTCCCCTCACGCTAGCCTCGACCACCGACAGCGGCGCGGCTGCACGACCAAGGGGTGTCATGAGCAGGCTGAAAAGGACGGATCGTCCCTACGACATCGTGCTCTTCGGAGCGACCGGCTTCGTCGGGACACTGACCGCGGAGTACCTCGCCGCCCATGCCCCGGCCGGGCTGCGCTGGGCGATCGCCGGCCGCAGCACCGAGAAGCTCGAGCGGCTACGGGAGCGGCTGCGAGAGCAGCTGCCCGGCGGCGCGGAGCCGGAACTGCTGCGGGCGGACGTGTCCGAGCCCGGCTCCCTGCGCGCCCTCGCCGAGCAGGCGCGCGTGGTCGCCACGACCGTGGGCCCCTATCTGGAGTACGGCGAGGAACTCGTGGCCGCCTGCGCGGACACCGGGACGGACTACGTCGACCTCACCGGAGAACCGGAGTTCGTGGACCTCGTGTACGTCCGTCATGACGCACGCGCGCGGGAGACCGGGGCGCGGCTGGTGCACGCCTGCGGTTTCGACTCGGTACCGCACGACCTGGGGGCGTACTTCACCGTGCGGCAGCTGCCGGAGGGGGTGCCGCTGACCGTGGACGGTTTCGTCACCGCGGACGCGGCCTTCTCGGGCGGGACCTTCGCCTCGGCGCTGAACCAGTTCGCCCGGCACCGGCGGCTCCGCGCGGCGGCCCGCGAGCGCAGGCACCACGAGCCGCGGCTGATGGACCGCCGGGCCTCGGCGCCGCTGGGCGCGCCGCGCTACGCGCCGGAGGTCGGCGCATGGGCCCTGCCCCTGCCGACGATCGACGGGCAGATCGTGCGCCGCTCGGCGATGTCACTCGACCGGTACGGCCCCGACTTCCGTTACCGGCACTACGCGGCCGTGCGGCGGCTCCCGGTCGCGGTGGGCGGGGTGGCGGCGGTCGGCGCGGTGGTCGCGGCGGCCCAGTTCCCGCCGCTGCGCCGGCGGCTGTCCGACCGGGTCAGGCCCGGGGAGGGGCCGGGGCCGGAGAAGCGCGCCCGGAGCTGGTTCAGCGTGCGGTTCGTGGGTGAGGGTGGCGGGCAGCGGGTGTATACGGAGGTGGCGGGCGGCGATCCGGGGTACGGCGAGACGGCGAAGATGCTGGCGGAGGGGGCGCTGTGTCTGGCCCTCGACGACCTTCCGCCGACCGCGGGGCAGGTGACTACGGCGGTGGCGATGGGCGACGCGCTGATCGGACGCCTCCGGGCGGCGGGTATCCGGTTCCGCGTGGCCGCGACACGCTGAGGGGCCGTAGCCGACTGCAGGGGCCACTGGACCAGCGCGTCGACGGGCCGTCCGTCGGTGGCAACGGGCTTGGGTGCGCGGGGCGTTGTCATGCGTGCGCACCGGCCCAGCGCGTCGCCCGCAGCTGCGGGCAGTCGTGCCTCCCCCAGTGCCTTAAGGGCCTGGGAGGTACCCCCAGGGCGATGGGGGTCCCCCCGCTCGAGCGAAGCCGAGAGTGGGGGAGGGTGGGCGCAGCGGCACCGGCCCAGCGCCGTGAGCCCTCCCCCGCCCCGGCCGAGCCCAGCGCCGTAAGCCGTCCCAGCGCCCTGAGCCGTCCCAGCGCCACTAGCCGTCCCCAGGCCCGCACGCGCCTACCCGTGCCGCCCTGGGGGTACCTCCCAGGCCTTTAAGGCACTGGGGGAGGCACGACTGCCCGCAGCTGCGCGGGCGTGGGTGCCACGTCTAGGACGTGTCCTAAACGGCGGCGGCTCCGGCGAGGGCACGGCGGCAGAGGGTGTCGGCTTTGCGGGTGGTTTCCGGTAGGCGGTAGGTGGGGGTCAGGGTGAGAGTGTGGGCGCAGGCGTTGTCCAGGCTCATGCGGTGGCCGACCGAGACGAAGACCGGCTTGACGGCGTCCCTGGTGCGCAGTGCGCGGCCGATCTCCTCGCGGCCGTCGAGCAGCGGTGAGGTGCTGCCGCGCGAGGTGTCCGGTTCCTCGTGGGTGAAGGCGAAGGGGTTCTTGGCGACGCCGATGGTCGGCAGGCCCGTAAGGACGCCCAGGTGGCTGGCCAGACCGAAGCGGCGCGGGTGGGCGCGGCCGTAGCCATCGCAGACCACGAGGCCGGGCGGACACGGCAGGGCGTCCAGGGCCGCCAGCACGGTCGGGATCTCGCGGAAGGCGAGCAGGCCGGGGACGTACGGGAAGGAGACGCGGCCGACGGCCGTGGCCTCGGCGACGACGTCCAGGGTCGCGGCGTCCAGGACGACGGCCGCGGCGGCGACGACGTCCCGCTCGTCGTCGTATGCCACGTCCACCCCGGTCACCCGGCCGGTGCCGGGCGGCGGGCCCGCTTCGTCGAGCACCACCCGCGCCCGGAGCCGGTCCTGGACCGCTCGGGCCTCTTCCTCGGTCACGGGCCAGTCGGCCGGTGTGCGTACGGTCGTCATGGTGCCCCTGAGCCTATGGGGCGGGTCTGCTCCGCGCGGGGGCGCCTCCCGGTGCTCCCCGCGCGGAGGCGGCTCACTTGCCGAGCGCCCGCTGGAGCTGACTCTTGTTCATGCTCGAACGGCCTTCCACGCCCTTCTTCTTGGCCTCCTCGTACAGCTGGTCGCGGGTGAGGCCCTGGGAGCCCTTGCCGGACCGCTGGCCGCCCCGCTTGCCGGACGACATGTCCTGCGTGGAGGTGCGGCTGGCCGTCTTGGACTCGCCGGACCGGGCGCGCTCCTTGTTCACGGTCCGGGCGGCGATCTCCTTGGCGCGCCCGGTGCTCTCGCCCCGGGACTCGGCGCTTTCCTTGATGTGCTCGTACTGACGCTCCCGCTTGGGGCTGGAACCGCGTGGCATGTCCGCTCACTTCCTCTCGCGTACAGCGCACGGGTACCCACGTTCGTTCCTCGCGATCAGCGCAAGCCGCATGGGTTCAGTTCTCCAGACGGGCAACCCGTCCCTGCTCCCCCGCAGCCCAGCAGCCGTGATCGGGCGTGCAGTCGACCGTGTCGTACGAGCCGGTGTCCACGGTCCGCCAGGTGCGGCCGGCGTCGGTCGTCAGGCTGGTGCCCGTGGGGCCGACCGCGAGGGCGGCGGTGCGGCTGTGCGGGAGCCAGGCGACACCGGAGCGGTAGGCGGGCGGCGAGGCGTGGGCCGGCCGCCAGGCGCGGCCGCCGTCGGCGGTGCGTGCGGCCGCGTCCGGTGACGCCTCGCCGGGGCGGAAGTCGCCGCCGACGGCGAGGCCGTGGGCGCGGTCGCGGAAGGCGAGGGCGAAGACGCCGCGCGCCGGGTCGCCGCCCGGGATCGGGCTGTCGGTGACCGTCCAGGTGCGGCCCCGGTCGGCGGAGTGCAGCACGCGCGCGCGTGCCGCTCCCCCGGTGGCCAGCCACACATCCCTCGGTCCGGAGGACACCAGCCACTGGCCGCTCGCCGCGAACCCGGCCTCGCCCTCCAGCGCGGGCGGCATGCCCGTGTCCGGGAGCGCTTTCCAGGACCGGCCGCCGTCGCCGGTCGCCAGGATGCGGAACTTGCCGTCCACCGGGTCGCTCATCGCGAGGCCGTGTCGGTGGTCGAAGAAGGTGAGGCAGTCGTAGAAGGCACGGGCGTCGGTGTTGCGGAAGGACTCCGTCCAGGTCGCTCCGCCGTCATCGGTGCGGTAGACCCGGGATGCCTCGCCCTCGCCGATGGCGAGCACCACGGCCCGCCGCGCGTCGAACGCCTCGATGTCCCGGAACTGCAACTCCCCCGCGCCGGGCGGCGAGACGTCCCGCCAGCTCCTGCCGCCGTCGGTGGTGCGCAGGACGGTGCCCGCGGTTCCGGCCACCCAGGCCGTGCCGCGGCTGACGGCGGCCAGCCCGCGGAACCTGACGTCCGGGGTGCCCGTCTCCTTGACCGACCAGTGCGGTGACGTGTGCCGGTCCGGTCCGTGCGCCTGTGCCGGTACGGCCGTCAGGGCGGCCACGGCCGCGGCGCACACCGCCGCCGCGGTCACCCGGCGGCTGCGTCCCGTCGGTCTCGCCTGTCCCGTCCGTCGCGTGTTCCCCGAGCGCCTCATGGCGGGGGAAGCTAGTCCAGCGCCGGGGTGCCGTCCAGAGGGCCTCTCCGGCAGGAACAAGCGCCCCGGGGAACACGCGAGGAGAGCCGCGTCACTCGGGTGCATGAAGGCGGTGACAGAGGTCACTCGCTTTTGGTGTGCACGGATTGGCTCATTCCGTCGTCTCTTCCCGTAGCCGACCCGATCCGCCCGGAAGCCCGTCCAGCCGTCAGAGGGAGCAAGGCGTTGTCCACCGTCATTGAGCAGACCGTAGAGGCCCGTCTGGTCGCCGCCGCGCCGCGGATGCCGAACATCCCCGCCACCCTGCACTATGACGGCGACGACCCGTTCGCCGTCCGCATGACCTTCCCCGCGCCCGCCACCCTGGAGGGCGTCGAGGTCTGCTGGACGTTCTCCCGTGAGCTGCTCGCCGCGGGCCTGGAGGGTCCCGAGGGGTACGGCGACGTACGGGTGCGCCCGTACGGCTACGACCGGACCGTTCTGGAGTTCCACGCCCCGGAGGGGACTGCCGTGGTGCATGTCCGCTCGGGGGAGGTGCGCCGGTTCCTGGACGCCACGAGCGAACTGGTGCCGACCGGTCTGGAGCACCTCCGGCTCGACCTCGACCACGGCCTCGCGGAACTGATGCGCGACGCCTGACGCCGGGCCGACTGCCTTCGGCGATCAGGCCGTTGAGCGTTCCGTACGCCGTGCCGCCGGCCTGCGACTCGTAAGTCCCGGTCCGAGCGGCCCCCGCGCGGCGCGCGGCCGGTTCACCTGCCGCCGGCCAGGCGCGCATCCGGTCGGCGAGCTCCCTCACGGTCCCCGGGTCGAGCGTTCCGTACGCCGGGCCTGCCGCCTGCGCTTCGTCGGTCCCGGTGCCGAGCGGTCCCCGCGCGGCCGGTTCACCGGCCGTCGGCCAGCACGCATCCTGCCGGCGAGCTTCCTCACGATCCCCGGGTCGAGCGTTCCGTACGCCGGGCCTGCCGCCTACGCCTCGTAAGTCCCGATGCCGAGCGGCCCCCACAGGCGCGCGGCCGGTCCACCGGCCGCCGGCCAGCACGCATCCGGTCGGCGAACTTCCTCACGATCCCCGGGTCGAGCGTTCCGTACGCCGGGCCTGCCGCCAGCGCTTCGTCGGTCCCGGTGCCGAGCGGCCCCCACGCGGCGCGCGGCCGGTTCACCGGCCGCCGGCCAGCACGCATCCTGCCGGCGAGCTTCCTCACGGTCCCCGGGTCGACTGTTCCGTACGCCGGGCCGCCGGTCTGCGCCTCGTAAGTCCCGGTGCCGAGCGGCCCCCACGCGGCGCGCGGCCGGTTCACCGGCCGTCGGTCAGATGCGCATCCGGTCGGCGAGCTTCCTCACGGTCCCATCCGACACGGACCTGCGGCACGTCGGAGGGGTCAGCGGCCCCTGGTCGGTGACGCCAGCGGCGCGCCGTCGGCGAGGCCCGCGCACAGCTCGCGCAGGATGGGCTCGAACCCGGGGGCCGACGCCCCCGCACGGCGGATCAGGGCCTCGGCGTGCCGGTGGCGGGAGGGGCCGTCCAGGGGCTTCGGCAGGCCCGCCGCGGCGGCGAGTGCTAGGGCCGCGGCGGTCGGCTCGGGGACGTTCTCGGCGGACGCGGATCCGTCCAGGACCTGGTGGGCCTCCCGGTGCAGGGCGTCCGCGCGGGCGGTGTCGGCCAGGACGTGTTCCACGGACGGGAACACGCCGAGGACCCGGTGCTTCTCGGCACGCAGGGCGCCTTCGGCCACGAGCTGCTCCCGGACCGCGTCCAGGGTGTGCCGCGCGTGCAGCGTCACCCAGACGCGCCAGCGGTGCGGGAAGGACTCGGTGATGAGTTCGAGGAGACCGTCCAGGACCGGGTCCCCGGTCCTGGAGTCCAGGTCGACCGGCGTGGCGATGCCGTCGTCGTCGGTCAGCAGACCGCGCCGCGCCAGCTCGGCGAGGGCACCGGCGCGCACCAGGGCGGACAGTCGGGCCGGGTCGGTGTCCCAGGCCAGCAGGCAGAGACGGGCCGGCAGTGAGAGCGGGCCGTGGGGCACAGGGCCTCCTCGAGGGTGACGTCGCGGTCGTAAAAAGGCGTTGACAGCCGTTCCGGCCGCTCCTACGGTGTACAGCGGTTCTGTTGCCGTCGAATGGAGAAGGACGTTGCTCGTCTGAGGTTCTGAGACACCGCGTCACACCTGTCGGGTGTGTACGCCGCGTGCGACCTCGGCGTTCGAGCCGTCCTTGTGCTCCCTCCGGAACAGGGCTTTTTTCATGCCCACGGCTTTCCCTTCCGGCTGCCGGTCGTCGTCCCGCGGTGTCTCGATACGCGTTTGCCCCTGATCGCCCCGAGCAACCGCGGAGGCCCGCATGTCACCATCCATCACCTGTACGTCCCTCGCCTTCACCTGGCCCGACGGCACCGCCGTCTTCGAGGGCCTCGACGTCGCCTTCGGCCCCGGCCGCACCGGGCTCGTCGGCGTCAACGGCTCGGGCAAGTCGACCTTGCTGAAGCTGATCGCCGGAGAGCTCAGCCCGGCGGACGGCGCCGTCCGCGTCGCCGGCGAGGTGGGCTGTCTGCCACAGAACGTCACCCTCGACACCGCGCTGAGGGTCGACGAGGCCCTCGGCATCGCCGCACGGCGGGCCGCGCTGCATGCCATCGAGGCGGGCGACGTGGCCGAGGAGCACTTCGAGACCGTCGGCGACGACTGGGACGTCGAGGAACGCGCCCTGGCCACGCTGGGCGAACTCGGCCTCGGTCACATCGGCCTCGACCGCACCGTGGGCGAGGTGTCGGGCGGCGAGTCGGTACTGCTGCGGCTGGCGGCGCTGCTCCTGCGGCGTCCGGACGTGCTGCTGCTCGACGAGCCCACCAACAACCTCGACCTGTACGCCCGCAGACGGCTGTACGCGGCCGTGGAGAACTGGCCCGGCGTCATGGTTGTGGTCAGCCACGACCGTGAACTGCTGGACCTCGTCGACCAGATCGCGGATCTGCGCTCGGGTGAAGTCACCTGGTACGGCGGCAACTTCTCGGCGTACGAGGAGGCCCTGGCCGTAGAGCAGGAGGCCGCCGAGCGGACGGTGCGCGTCGCCGAGGCGGACTTCCGCAAGCAGAAGCGCGAACTGGTCGACGCCCAGGTCAAACTGGCCCGCCGCAAGCGGTACGGCCAGAAGATGTTCGAGCAGAAGCGCGAGCCGAAAATCGTCATGGGGGCGCGCAAGCGCGCGGCGCAGGTGTCCGCGGGCAAGCACCGGATCATGCACGAGGAGAAGCTTTCCGAGGCCAGGGAACGGCTCGACGACGCGGTGGAGGCCGTACGGGACGACGACGAGATCCGCGTCGACCTGCCGTACACGGCCGTACCGCAGGGCCGGGGCGTCCTCACCCTCATGGACCTGGAACTGGCGTACGGCGCCCGGGTGCGGGGCGGCTTCGATCTGCGCGGGCCCGAGCGGGTGGCGCTGATCGGGCGCAACGGCGCGGGCAAGACGACGCTGCTGCGCACGATCGCCGGTGAGCTGGAGCCGGTCTCCGGCGAGGCGCGGGCCCATGTGCCCCTGCGGTTCCTGCCGCAGCGCCTCGACGTCCTCGACCCGGAACTGACCGTCGCCGAGAACGTGGCCCGGTTCGCCCCGGGCGCCACCAACAACCGGGTCCGGGCCCGGCTCGCCCGGTTCCTGTTCCGGGGCGCCCGCGCGGACCAGAAGGCGGAGACACTCTCCGGCGGCGAGCGTTTCCGGGCGGCGCTGGCCGCGCTGATGCTGGCGGAGCCCGCGCCGCAGCTGCTGATGCTGGACGAGCCGACCAACAACCTCGACATGGCGAGCGTCCGGCAGCTCACCACCGCGCTGGAGTCGTACGAGGGAGCGCTGATCGTGGCCAGTCACGATCTGCCGTTCCTGGAGTCGATCGGCATCACGCGGTGGCTGCTGATGGAGGAGGGGGAGCTGAGGGAGACCACGGCCGAGGCCGTGGGGGCGTCCCGCCCGGCGCACTGAGGCGTTACCGGTGGTACAACTCATCGCCGTCAGGGGTGGTCCTGTCCCGATTCGCCCTGCATGATGGCTGCGCCGACGCCCGTGGGAGGCCGGCCGCCGCACGGCCTCCCCGGCTCGGTGGAGCCATGCCCGTCCGTCCGAAAGGCGCACCCGTGCCCAGCAAGAAGGCCCTCGTCCGCCGCCCCTCGCCCCGCCTGGCCGAAGGTCTGGTGACGCACCTCGAACGGGAGGACGTTGACCTCGACCGGGCGGTGAAGCAGTGGGAGGCGTACACAGAGGCCCTGCGCGCCCACGGCTGGGAGACGATCGAGGTGGACCCTGCCGACGACTGCCCGGACTCGGTCTTCGTGGAGGACACCGTCGTCATGTTCCGGAACGTGGCGCTGATCGCGCGGTCCGGCGCGGAGTCCCGGCGTGCCGAGACGTCCGGGGTCGAGGAGGCCGTGGCGTCCCTCGGCTGCTCGGTGAACTGGGTCTGGGAGCCGGGCACCCTGGACGGCGGAGATGTGCTGAAGGTCGGCGACACGGTGTACGTCGGCCGGGGCGGGCGCACCAACGCGGCCGGGGTGCAGCAGGTGCGGGCCGCCTTCGAGCCGCTGGGCGCACGGGTCGTCGCCGTGCCGGTCGCGAAGGTGCTGCATCTGAAGTCCGCGGTCACGGCGCTGCCGGACGGGACGGTCGTCGGGCATATCCCGGCCATGGACGCGCCCTCGCTGTTCCCGCGCTTCCTGCCGGTGCCGGAGGAGTCGGGGTCGCATGTGGTGCTGCTCGGCGGGGACAAGCTGCTGATGGCGGCGAGCGCGCCGAAGACCGCGGAGCTGTACGCGGATCTCGGCTACCAGCCGGTCCTGGTGGACGTCGGCGAGTTCGAGAAGCTCGAGGGGTGTGTGACGTGCCTCTCGGTCCGCCTGCGGGAGTTGTACGCCTGAACCGGACCAATATCACCCGTACGGCGCAGCGACCTGCGGCTCCGGTGGCATTCGGCGACGCCACGCCACTCGTACGGACCCCCGCTGATCAGCGGTCTTTACGGCGGTCTTAACCTACGGCTTCGTAACCTACGGATTCGTAGCCTACGATTCCGTAGGTTCCCGGCACCCCTCGCCGGACCTCAGCATGTCAGCGTCCCCCTGGAGTCACCCGTGTCGCTCGCTTCTTCCCACCTCGGCAGCCCTTCCGTCTGGACCGACGCCCGGCTGTTGTACGCACTGGAAGAAGTGGTCGAGAAGGAGCTCAACCGGCACCTGAAGGTCGCCAAGGACTGGATGCCGCACGAGTACGTGCCGTTCAGCGACGCCCGCAACTTCCCCGGCTTCTTCGAGGACGGCGAGGCCTGGGACAAGGAGCAGTCGAAGGTCACCGAGGTCGGCCGGATCGCGCTGGTGGTGAACCTGCTGACCGAGGACAACCTTCCCAGCTACCACCACGAGATCGCCACGCTCTTCGGCCGTGAGGGCGCCTGGGGCACCTGGGTGCACCGCTGGACGGCCGAGGAGGGCCGGCACGGCATCGTGATGCGGGACTATCTGCTCGCCTCGCGGGCGGTGGACCCGGACCAGCTGGAGCAGTTCCGCATGGCCCATATGAGCGAGGGCTTCGAGTCGGACAACCGGCACTCGATGCTCCACTCGATCGCCTACGTCGCCTTCCAGGAACTGGCCACCCGCATCTCGCACCGCAACACCGGTCACCAGTCGGGTGACCCGGTCTGTGACCGCATGCTGGCCCGTATCGCGACCGACGAGAACCTGCACATGGTCTTCTACCGCAACCTGCTCAAGTCGGCGTTCGAACTGGCCCCGGACCTCACGATGCAGGCGGTGCGCGATGTCGTGGTGAACTTCCGGATGCCCGGACACGGCATCCCCGGGTTCGAGCGGGCGGCCGCGCAGATGGCCATCGGCGAGGTGTACAACCTGCGCATCCACCACGACGACGTGATCCAGCCGGTGCTCCGCTTCCTCAAGGTCCTGGAGATCGACGGGCTGGGCCCGGAGGGCGTGAAGGCCCAGGAGGAACTGGGTCTGTTCCTGGGCGGCCTGGACGCGGAGGCCGCCAAGTTCGACGAGAAGCTGGCGGCCCGCAAGGCCCGGATGGGGGCCCGCGCCGCCCGCTGAGGTCCTGTCGGGGCGGGGCGGCTGGATTCGTAGGGGGCAGGAGCCGGGTCGCACCCGTCAATTCCGGCCGATCACCAGGCCGCCTCCCGGTAGTCCTTCAGGAACACCCCGGCCACCGGGTCCCCGGCCTTCCCGCCCGAATGGGTTCTCCCCGACCCGCATGGGCGGTGGCTGAGGGGAACTACCGTCCTGTGCGCCGCAGTTCCATGCGTTCCTTCTCCGACATGCCGCCCCAGACGCCGAAGCGCATGTCGTTGGTCAGGGCGTACTCCAGGCAGGTGGCGCGGATCGGGCAGAGGCCGCAGATGCGCTTGGCCTCGCGGACGGAACTGCCGGGCTCGGGGAAGAAGAATTCTCCTCCCGTCTGCGCGCACAACGCCTGCTCCTGCCAGGCGAGATCGGGCGACGGGACCGTGTGGATGTGCATGGCCGGAAGCGTGCCGGACGGCGTAAAACGTTTGATCAACGCCGTATCAACGGGCGGGACGCGGGGGTCTGCCGCCCGTGACCGCATGATCGTGGCGCCGGGTGGTCCGGCGCGCACGGTGGCGCGCCGGGGTTCAGGTCTGGCGCGGATCGCCCTTGAGGACCGCGAAGCGGGCGCCGTACGGGTCCTCCAGGCGGGCGAGTCGGCCCACGCCGGCGAGGGACGTGGGGGGCATCCGGACCTTGCCGCCCAGCTCGGCGGCCCTGTCGACTACCGCGTCCGGGTCCTTTACCCCGATGTAGGGCAGCCAGTACGGGATCCCGCTCTCCGCCTCGACGGGGTCGTCGGCCAGCGGGACCAACCCGCCGAACATGCCCTCCTCCCCCGTCCCGGCGGGGTTGACGGAGGTGTAGACACCGCCGGGGAAGGTCACCGCCGAGGTCTCCCAGCCGAGGGTGGCGTGGTAGAAGGCGGCGGTTCGGGCGATGTCGGGGGTGTAGAGCTCGACCCAGCACAGGGAGCCTGCCTCGCCGGCCGCTTCGATGCCCTTGCGCTGGGCGGGCTGCCAGATGCCGAAGGGGACGCCTGCGTGGTCGGTGAGGATTGCCGTTCTGCCCTGCTCCATTACGTCCGTGGGCGGCATGGACACTCCGCCTCCGGACTGCTGGGCGGTTTGTGCGGTGGCGTCCGCGTCGGGGGTCTGGAAGTAGATGGTCCAGGCGGGTGGGCCCTGCTCTGGTGCGCTCTGCATGCCGCCTGCGACGATTCGGTCGGCGAGTTCGAAGAAGCCGTAGCCGCCGGCGTGGGGGCCTGCGGACCGGAACTCCCAGCCGAACAGGGCGTTGTAGAAGGACGCGGCGCCGTCCATGTCGGGGGTGCCGACGTCGATCCAGTTCGGGGCGCCGTTGACGAAGTGGGTGGTGAGCATGGTGGCCTCCTCCTCCGGTGGGGAGTCTTCCACCGGCCACTGACAATCACCGCCGGTGCACTCGGACGGGCGTGGTGTTTTTCGCCCCCGCCGCCCCTTCCCGTTCCCGTCCCCCGGGGGCGCTGCCCCCGGACCCCCGCTCCTCAAACGCCGGAGGGGCTAAAAACGGGCCAACGCC
>NZ_JBFAWL010000022.1:0-106084 GCF_040680275.1 Streptomyces sp. NPDC052079
CCGTCCGGCGTTTGAGGACGAGGCCCGAAGGGCCGAAAGGGGGGTCTGGGGGCGCAGCCCCCAGGGACGGGACGGGAAGGGGCGGCGGGGGCGAAGAACACCTAGGGAACCACCACGATCTTCCGGCCGACGCCTGCCGCGAACTGGTCCAGGGCCTGGGGGTACCGGTCCAGGGGGAGGCGGTCGCTGATGAAGACGTCCGGGTTCAGCACGCCGCCCGCGAACAGCTCCGCCGCGCGCTCGTAACTGTGCAGCACGGCCATCGACCCGGTGATCGTGATCTCCTGGTTGTAGATCCGGTACGGATCGATCTGCACCCGCGTCGCATAGTCGGCGACCCCGAACTGCAGAAACGTGCCCGCCTTGGCGACCCGCTCCAGCCCGTCCTGGATCGCCGCCGCGTTCCCCGTGGCATCGATGACGAGGTCCCACCCCTGCGGCCGGTCCAGCTCCTCCGGGGTCGCCGCCGCCGCGGAAACCCCCAACTGCCGCGCCGTCTCGAGCCGCGCCGGGTTCAGGTCCACCATGTCCACGCTCGCCGCCCCGGTGCGCTTGGCGAGCTCCAGCATCATCAGCCCCATGGTCCCGGACCCGTAGATCAGCACATGGGCGCCGAGCCGCGACTGGAGCACGTCGTAGCCGCGCACCGCGCAGGAGAGGGGCTCGATCAGCGCCGCGTCCTGGGTGCGGACGTGCTCGGGGAGCTTGACGCAGTTCGCCACGGGCGCCACGGCGTACTGGGCCGCGCCGCCCGCCGTGGTGACGCCGATCGCCGCCCAGCGCTCGCAGAGGTTGTTGTGGCCGGTACGGCAGTAGCGGCACTCGTAGCAGTACAGGGAGGGGTCCACCGCCACCTGGTCGCCGACGGACACCTCCGTGACCTGGGAACCGACGCCCACCACCGCGCCGGCGAACTCGTGTCCCGGCACGATCGGGAGCTTGGGGGCGAACTCGCCCTGCAGGATGTGCAGGTCCGTGCCGCACAGTCCGCAGGCCGCGACCTCGACGACCACATCGCGCGGTCCTGGCGTCGGGTCCGGAACCTCGGCGACGACGGCCTTGCCCACGGACTCGATGACGGCGGCCTTCATTTCACGGCTCCCAACGACAGGCCCTGGACGAGTTTGTCCTGGGCGGCGAACCCCGCGGCGAGCACCGGCAGGGAGATGACGAGCGACGCGGCGCACACCTTGGCCAGGAAAAGGCCCTGGCTGGTGATGAAGCCGGTCAGGAAGACGGGGGCGGTCTCGGCGACCACGCCCGTCAGGACACGGGCGAACAGCAGCTCGTTCCAGCTGAAGATGAAGCAGATCAGCGCCGTCGCCGCGATGCCGGGCAGGGCGATCGGCGCCACCACGCGGCCCAGGACCGTGGGGAGTTTCGCCCCGTCGATCTGGGCCGCCTCGATGATCGCCACCGGTACCTCGGCGAGGAAGGACTGCATCATCCACACCGCGATCGGCAGGTTCATCGCCGTGTACAGGATGACCAGCGCCCAGATGTTGTCGAGCAGGCCCGTGTTCTTGGCGAAGAGGTAGATGGGCAGCAGACCGGCCACCAGCGGCAGCATCTTGGTGGAGAGGAAGAAGAACAGGACATCGGTCCACTTCTTCACCGGCCGGATGGACAGCGCGTACGCGGAGGGCACGGCCAGGAGCAGCGTCAGCAGCGTGGAGACCACCGACGCGGTCATGGAGTTGATCATCGCGGGCCAGGGACTGGCGCCGCCGGTCAGCCCGAAGAACTCGCGGTAGCCGTCCAGGGTCAGCGGGGCGGTAACCGAGGGCGGGTTGGTCGCCGCGTCGGCCTCGGAGTGGAAGGACGTGAGGACCATCCACAGCAGGGGCGCCACGAAGACGAGACCGGCCAGCCAGGCGACGATGCCCAGGGCGCTCGCCCGGAGCCGGCCGCCGGGCCGGGACGGCCGGGCCGGGGCGGTGGGAGTGGGGCCGGCAGTGGTGCCGGTGACGGTGGCCATCAGCGGGACACCTCCTCGCGGAACAGCGACGACACGACGCGCAGCGCGAAGGTCGCCAGGATGATCGAGCCGATCACGACGATGACGCCGGCCGCGGAGGCGAGGCCGTTCTCGTGTGCCTGGTAGAAGGTCTGGTAGATCGTGTACGGCAGATTGGCGGTGCCCAGTCCGCCGGAAGTGATCGTGAACACCGCGTCGAAGTTCTGCACGATGTAGATCGAGCCGAGCAGGACGCCCAGTTCGAGATAGCGGCGCAGATGCGGCAGCGTGATGTGGACGAACACCTGCCAGTCGCTCGCGCCGTCCATCCGGGCGGCCTCGATCAGCTGGGGGTCGCGGCTCTGCAGTCCGGCGAGCAGGATCAGCATCATGAAGGGCGTCCACTGCCATACCAGCGAGGCCTCGACCGCCGTCAGCGGCATCTCGGAGATCCAGTCCGGCTGTGCGGCTCCGTCCCCGCCGATCGCGTGCAGGATGCCGTTGAACAGGCCGTACTCCGGGTTGAACAGCACGTGCTTCCACAGCAGTGCGGCGGCGACCGGCACCAGCAGAAACGGGGCGATGAGCATCGTGCGCACCGCGGCCCGGCCGCGGAAGCGCCGGTCGAGGAGCAGCGCGAGCAGCAGCCCGAGGAGCAGGCTCACCAGCACCACGGTGACGGTGAGCAGGATGGTGGTCCAGATCGACTTCCGCAGGGCGGGGTCGCTCAGCACCTCGCCGTAGTTGGCGAAGCCGGCGAAGCGGCGGTCGTCCGGGTAGAGGGCGTTCCAGTCGAGGAACGAGATCACCAGCGTGGCCACGAAGGGCAGCTGCGTCACGACGATCATGAAGATCAGCGCGGGCAGCAGCGGGGCCCGGGTGGCCCAGGCGCGTATGCGGTTCGGCGGCGGCGCCGCCGCGCGCGGAGGAGCGGCGGCGGGCCGGGCCGTCTTCGTCAGGGTCACGATGCCTCGTACTTCTCGGCGACGGCCTCGGCGAGCTTCTGGGCCTTGGCGAGGGCGCTGTCCACCGACTGGCGTCCGGCGATGGCGGAGCTGATCTCCTGGGAGACCTTGGTGCCGAGGTCGGTGAACTCGGGGATGCCGACGAACTGGATGCCGGGCGCGGGCCGGGGCTGCACACCCGGGTCCTCGGGCCTGGCGCTCGCGATCGCGTCACGGGTCACATCGGCGAAGGCAGCCGCCTGCTCGCGATACTCCGGGATGTCGTAGGTCGAGGCGCGCTTGCCGGCGGGCACGTTGGACCAGCCGATCTTCTCGCCGACGAGCTTCTCGTACTCCTTGCCGGACGCCCAGGAGATGAACTTCCAGGCGTCATCGGCGTTGTCGGACGCCTTCTGGATGCCCCAGGCCCAGGTGTAGAGCCAGCCGGAGCTCTCGGTCTTCTCCACCGGTGCGGGGACGTAGCCGATCTTGCCCTTGACCGGGGAGCCGTCGGCCTCCAGGGAGCCGGCGCCGGCCGTGGCGTCGTACCACATGGCGGTCTTGCCCTGGGTCATGTTGTTCAGGCACTCGGCGTAGCCGGCCTGGGCCGCGCCGGCCTCGCCGTGCTCGCGGACCAGGTCGACGTAGAACCGCGTGGCCTCCTTGAACTCCTTGGAGTCCAGGCGGGGGGTCCAGTCCTCCTCGAACCAGGTGCCGCCGAAGGTGTTCACCACGGTGGTCAGCGGGGCGATGACCTCACCCCAGCCGGGCAGGCCGCGCAGGCAGATGCCTTTCATCCCGGGCTCGGCGCCGTCCACCTTCCCGGCGAGTTCGGCGACCTCCTTCCAGGTGGGCTTCTCGGGCATGGTCAGCCCTTCCTTCTCGAGGACGTCCTTGCGGTACATCAGGAAGGAGGACTCGCCGTAGAACGGCTCGCCGTAGAGCTTGCCGTCCTCCCCGGTGAGGGCCTTGGTCATCGGCGGCAGGATGTCGTCCTGGTCGAAGGCGCTGTCGCCCTTGACGTGGGAGTCCAGGTCGTGGAGCCAGCCGTTCTCGGCGTAGATGGGGATCTCGTAGTTGCTGAGTGTGGCGACGTCGTACTGGCCGGCCTGGTTGGCGAAGTCCTGACTGATCTTGTCTCTGACATCGTTCTCCGGCAGCACCGTGAAGTTCACCTTGATGCCGGTGTCCTTGGTGAAGTGGTCGGCGGTGAGCTTCTGCAGCTCGACCATCTGCGGGTTGTTCACCATCAGGACGTTGATGGACCGGCCGTCGGACGATGCGGACCCGCCGGCGCCCGCACAGGCGGCGAGTGGAGTGATCAGCGCCGCTGATGCGGCCATGGCGAAGAGGCTGCGGGGTATGCGTCGGCTCTCGGTTCGCATGCGGTACTCCTGGCTGTATCTGGACAAAACGGCAGCTGTGGGGTGGTGCGGGCCCGCAAGTGGGCGTGGCAGCGGGGACGTGTGACGCGGCGGCTCGGCCGTCAGACGCGGATGACCTGCGGGCCGAGCAGGGAGTGGCGGTGGGCCTCGGAGGCGGGGAGCAGGGTGCTGGTGACGATCGCTTCCAGTGCGCCGATCTCGGCGAAGCGGCAGAAGCTGACCGCTCCGAACTTGGTGTGCACCCCCGCGAAGACGGTCCGCCGCGCCGACCGAATGGCCTGCGCCTTCACCTCGCTGACCGCCGGGTCGGGCGTGGTCAGCCCGTGTTCGCGGGAGATGCCGTTGGCGCCGATGAACGCCAGGTCGATGACGAATCCGGCCAGCATCTTCGTGGTCCAGTGGTCGACGGTCGCCAGCGTGCCGGAGCGCACCCGGCCGCCGAGCAGCAGAACGGAGAAGTTCTCGGCCTCGGCCAGGGCACCCGCGGTCGGCAGGCTCGCGGTGACCACGGTCAGCGACCGGTCACGGGGCAGGGCCTCGGCGATGAGCTGCGGGGTGAAGCCCTCGTCGATGAAGACCGTCTCGGCGTCGCCGAGCAGTTCGGCCGCGGCGGCCGCGATCCTGCGCTTCTCGGGGACGTGGCTGGTGGCACGGAAGGCGAGCGTCGTCTCGAAGCCGGCGCTTTCCACGGGGCAGGCGCCGCCATGGGTGCGGCGGAGCAGGCCGTGGTCCTCCAGGACCCGCAGGTCCCTGCGGACGGTTTCCCGGGCCACGCCCAGATCGGTGGCGAGCGCGGTGACCTCGATGGAGCCGGTGGCCCGTGCCGCGCGGACGATCTCCCGCCGGCGCTCCTCGGCGGTCTTCGCCGCTCTGGCCGTCGTCATCGCCGACACCCGCTTCCGTACGTTCTTCCTTGCCTGATCGCCTCCGGCCGGCCGAGCGGAGCTGCCCGTTCGGGCCCGGTGGCGTCCATGGGGCAAGTTGTACAGCGGTGTTCGCCCGCTGAACAGGCCTGTTACGGATCCGATGCTGCCCGCTTGTGCCCGTTTGGCGCGATGGCTGCCCGTCTTCGACCTGCGTGCCCGCAGGCCCTGGACGTGAGTTCGGGCAGTACGGATGCCCGAATGCCGGAGCGGACGGGCCCGTTCGGTGCCCGTCCGCTCCTGTGAAGGGGGTGAATCCGCCGGTACCGGCCGGTCAGTGGGGCCAGATGGGCGGGTCGGTGACGAAGTCGCCACCCAGGCAGGCGTGCGCCGGGTCGTCGGGGGTCGGCTCGCCCTGCTCGACGATCAGCTTCTCGGCGTACGGCTCCGAGTCGTCCTGTGGCTCGTAGCCGAGCGCCCGGGCGGAGCTGAGGTCCCACCACAGGCGGGTGTTGGCGGAGGAGCCGTAGATGACGGTGTGGCCGACGTTCTCGGCGGTCAGGGCCGCGTGGAAGAGACGGGCGCCGTCGGCGGGGCTCATCCACACCGAGAGCATGCGCACGCTGGTCGGCTCGGGGAAGCAGGCGCCGATGCGCACGGAGACGGTCTCCAGGCCGTGCTTGTCCCAGTAGAGCTGGGCCAGGTCCTCGCCGAAGCACTTGGACAGGCCGTAGAAGGTGTCCGGACGGCGCGGGGTGTCGATCGGGATCAGGGGGTCGTCGCCCCGGGGGCGGGGGGTGTAGCCGACGGCGTGGTTGGAGGAGGCGTAGACGATGCGTCCGACGCCTTCCTCGCGGGCCGCCTCGTACAGGTTGTACGTGCCCTCGATATTGGCCTTGAGGATCTTGTCGAACGAGGCTTCGAGGGAGATCCCCGCGAGATGGACGATCGCGTCGACGCCGCGGACCGCCTCGCGCACGGCGTCCCTGTCGGCCAGGTCCGCGACGATCGCGTCGGGTTCGCCGTCGACGGGGCGCAGATCGAGCAGGCGCAGTGTGTGGCCGTACTCCGGGAGCAATCCCCGCATCAGGGTGCCGAGTCCGCCGGCGGCGCCGGTGAGCAGAACGGTACGGGGAGCGGGCATCCTCGGGTCTCCTTACGGCGGCGGCCGTGGCCTTGCGCGGACGCGCTGGGGAGGTGGGGCGCGGTCGTCAAGTATCCCGGGCGCATCCCCAGCGTGCCTGTGGTTCTCGCGAATTCGCCGCCGCGGTCACGGACCGCCTTCAGCAGCCGCTCGAACCCTTTAGCAGGTGGGGCGAGGGGCGATCCTGAAGGAGGTCATCTCGTCGTTCAGACTCGGCGAGATGGCCGGGGACGACCCCCAGGGCGGCACCGAGAACATGCAGCCCCGATAGTTCGAGTCGCCGTACAAAGTGACCCAGGACGTGGTGCGATTCCAGTACGACGTCGTCCTGTCGTTCATGAAATCACCGATGTTGGGCACACTCTGTGACGCTGCGTAGAACCGGCCGGTGTAGCTGCTGTTCTGCCACACACAGAAGTACCCAGCTTGACACTGATCGGGTGATGCCGCGGCCGATGGCGCGTTGACGATTCCCATGCCCGCAGCAGTGGCGAATACTGCTGCGGCCGTGGCGAGGCGGACATTGAATGGTTTCCTGCGTAACATTCTTGGTTTTCCCCTCGTTTGGCTGATTTCCCACGCTACCGACCGCATATGCCGGTTCGTGGTGACGGGAACTCAATTTACTGCAAGCAATATGGGAGTTGGTAGGGTGCCACATGCCCCGGGTACTTTACGTGTGGACCATTACGGGCCCGCAGGACTTCTCAGTCAGGTGCTACGAACTGCGTTTATGGCGCTACTCGATAGCGGTTGGCTTCGTAACTCGACGGGCGAGATGTGGCCCACCTCACCATGAAGTCACCGATCACGCGGGGCTTCGGAGGAGGAATGCCGTTGCCGTCAGGGTGGCGCCCAGTGCGGCCAGCAGCAGGCGGTGGTCGGCCAGTTCGACCAGGGCCGCGCCCGCGGCCAGACCGAGGACGTTCGGGGTGAACACCAGGGTGTTGGCCGTGGCGGTCACCCGGCCCAGCAGCGGCGCCGGCGTCTCGTGCTGCACCGCGGTCAGTGTGGCGATCAGCACCGCCGGCAGACCCACGCCGATCCCCGCGCTGCACACCCACGCCAGAGGGTCGTTCGGCACCGCGCGCAGCGCCACCGCGACCGCCAGCACCGCGATGCCGTGCGCCGCGAAGTGCCGGGCGCCGAAGCGGCGCAGGGCCGGGCCCGAAAGCAGGCCGACCGCCACCGAGCCCGCGCCCTGGACGGCGTACAGCACACCGGCGTAGGCGGGGGAGTGGCCGAGGTCCTCCACCACGGCGTAGACCAGTGCGCCGCTGATGCCCGCGCACAGCATCGTGGCGCCGCCCGCCGACACGAGCGGGCGCAGCACCGGGTGCGACCACAGGTGGCGGACCCCCTCGGCGGTCTGCTCCCGGCGGCTGCCCGCCGGCGGTACCGGCCGGTCCTGCCGTACGCGCAGGAACGCGTACACCACCGCGGCCAGCAGGAAGGTGACCGCGTCCAAGGCGGCGACGCCCGCCCCGCCGTACGCCGCGTAAAGACCCGCGCCGGCCAGCGGGGCCAGCAGCTTCATGCCCTCGTTGGCGGTCATGCGCAGCCCGTTGAAGTCGTCGAGCAGGGAGCGGTCCACGGCGGTGGCGATCAGTGCGGACTCGGCCGCGTCCTGGACGGCGCCTGCCGCGCCGTACACGAACAGCACCGCGTACAGCAGCCACAGGCCGTGCGGTGAGTCGACGGTGCACAGGGTGAGCAATAGCGCCGCCATGAGCAGGCTCGTGCCGATCAGCAGCGGCCGTCGGCGCACCCGGTCGGCGAGCGTCCCCAGCAGCGGCCCGGCCAGGGTCGGCGCCCACATCGCCAGCATGCACAGGGCCGCGAGACCGTCCGAGCCGGTAAGGTCCTTGACCCACACCCCCGAGGCCAGCCACAGAGCGGAGGTGCCGAACCCGGAGATCACCACCCCGGCCAGGTAGAGCCCGGCATTGCGGTCCCGCACCACGCGGACCGCCGTCCATGTCGTCGTCATGCCTGCTCATCGTGGTTCCAAGGCGGGGCGACGGGCATCGGGCAGATGCCTCAGGAGGGAGCCCGGGGTGGCGGCCGACGGGCGCGCGCGGTACGTCACCCGGACCATGTGAAGCGGACGGAGCATCCGTGCGGACGGAGAAGAGGGGTTCCGATGGAATGGACGCTCGAAGTGATCATGGTGCCGGTGTCCGACGTGGACCGGGCCAAGGAGTTCTACACCGACCGGTGCGGCTTCCACTGCGACATCGACGTCTCGCCCTTCGAGGGCGCCCGCTTCGTGCAGCTCACCCCGCCCGGCTCGCGGTGCTCCATCGTCCTGGAGGCAGGCCTGCCGACGCCGCCCGGACGGCGGAGGACGGCGCCCGGTTCGCTCCAGGACCTGCAGCTCTGCGTCACGGACATCGAGGCGGCCAGGGACGAGCTCGCGGACCGCGGGCTCGACGTCGGCCCGGTGCGGCACGTGGGGCCGGACGGCTGGGAGGAGGGCAGGGGCACCGAGATCTGGAACTCCTTCCTCTTCTTCGAGGACCCGGACGGCAACGGCTGGGTGGTCCAGGAGGCGCCGAGCCCGCTCGCCGAGCGCTGACGCACACCGCGCGGCCACCGATGAGTTCCAACGGCGGTTCCGGTCCACCCTTCAGGACCTGACCTGACCTGAGTTGTGAGGAGCCGGACATGACCGACACGAGCACCCTTGACCTCGGACCGCAGACGCGTGTTATCGCACATCTCGCCGAGGGGGTGTCCGACGACCAGCTGTCCGGCCCGACGCCCTGTCCGGAGATGGCGGTGCGGAATCTGCTCGGACACCTGCTCGGACTGAGCGTGGCCTTCCGCGATGCCGCGCGCAAGGACCTCGGTGCCACGACCGACACCAGCCCCGACGCGGCCGTACCGGACCTCGGGCCGGGGTGGCGCGAGGAGCTGCCCAAGGTGCTGGACGAGCTGGCCGAGGCGTGGCGGGAGCCCGGCGCCCGCAGCGGGATGACCCGCGCGGGCGGCGTGGACCTGCCGGGCGAGGTCGCGGCCGCCGTCGCCGTGGACGAACTGGTGATCCACGGCTGGGACCTGGCCCGCGCGACCGGCCAGGAGTACACCCCCGACCCCCACGCGCTGCGGGCGTCCCACGACTTCCTCCTCGCCGCCGTGGATCAACCCGGCCGGGACGAGATCTTCGGCCCCGTGGTGCCGGTCCCGTCCGGCGCACCGCTGCTCGACCGGACGATCGGCCTGAGCGGAAGGAACCCGCACTGGGCCCCGGAAGGACGCTGACCCACGCTCCGGGGCTGCGCCCCCGCCCCCGGTCCAGTCGGCAGCTGCGTGCACAGATGAGGAAGATCGAACGGCGCCTGACCCGTCGGCATGCCAATCCGTAATACGAACCACACCTGATCGAGGTTCGGCGCGGGCACAATCAGCCGGCATCCGCCCACCGATCTTCCAGCCATCGAGGAGCAGTCGCATGTCCGAGGCACAGCAGAAGGCCGACCGGCCGGCAGCCGGACCACCCGCGGTGAACGGCATCGACCGGTTCTTCCGGATATCCGAGCGCGGCTCCACGTTCGGCCGGGAGATACGCGGCGGCTTCGCCACGTTCTTCACCATGGCCTACATTCTTGTCCTCAATCCCCTCATCCTGGGCAGCGCGAAGGACAAGTTCGGCGAGCAGCTCGACGCCGTCCAGCTCACCACCGCCACCGCTCTGGTGGCCGCCGTGATGACCGTCATCATGGGCGTCGGGGGCAATCTGCCGCTCGCCCTCGCCGCCGGACTGGGCCTGAACGCCGTCGTCGCCTTCCAGATCGCCCCCCTGATGAGCTGGGACGACGCGATGGGCCTGATCGTGCTGGAGGGCCTGCTGATCTGCGTCCTGGTGGTGACCGGGCTGCGCGAGGCGGTCATGCACGCCATCCCGCAACCGCTGAAACAGGCGATCAGCGTCGGCATCGGCCTGTTCATCGCCCTGATCGGCTTCGTCGACGCCGGCTTCGTCAGCCGCATCCCGGACGCCGCGGGCACCACGGTGCCGGTCCAGCTGGGCAGCACCGGCACCCTCACCGGCTGGCCGATGCTGGTGTTCTGCCTCGGCGTACTGCTCACCGTCGGTCTGCTCGCCCGCAAGGTGCGCGGCGCCATCCTCATCAGCATCGTCACCATGACGCTGGTGGCGATCGTCATCAACTCGCTCGCGGACGTGAGCACCTGGGGACTGACCACACCCGAGTGGCCCGACCAGCTGGTCGACGCCCCCGACTTCGGCCTCATCGGTGAGTTCAGTCTGTTCGGCGCGTTCGGACAGGCCGGCGCCGTCACCGTGGTCCTGCTGGTGTTCACGCTGGTTCTGTCCGACTTCTTCGACACCATGGGCACCGTCGTCGGCGTCAGCGCCGAGGCCGGACTGCTCGACGAGCAGGGCAAGGTGCCGGGCCTCGGCCGGGTGCTGCTCATCGACGGTGCCGCGGCCGTCGCGGGCGGCGCCTCCTCCGCCTCGTCGGCGACCTCGTACATCGAGTCGGCGGCCGGTGTCGGCGAGGGGGCCCGTACCGGCTTCGCCAACCTGGTCACCGGCGGACTGTTCGGCCTGGCACTGTTCCTGACCCCGCTGCTGACCATCGTCCCGCTCCAGGCGGCGGCCCCCGCGCTGGTCGCCGTCGGCTTCCTGATGATGACCCAGGTAAAACACATCGAGTGGGACCGCTACGACATCGCCATCCCGGCGTTCCTCACCATCGCCGTGATGCCGTTCACCTACTCCATCACCAACGGCATCGGCGCCGGCTTCGTCGCCTACGTCGTCATCAAGACGGTGCTGGGACGGGCGAGGGAGGTCCACTGGCTGCTGTGGGCTGCCTCCGCGCTGTTCCTGGTGTACTTCGCGATCGACCCGATCGAGCAGCTCCTCGGCGTCAAGTAGTCCCGGGCGCGCACAGAGACGGGCCGCCCCCGGGGGGAGGGGGCGGCCCGTCCGTACAGACGGCCTGACGGCCCGGAAGGTTCAGTCCCGCAGGGCCGCCTCCATGGCCGCCTTGGCGACCGGGGCCGCCAGACCGTTGCCGCTGACCTCCGAGCGGGCCGCGTTCGACTGCTCCACCACGACCGCCACGGCGACGTCCCGGTCCGAGGAGTCCGACTCGGCGTACGAGGTGAACCACGCGTACGGGATCTTGCTGTTGTTCTCGCCGTGCTGCGCGGTGCCCGTCTTGCCGCCGACGGTGGCGCCGGAGATCCGCGCGTTGGACCCCGTGCCCTTCTCGACGACCGTCCGCATCGCCGACCGGAGCTGCTCGGCGGTCGAGGAGCTGACGATCCGCTCCGTGCCGGCCTCCTCGTCGTAGTCGGTCAGCACATCGCCGCCCCGGTCGGTGACCCGGCTGACCATATGGGGCGACACCATCTCCCCGCCGTTCGCTATGGCCGCCGACACCATCGCCATCTGCAGTGGGGTGGCGGTCACATCGAACTGGCCGATCCCGGTGAGCGCGGTCTGCGACGGCTCCATGTCCGAGGGGTACACGCTGGTGTGGGCGCGCACCGGCACGTCCTGCGTCTCGTCGTTGAAACCGAACTTCTCGGCCATCGCCCGCACCTTGTCCTGCCCCAGGGTGACGGCCGTCTTCGCGAAGACGTTGTTGCAGGAGTACTGGAGCGCGACCCGGAGCGAGGCGTTCTCACAGGGCGCGTCCGGGTTCTCGTTGGTGAGGTCCGTGGCCGTGCCCGGCAGTGTGTACGGGTCGGGGCTGTCGGTCTTCTCGTCCACCGACGTGTACAGGCCGCTCTCCAGCGCGGCTGCCGCGACGACCAGCTTGAACGTCGAGCCCGGCGGGAGCGGCTGGCGCAGCGCCCGGTTGGTGAGCGGCTTCTCCGGGTCCGCCGTGAGCTTCTTCCAGGCCTCCCCCGCGGTGTTGGCGTCGGTCAGCGACTCCGGATCGTACGACGGGGTCGACACCACCGCGAGGATCCGGCCCGTCCCCGGTTCGATCGCGACGGCCGCGCCCTTCTTGTCACCCAGCGCCTCGTAGGCCGCCTTCTGCACCGCGGGGTCGATGGTCGTCACCACGTTGCCCGGATCGGCCCGCCGGTTGGTGACCGTGTCCATCACCGTCTTCAGCCGGGGGTCCGTGCCGTTGAGCAGATCCGCGTAGATGCCCTCCAGGTGCGTCGGTGCGTAGGCCTGCGAGGCGTAGCCTGTCACGGCCGCGTACAGCGGGCCGTTCTGGTAGGTGCGCTTGTACGCGAGATCGCCTCCCTTCGTCCGCGCCGAGCCGGTGACCGACTCCCCGGCCACGATGATGTTCCCGAGCGGCTCCGCGTACGTCTCGATCGCGTTGCGCCGGTTGCCGTTGTCGTCCGCCAGTGCCCGGCCGTCGTAGAACTGCACCCAGGTCGCCCTGATCAGCAGGGCGAACACCAGCAGCAGCGTGAGGACCGCGGCACGTCTGATCGTCTTGTTCATCGCGTTCGGACAGACGAACGGAAGGGGGCACATCGTTCCCTTGCGCCCGGTTTCTCATCGGGTGTTCATGAAGCGCCGCGCGCGGGAGCGGTCGGGTGCGGCGCAGGAAGCCCGCCTCGTAGGCCGCGATGACGGCCTGGGTGCGGTCCCGGGCGCCCGTCTTGGCCGGCACCGACGCCACGTGCGTCTTCACGGTGGCGGCGCCGACCTCCATCCGCCGGGCGATCTCCGCGTTGGTCAGCCCGCCCGCCATGTGCCGCAGCACCTCGCTCTCGCGTCCGGTCAGCCGCGCCACACAGGCGGGAGGCGCGGGGCGGGCCCGCGCGTGCTCGGCGGCCACGGCGCGCACGGCCGCCGGAAACAGCAGGGTGTCGCTGCGGGAGACCAGCCGCACCGCCCCGACCAGGCGTCGGCGTCCGCCCGCTTGAGGAGGAAGCCGGCGGCTCCGACGCGCAGGGCGTCGTACACGTAGGAGTCGTTCTCAAAGGTGGTGACGACGATGATCCGCGGCGGCCCGTCGGCACCGGCGAGGATCTGTTCGGTGGCGCGGATGCCGTCGATCTCCGGCAGGCGTACGTCCATCAGCACGACGTCCGGCCACCG
Organism: Streptomyces sp. NPDC052079; assembly: GCF_040680275.1. Classification (NCBI taxonomy): domain Bacteria; kingdom Bacillati; phylum Actinomycetota; class Actinomycetes; order Kitasatosporales; family Streptomycetaceae; genus Streptomyces; species Streptomyces sp. NPDC052079. Next base: position 13,342 of record NZ_JBFAWL010000022.1, read on the forward strand.
CTCCCGGACCACGGCCACCGCCTCCGCCCCCGTGGCCGCCTCACCGACCACGTCCAGATCCGGCTCGGCGGACAGGATGGCCCGCAGCACGGTGCGCACCAAGCGCTCGTCGTCCGCCAGGACGACACGGATCGGGGCGGCGCCGGTCATGAGGGCTCCTCGAGAGGGGGAGCGGGGGAGCGTGCCGCCGCCGGCGGCCAGTGTCTGCGACATGGGCTCACACTCCCGCGCGGTCACTGGCCGGCGCGTCCCGCGCGGCGACGATCCGCCTCCGCCGCGCGGGGGAGGGCCGGGTCAGCCGTGCAGCGTGAGCACCAGATCGCTGTCGTGCACCGGGCGCAGGGCGGTGTCCACGGGGTCACAGCCTCCGGGTGGCCAGGGTCAGTCGGTCCCGGGCGTCGAGCAGAGCGTCCTTGACCATCTGCTCGTGTGCGGGGGTGAGCCGGGCCACCGGCACCGAGCAGCTGATCGCGTCCCGCGCGGGGGTGCGGTACGGGATCGCCACACCGAAGCAGCGCAGCCCCAGCGTGTTCTCCTCGCGGTCCACGGCGAAGCCCTGCTCCCGCACCAGATGCAGCTCCTCGATGAGCTTCTCCCGGTCGGTGAGGGTGTTCTCGGTCAGGGCGGGCAGCGTCTCCGGGAGCATCGTGCGCACCTGCTCGTCGGAGTACGTGCTCAGCAGCGCCTTGCCCAGCGAGGTCGAGTGGGCGGGCAGCCGGCGGCCGACCCGGGTGAAGGGGCGCAGGTAGTGCTGCGACTGGCGGGTGGCCAGATAGACGACGTTGGTGCCGTCGAGCCGGGCGAGGTGGATGGTCTCGGTGGTGTCGTCCGACAGCCGGTCCAGCGTGGGCCGGACGGCCGCGACGACCTCGTCGCCGTCGATGTAGGACGTGCCCACCAGCAGCGCCCGGACGCCGATGCCGTACCGCGTGCCCGTCGCGTCCGTCTCCACCCACCCGAGCTCCACGAGCGTGCGCAGCAGCATGTACAGGCTCGACTTGGGATAGCCGACGGCCTCCTGAACCGCCGCCAGGGAATGCAGGCCGGGGCGCCCGGCGAAGTATTCGAGCAGTTCAACGGTCCGCACCGCGGACTTGACCTGCGCCCCGCCGCCTGTCCCGCCAGCCGACATCGCCCTTGACCCCCTCATTGGCCGCGAAATAGTCTCCACAGCAGGTTCATCCATGGAGACAGTGTTCAACATACCGAACACCGCTGGTGGATGACGTACATACTGCGGCTTTGCATGCGGCAAGCAGATGAAGGGACCGCCGGTGGCAGCAGCACCAGTCTGGAGTGTCGACCCCCGAACCGGGAAGCAGCGGGAACAGGTTGCGGTGGAGGCCACGGCCCAGGAGGTGGATGCCGCCGTCCGCGCCGCGCACGACGCGCGCGGGGCGCTGACGGACCGCGCCGTCCGCGCGGCCTTCCTGCGCACGGCCGCCGACGAGCTCGAGGCGGTCAGGGACCAGCTCGTCGAAGTCGCCGACGCGGAGACCGCGCTCGGCCCGGTCCGGCTCACCGGCGAGCTCGCCCGTACCTGCTACCAGCTGCGGGCCTTCGCCGGAATCGTCGACGAGGGAGCCTTCCTCGGCGTCGTCATCGACCACCCCGACGACACCGCGACCCCGCCCGTCCCTGACCTGCGCCGCTACAAGATTCCGCTGGGCGTCGTCGCCGTCTACTCCGCGTCCAACTTCCCCTTCGCCTTCTCCGTGGCCGGCGGCGACACCGCGAGCGCGCTCGCGGCCGGCTGCCCCGTCGTCGTCAAGGCCCACCCCGACCACCCCGGGCTGTCCGAGCTGGTCGCCATGGTGCTGCACCGGGCCGCCGCCCGGCACGACATCCCCGACGGGGTGCTGGGCCTGGTGCACGGCTTCGACGCCGGACTGGAGCTGATCAGGCACCCGCTGGTCTCGGCGGCCGGTTTCACCGGCTCGGTCCGCGGCGGCCGTGCCCTGTTCGACGCGGCCGCCGCCCGGCCCGTCCCCATCCCCTTCCACGGCGAGCTGGGCTCTCTGAACCCGGTCGTCGTCACCGAGGCCGCGGCGGCCGAGCGCGGCGAGGCGATCGGTGCCGGGCTGGCCGGTTCCATGACGCTGGGCGTCGGCCAGTTCTGTGTGAAGCCCGGCCTCGTCCTGGCCCCGGCCGGCCCGGCCGGTGACGCGCTGCTGAAGTCCCTGACCGACGCCGTCAGCGACACCGACGCGGGCGTCCTGCTCGACCACCGCATGCGCGACACCTTCGTCGCCGGGGTCGCCGAACGCGCTCAACTGCCCGATGTGGAGTCCCCGGTGACCCCGGGCGCCGGCGGCGAGCACAGCGTCAGCGCGGGCTTCCTCACCGTCCCGGCGAGCCGGCTGGCCCGGGAGGGGGAGCACGACCTGCTCCTGGAGGAGTGCTTCGGGCCGGTCACCGTGGTGGCCCGCTACGAGGACGACAGCGAGGTGCGGGGTGTGCTGTCGCGGCTGCCGGGCACCCTCACGGCGACCGTGCAGCTGTCCGCCGAGGAGGCGGCCGGGAAGGGCCGCGGGGCGGAACTGGTGCGGGAACTGACCCCGCTGGCCGGGCGGGTCCTGGTCAACGGCTGGCCCACGGGCGTCGCGGTCGCCCCGGCCCAGCACCACGGCGGCCCGTACCCGGCGACCACCTCCACGTCCACGTCGGTGGGAGGCACGGCCATCGAGCGGTGGCTGCGGCCGGTCGTCTACCAGGGGACGCCGGAGGCCCTGCTGCCGGAGGAACTGAGGGACGACAACCCGCTCGGCCTGCCCCGCAGGTTCAACGGCAGGCTGGAGCGCTGAGCCTGCTCAGCCCGCGCTCGGTTCCAGGCCCGCGTCCCGGGCCGGGGGCGACGCCTGGAACAATTCGGCCATGGACCTGGACATCCCCGAACTCCCTTTTCCGCTGCGCACATACGGCCCCAACGGCTCCTGGTCCTACGAGGACGGCGTCCTCACCGGATGGGCGGGGCCCCGGCAGGACCGCTTCGTGCCGCCCACCGGCGAGGCCCTCGACCCCGCGGCCGACGCGCCGCGTCTCCTCGGTGCGCCCGAGGGCGACTTCCAGCTGATCGCCCGGGTCACCGTCGGCTTCGCCGCCTCCTTCGACGCGGGCGTGCTCTACGTCCACGTCGGTGAGCGGGGCTGGGCCAAGCTCTGCCTGGAGTACTCGCCGGACGTGCCCACGCTGTGCACGGTGGTCACCCGGGGACACTCCGACGACGCCAACTCCTTCACCGTGGACGGCAGTTCCCTCTGGCTCCGGGTGAGCCGCACCGGCCGCGCCTTCGCCTTCCACGCCTCGCGCGACGGCGAGCGCTGGACCTTCGTACGGCTTTTCACCCTCGGTGACGAGAAGGAGACCGGAGCCGCACTGGTCGGCTTCATGACCCAGTCCCCGATGGGGGAGGGCTGTGTGGTGACCTTCGACCACATCGAGTACCGGTTCCACTGGCTGCATGATCTGCGGGACGGCAGCTGAGGGAATGAAGGCAGCTGCTTGAAGGTTCACTCGGTCACGGAGGGAGCCTCCGCACCCGCACGACCCTGGAGAGAGCCGACCCATGCGCGTCGAGATCTGGAGCGACATCGCCTGCCCCTGGTGCTATGTCGGAAAGGCCCGTTTCGAGAAGGCGCTGGCCTCCTTTCCGCACCGTGAGCAGGTCGAGGTGGTGCACCGTTCCTTCGAGCTGGACCCGGGGCGGGCGAAGGACGACGTCCAGCCGGTGATCCCCATGCTCGTCAAGAAGTACGGGATGAGCGAGGCGCAGGCCGAGGCCGCCCAGGACAACCTGAGCGCCCAGGCCGCTGCCGAGGGCCTGGCGTTCAGCGCTCAGGGCCGTGACAGCGGCAACACCTTCGACATGCACCGCCTGCTGCACTTCGCCCGCGAGCAGGGCCGCCAGACGGAGCTGCTCGACCTGCTGTACAAGGCGAACTTCGCCGAGGAACGCTCCGTCTTCAACGACGACGAGCGGCTCGTCGGGCTGGCCGTCGAGGCCGGTCTCGACACCGACGCCGTGCGCAAGGTCCTCGCCGACCCGGAGGCGTACGCCGACGAGGTCCGCGCGGACGAGCGCGAGGCCGCGCAGCTCGGGGCCCGGGGGGTGCCCTTCTTCGTGCTCGACCGCACGTACGGCGTCTCCGGCGCCCAGCCCGCCGAGGTCTTCGCCCAGGCACTGAACCAGGCCTGGGGCGACCGTCCGCCGCTGCGGATGGCCGGCGGTGACGCCGAGGCGTGTGGCCCGGACGGATGCGCGGTGCCCCAGCAGTAGGCAGCGTCCCGCAGCAGCAGAAGGGGCAGGTCGGCGCGTATGCATAAGTCTTCCTTTGCGATATCGCGCAGAATGCGGCATGGACGAGGAGGTCCTGGGGCCGCAGAGTGGTCCCATGGAGACCTTCGAGAGCCTCGTTCGTGCCGAGTTCACCCCGAAGAACACCTACCTGAACACCGCGAGCAACGCCCTCCTGCCGGCCCGTACCGTGGCCGCGCTCCAGGGCGCCGTGCGGATCCGCGCGGAGGGCCGTTCGCTGGACCCGCTGTTCGCCGATGTCGAGGCCTGCCGTGCCGCCTACGCCCGGCTGGCCGGTGTCCCGGCCGGGCGGGTGGCGGCCGGGGCGACGGTCGCCCTGCACACCGCGCTGATCGCGGCCTCGCTGCCGCCGGGCGCCGAAGTCCTCACCGCGGAGGGTGACTTCACCTCCGTACTGAACCCCTTCCACGCCCGTGGCGACCTCAAGGTGCGGGCCGTGCCGCTGGAGCGGCTCGCCGACTCCGTGCGGCCCGGCACCGCGCTGGTCGCGGTCAGCGCCGCGCAGTCCGCCGACGGCCGGATCGCCGACCTGGCCGCGCTGCGGGAGGCGGCACGCGTCCACGGGGCGCGCACCTACGTCGACTTCTCCCAGGCAGCCGGCTGGCTCCCGGTGACGGCCGACGCGTACGACTACAGCGTCACCATCACCTTCAAGTGGCTGCTCGGCCCGCATGGGGCGGCCTTCCTCGTCGTGCCCGAGGACTTCGGCGATCTGACGCCGGTGCAGGCGGGCTGGGTCGCCGGGGAGAACCCGTGGGACAGCTGCTACGGCCCCGTCACCGAACTCGCCCGCTCCGCACGGCGGTTCGACACCAGCCCCGCCCTGTTCGACTACGTGGGGCTGCGGGCCTCCCTCGGACTGGTCGAGGAGCTGGGCGTGGACGCCATCCGCGCCCATGACCTCGCCCTCGCCGACCGGTTCCGCGCGGGGCTCGGGTCCCTGGGCCACCGGCCGGTGCCCGCACCAGGTTCACCGATCGTGTCCGTGCCCGGCCTCGGCCGGCTCCAGCCGCAGCTCGCCGAGGCCGGGATCCAGGTGTCGAACCGCGCGGGCAATCTCCGGGCGTCCTTCCACGTGTACAACACGGCCGACGATGTGGACCGGCTGCTGGACGCACTGTCCGGCTGACCGGCCGCCGGGCATGGCAGCGGGCCGGTGCCTCCTTGTCCCACACGAGGAGGCCCGGCCCGCAGTCTGTGATGCGCCTACCGCACCGGGGTGAAGTCCCGTGCCCCGATGCTGTGCCGTCCCGGGGGACAACCCCCGGACCCCCGGCCGGGGCGGGCTCACCGCACGGGCGTGAAATCCCGTGCCCCGATGCTGTGCCGGGGTCCCGGGGGACAACCCCCGGACCCCGGGCCGGGGCGGGCTCACCGCACGGGCGTGAAGTCCCGTGCCCCGATGAACTCCGGTCGCCGGATCGGCGCCGCGAACGGCTCGACCGCCGCGTTCTCGACACTGTTGAAGACGATGAACACGTTGCTGCGCGGGAACGGCGTGATGTTGTCCCCGGAGCCGTGCATGGCGTTGCAGTCGAACCAGGTCGCCGAGCCGGCCTTGCCGGTGAACAGCCTGATGCCGTACTCGGACGCCATCTTCGTCAGCGCCTCGTCGGACGGCGTCCCCGCGTCCTGCATCTGCAGGGACTTCTTGTAGTTGTCCTTCGGGGTGGCCCCCGCGCACCCGAGGAACGTCTTGTGCGACCCCGGCATGATCATGAGACCGCCGTTGGTGTCGTAGTTCTCGGTGAGCGCGATCGAGACCGAGATGGTGCGCATGTTCGGCAGGCCGTCCTCGGCGTGCCAGGTCTCGAAGTCCGAGTGCCAGTAGAAGCCGCTGGCACCGAAGCCCGGCTTGACGTTGATCCGTGACTGGTGGACGTAGACGTCCGAGCCGAGGATCTGCCGGGCCCGCCCGACGACCCGCTCGTCGCGCACCAGCTTGGCGAAGACCTCGCTGATCTTGTGCACTTCGAAGACGGACCGGATCTCCTGGGACTTCGGCTCCACGATCGAGCGCTCGTCCGCACGGATCTCCGGGTCGGTGGTCAGCCGCTGGAGCTCGCGCTGGTACTCGCCCACCTCGTCCGGCGCGAGGAGCTGGTCGATGGCGAGGAAGCCATCGCGGTCCAGGGCCTGCAGGTCGGCGGCCGAGACGGGGCCGGGGGTGTCCGGGGAGCCCCAGACCACCGGGTCCTGCCGGGGAGTGGCCACCTCGGTGGCACCGCGGGTGGGATAGAGATCGGTGACGTTCGTGGTCATGGTCACGGGACTCACACCTCCTCGGTGAGCAGCGGATAAACGCCGTTCTCGTCGTGGTCCTCCCGTCCGGTGATGGGCGGGTTGAAGACACAGATGCAGTGGAAGTCCTCCTTGACCTTGAGCGTGTGCCGCTCATGGCCGTTGAGGAGGTACATGGTGCCGGGCGTGATGGTGTACGTCTTCCCGGTCTCGCGGTCGGTCAGTTCGGCCTCGCCCTTGGTGCAGACGACGGCCTCGATGTGGTTCGCGTACCACATCGATGTCTCCGTACCCGCGTAAAGAATCGTCTCGTGCAGGGAGAAGCCGACCTTCTCCTTGGCGAGGACGATGCGCTTGCTCTCCCATGTGCCGGACGCCGATTTCACGTGCCGGTCGGTGCCTTCGAGCTCCTTGAACGAACGGACGATCACGGTGTTGCGTGCCTCCTCGGCTTGATGCGTGTGTCAGGCGGTTTCGCGGACGGCGCGGGCGAGGATCCTCAGCCCCTCGTCCAGCTCGTCCGGGGTGATGGTCAGCGCGGGGAGCAGCTTCACGACCTCGCTCTCGGGGCCGGACGTCTCGATCAGCAGCCCGAGTTCGAAGGCGCGCCCGGCGACGCGGCCGGCGCGGTCCTTGTCGTGGAACTCCATGCCCCACACCAGGCCCCGGCCGCGGTACTCCTTGACGTCGGCGCGGTTCTCCTCGGTGATGGCGGTCAGCGCCTGCTCGACCTGCTCACCGCGCGAGCGGGTCTGCTTCTCCATCGCGGACCCGTCGGCCCAGTAGGCCTCCAGGGCGGCGGTGGCGGTGACGAAGGCCGGGTTGTTGCCGCGGAAGGTGCCGTTGTGCTCGCCCGGCTCCCAGACGTCCAGTTCGGGCTTGAACAGCGTCAGGGCCATCGGCAGTCCGTAGCCGCTGATCGACTTGGACACGGTGACGATGTCGGGCGTGACGCCGGCCTCCTCGAAGGAGAAGAAGGCGCCGGTGCGGCCGCAGCCCATCTGGATGTCGTCGACGATGAGCAGCATGTCCTGGCGTTCGCACAGCTCGGCCAGGGCGCGCAGCCACTCGGGCCGGGCGACGTTGATGCCGCCCTCGCCCTGCACGGTCTCGACGATCACGGCGGCGGGCTTGTTGAGGCCGGAGCCCTGGTCCTCCAGGAGCCGCTCGAACCACAGGAAGTCCGGGACCTTGCCGTCGAAGTAGTTGTCGAACGGCATGGGCGTGCCGTGCACCAGCGGGATGCCGGCGCCGGCCCGCTTGAAGGCGTTACCCGTGACGGCCAGCGAGCCCAGCGACATGCCGTGGAAGGCGTTGGTGAACGACACGACGGACTCGCGGCCCTTCACCTTCCGCGCCAGCTTCAGCGCGGACTCCACGGCGTTGGTGCCCGTCGGGCCCGGGAACATGACCTTGTACGGCAGGTCGCGCGGGCGCAGGATCCAGTTCTGGAAGGACTCCAGGAAGGCGCGTTTGGCGGTCGTCGACATGTCGAGGCCGTGGGTGACGCCGTCGCGCTCCAGATAGTCGATGAGCGCACGTTTCAGTACGGGATTGTTGTGCCCGTAGTTGAGTGAGCCGGCTCCGGCGAAGAAGTCGAGGTACTCGTGGCCGTCCTCGTCGTACATGCGGCTGCCGTGTGCACGGTCGAAGACGGCGGGCCAGCCGCGGCAGTAGCTTCGCACCTCGGACTCGAGGGTCTCGAAGACGCTGAGGTCGGGCTGGGTGATGGTCACGACGAATCGCTCCTCGGTGGCGTGGGAGGTCAGAGGGAGTCGGAAGATCAGGGGATACGGCGCGTGCGGCCGGCCGGTCAGAGCGCGAACGGTCCGATGCGGTACAGGACTTCCGGGTCGTGCGGCCCGTCGGGGAACTGTCCGGCATCGAACAGCACCTCGCGCTCCAGCAGGGCGCCGTGGCGCTCCGCGAACGCGGTGAACAGGCGCTCGGACGCGGTGTTGCCCGGCGTGATGGTGGTCTCCACGGTGTCCACGCCGTGCTCGGCGGCGGTCCGGGCGGCCAGACCGTCGAGCAGGGCGGCGGCGAGGCCGCGGCCGCGGTACCTCGCGTCGACCGCGACCTGCCAGACGAGCAGGGTGCGCGGGCTGTCCGGCCGCAGATATCCGCTGACGAAGCCGATCGGCTCTCCGCGCTCGTCGCGAGCGACGGCCGAGGTGCCGGCGAAGTCGCGGCACCACAGCAGATAGCTGTACGACGAGTTCAGGTCGAGGACCTTCGAGTCCCTGGCTATCCGCCACAGCACGGCTCCGTCCGCCACGGTGGGGCGGTCGATTTGCAGGTCTGCTTGTGCGGCAGTCATGCGAATTGAACTTACCGAGGCAAATTCAAAATTGCATCGTCTGGCGGGGTTACGTACGAGCTTGATCTGTGTTATCGCGCGGGTGGGCGGGTTCGCGCGAGAGCTCGGCGAGATGCCCTATTTCTACCGGTATTTATGGTGCAAAACGGGCGCGATGTGGAATCGGTCACACCGTTGTCACTCCCGTGACGCCTCGCTTCCCCTTCTCGGAATCGTGGCGTTTAGGGCCGGGGAAAGCGGGCAGAAGAAGACGGGAAGCTGCTCCGCAAGGTAATCGAAAAGTAAGCCGGAGAATGACGCAGGAGAATGTGTGGGAAGGATTCCGATAATCTCCCGGAATTCCAGGAGGGACGATCAGCCCCAGGCCGCTTCCGCGGCCCGCAGGGCACCTTCCACATCGACGCCGAGCCCCTGATCGCCGAGCGCCGTCCCCAGCGCCGCCAGGCTCGACCGCACCACGCCGGGCGTCGCCCCGGGGCCGTAGTGGTTGACGCGGATCATCTCCTTGGCGAGCGCACCCCCGCCCGCGGCCAGCGGAACGGAAGGGTCGGCGGCCAGCGCGCGGGCCACCAGATCTGCGGCCACCGTGCCGGCCGGTGCCCGCAGCGTCGTGGCGACGGGCGCCGCCTCCGCCGCGTCATGGACGTACGGCGCGAGGCCCCCGCCCAGCGCCAGGGCGCCCGCACGCGTCGCCGCCGCGGCCGACGCGTGCCGCGCCATCACCACGTCCGGGCCCACCGCCTCGATGCGCTCCACGCACGCCTCCAGGGCGAGCATCTCCAGCTGGGCCGGCGCGTGCAGCAGCGCCTTGCGGCCGCCGTCGATCCAGCGCTCCTTCCAGTCCAGCAGGGAGAGATAGGAGCGGCGCGGTGCCCGCGGGTTCGCCGCCATCCGCGCCCATGCGCGCTCGCTCACCGAGACCGCCGACACCCCGGCCGGGCCGCCCATCGCCTTCTGGGCGCCGATCACGCACAGGTCCACGCCCCACGCGTCCGGCAGCACCGGCTCCGCGCCGATCGAGGCCACCGCGTCCAGGTAGAACAGCGCCCCGTGCTCCCGCACCACCTCGCCGACCGCCGCAACCGGGTTGGTGTTCCCGGTGGCCGCCTCCGCGTGTACCAGGGAGACGAAGTCGATCTCCGGGTGCTCCGTGAACGCGGCCCGGACCTGTTCGGCCGTCACCGCCGTGTGGAAGGGCACCCTCAGATCGACCACGGTGGCGCCGCAGTCCCGCAGCCAGTCGCCGAAGGTCTGCCCGTAGGGGCCGGTGATGACGTTCAGCGCGGTGGTTCCCGGACCGGCGGTCGCGCGGATCGCGCCCTCCAGCGGCAGCAGCGCCTCGCCCTGCATGATCACGACGTCCTGCCGGGTGTTCAGCAGTCGTGCCACCCGGTCCTCGATCGAGGCGAAGTGCGCGGCGCTCAGCGGGGGCAGACCGAGGAGAAGGTGGGTCACGGCGGGGCTCTCTCTGCTTCGCGACTGCGCGGGTACGACGGAGTCGAGCGTAAACCGTCACCCGCGGGGAAGCGGAACGGAGGGTTCTCAGGCCGTACCGCCCCGCTGCCATCGGTTTGGTTTGGGGATCCCCGAGGTGATGCTCTTCGACGAGCCGACCTCGGCGCTCGACCCCGAGCTGGTCGGCGACGTCCTCGCGGTGATGCGGATGCTCGCCGACGAGGGCATGACGATGATGGTCGTCACCCACGAGATGACCTTCGCCCGCGAGGTCGCCGACCGGGTCGTCTTCATGGACGGCGGAGTGATCGTCGAGGACGGCACCCCGGGCCGGGTCATCGACGACCCGCGGCACGAACGCACCCGCCACTTCCTCTCCCGTCTCCTGGACCCCGTCATGGCGGACGTGGAGGAGGAGACCTCGGACCAGGTGGGCAAGCCGGAGTAGGGCCTTACTAGGGTGCCGGGTATGACTGAACGCGCGGTGCTGCACGTGAAGGGGCGGATCCTCGTCGGCCCGGACGAGGTCCGCGACGAGTTGTGGGTCGTCGGCGGGCGGATCTCCTACGACCGTCCGGCCGGCGCCCGCGACATACGCACCGTCGACGGCTGGGTGCTTCCCGGGCTGGTCGACGCCCACTGCCACGTGGGCCTCGACCGGCACGGCGCGGTCCCCGAGGACGTCGCCGAGAAGCAGGCACTCACCGACCGCGACGCCGGCGCCCTGCTGCTGCGCGACGCGGGCTCGCCCTCCGACACCCGGTGGATCGATGACCGCGACGACCTGCCGAAGATCATCCGGGCCGGCCGGCACATCGCCCGCACGCGCCGCTACATCCGGAACTACGCCTGGGAGGTCGAGCCCGACGACCTCGTCGCGTACGTCGCCCAGGAGGCCCGGCGCGGCGACGGCTGGGTGAAGCTGGTCGGCGACTGGATCGACCGTGACCTGGGCGACCTGTCCGCGTGCTGGCCGCGCGGCGCTGTCGAGGCGGCGATCGGCGAGGCGCACCGGCTGGGTGCCCGTGTCACCGCGCACTGCTTCGCCGAGGACTCCCTGCGGGATCTGGTCGAGGCCGGGATCGACTGCGTCGAGCATGCGACGGGGCTGACGGACGACACGATCCCGCTGTTCGCGGAACGGGGCGTGGCGATCGTGCCCACCCTCGTCAATATCGCCACCTTCCCCGCGCTCGCGGACGGGGGCGAGTCGAAGTTCCCGCGCTGGTCGGCCCATATGCGCCGGCTTCATGAACGCCGCTACGACACCGTGCGGTCCGCCTACGACGCCGGCATCCCCGTCTTTGTCGGCACGGACGCCGGGGGGTCGCTTCCGCACGGTCTGGCGGGCGAGGAGGTCGCGGAGCTGGCCAAGGCCGGCATCCCTCCGGTCGAGGCTTTGGCCGCAGGCACGTGGGCGGCCCGGAAGTGGCTCGGCCGCCCCGGTCTGGAGGAGAGCGCCCCGGCGGACCTGGTGGTCTACGACGCGGACCCGCGCGCGGACGTCCGCGTACTGACGGCTCCACGCCGGGTGGTCCTGAACGGCCGCGTCATCGCCTAGAAGCGCCTGTGATCGCACTAAGGCTGTCCTCGCCCCCGCCGCCCCTTCCCGTCCCGACCTGGGGCTGCGCCCCAGACCCCCTTTCGGCCCTTCGGGCCTCGTCCTCAAACGCCGGACGGGCTGAAAAATTCAGCCCCTCCGCTGAAAAGTTCAGCCCCTCCGGCGTTTGAGGAGCGGGGGTCCGGGGGCAGCGCCCCCGGGGTCGGGAACGGGAAGGGGCGGCGGGGGCGAAATCAAGCGGCCAGTACCCGGTCCAGCGCGGCCAGGAAAGCGTCCGTCGTGCGACGGTCCCGTACTGCCAGGCGCAGCCAGTCCTCGCCCAGCCCCGGAAACGTGTCCCCGCGCCGCACCGCGTAGCCGGCAGCACGCAACCGTTCCCGCACCACCGCCCCGCCGGGCAGCCGGACCAGCACGAACGGCCCCTCGGCGGGCTCCGCCACCCAAAGCCCCCGCGCGCCGAACTCCCGCAGCCCCGCCACCAGATACGCCCGGTCCGCCGCGACACGCCCCGCCGCGTCCGCCGCCTCCGCCAGCCCCCGCGCCCCCACGCACGCCTCCGCCGCCGCCAGCGCCGGCGTGGACACCGGCCACAACGGCTGGGCACGCTCCAGTTCCGCGACGGTCTCCGGGCCGCCCAGGACATAGCCGATCCGCAACCCCGCCAGCCCCCACGTCTTGGTCAGGCTCCGCAGGACGACAAGACCGGGGACGTCCGTACGCCCGGCCAGCGCCTCCCGCTCCTCCGGCACCGCGTCCATGAACGCCTCGTCCACCACCAGCGTCCGCCCGGGCCGGGCCAGCCGGGCCACATCCGTGGCCGGGTGCAGCACCGACGTCGGGTTCGTCGGATTACCGATCACCACCAGGTCCGCGTCCTCCGGCACCACCGCCGGGTCCAACCGGAAACCGTCCGCCTCCCGCAGCAGCACCCGGTCAACCGTGTGCCCGGCGTCCCGCAACGCCGCCTCCGGTTCGGTGAACTGCGGATGCACCACCACCGGCCGGCGCACCTTCAGCGCCCGCGCCACCAGCACGAACGCCTCCGCCGCCCCCGCCGTCAGTAGCACCCGTTCCACCGGCAGCCCGTGCCGCGCCGCCACCGCCGCCCGCGCGGCCCGGCCGTCCGGATACGCGGCCAGCGAGGTCAGCGACGCGGCGATGTGCTCCCGCAGCCACGCCGGCGGCGTGTCCGCGCGGACGTTCACAGCCAGGTCGACCAGCGCGGACCCGTCGTCGCGCACCTCCGCGTCCCCGTGGTGCCGCAGATCGTGCCCGACGGCACCCCGAGGCTCAGTGCGCATGGGAGTGTGCGTGATGGTGCCCGTCGTCGTCGGGATGGAAATGCGGCTGCTGCGGCAGCCCCACCTTCTCCTCGAAGCCCGGCAGCGCGACCCGGTACACGCACGAGTCGCAGTTCATCCGGAGATCACCCTTCACGGCCTCCTCGTACCGCTCCCTCACCAGATCCAGCAGCTCCGGCTCCGGACCGATCACGTCCGCCGACCGCACCCACGTCTCCGGATGCGCCGCCGCCCACTCCTCGGTCTGCCGCCGCACCCGGTCCGGCAGAATCCCCGTGAACAGGAAGTACGGCAGGACCACGACCCGGCGCGCCCCCAGCCGTGCGCAGCGGTCCAGCCCGCCCGGCACGTCCGGCGCGGCCAGCGACACGAACGCTGTCTCCACGCCCGCGTAGCCGCGCCCCTCCCACAGCAGCCGCGCCGCCTTGAACACCTCGGCGTTGGCGTCCGGGTCCGTGGACCCGCGCCCCACCAGCAGCACGGTCACCTCGGCGGGAACCCAGGACGGGTCGACCGCCTCCGCCAGCCGCCGCTCCAGCACGCTCAGCAGCGCGGGATGGGGGCCGAGCGGACGGCCGTATGTGTACGAGATCCCCGGGTGGCGTTCCTTCTCCCGGGCCAGCGCCGCCGGGATGTCCCCCTTGGCGTGCCCGGCGGACACCAGCATCAGCGGTACGGCGGCGAACCGCCGTACCCCCCGCTCGACCAGCTCGCCGACGGCCTCGCCCAGCGGCGGCGGGGAGAGCTCGATGAAGCCTCCGGCGACGGGCAGTCCGGGAAGGCGGCGCCCCAGCTCCCGCACGAAGTCGCGGAACGCCTCCGCTCCGGCGTCGTCCCGGGTGCCGTGTCCGGCGATGAGCAGGGCGGGCGGGGTGGTCACAGGGTCTCCTCGGTCGGGATCGGGTGATACAGCAAGGCGTTGAGCGCGGCCGCGGCGACCGCGGACCCGCCCTTCTCGGACACGTTGCTCACGGCGGGCAGTCCGCTCTCCCGCAGCGCGGCCTTGGACTCGGCGGCGCCGACGAAGCCGACGGGCAGACCGACGACGAGGGCGGGGGAGGCGTCCAGGGTCAGCAGCTCCTCCAGGGCGGTCGGCGCACAGCCGATCACCCACAGGGCGCCCGGACCGACCTCCTCGTATGCCAGCCGCACGGCGTGCGCCGAACGCGTCAGCCCGGGACCGGCGACGGCGTCCCTGAGCCGGCACACGGTCTCCCGGCGGGTGATCCCGGCCGCGACCATCTCCACGTCCACCACGACCGGCGCCCCCGCGTGCAGCGCGGCATGGGCCCCGACCAGCTCGCCCTCGTCCAGCACAAGGTCGGAGGCGTACTCCAGGTCGGCGGCGGAGTGGATGACCCGTTCCACCACCGCCCGGGTCAGCGGCGGGAAGCGGGAGGTGTCCAGCCGGGCGCGCAGCCGCCGGAAGGACTCCTGCTCGATGGGGTGCACCACGCGGTTCACCGGGTCTCCTCCTGCCAGCGGTAGCCACGCGGGGTGACCATGCGTCCCGCGATCTCCCGGGTCGCCGTGTTGCCCACGGTCACGACCGTCATCATGTCGACCGTCGCCGGATCGAGCGCGGCCAGTGTGGTCAGTACGCTCGACTCGTCCGCGCGGGACGCGTTGCGCACGACCCCGACCGGCGTGGCCGGCGCCCGGTGCCCGGCGAGGATGCCGAGGGCCTTCGGCAACTGCCAGTCCCGGCCCCGGCTGCGCGGGTTGTAGAACGTCACCACGAGGTCCGCCTCGGCCGCCGCCCGCACCCGCCGCTCGATGACCTTCCACGGCGTGTGCAGGTCGGACAGGCTGATCGACACATGGTCGTGGCCCAGCGGCGCCCCCAGGACCGCCCCGGCCGCCAGCGCCGCCGTCACCCCGGGCACCCCCACCACGTCGATGTCGTCCGACGCCTCCGCGAGCGCCGGTGACGCCATGGCGTACACGCCCGCGTCCCCGCTGCCGACCAGCGCGACCGCCTGCCCGCGCCGGGCCTCCGCGACGGCCGTGCGGGCCCGCTCCTCCTCCGCGCCGAGCCCCGACTCCAGCACCCGCGTGCCGGGCCGCAGCAGATCGCGGATCTGGTCGACATACTGGTCGAGGCCCACCAGGACGGAGGCGCGGCGCAGTTCCGCCTCGGCCCGCGGGGTGAGCAGATCCCGGGCACCCGGCCCCAGCCCCACGACCGCGAGCCGCCCCCGCCCCGGCCGCCGTACCACCGCACAGGTCGCCATCGCGGGACGGGCCGCCGACTTCCGCTTGGGTACGAGGAGTTCGCCCCCGCGCACCAGCGCGGCGGCCTCCGCGACCGACGGGGTGCCGACGGCCGCCAGCGGGGCGTCGGACGGGTTGGGCACCTCGACCCCGGCCAACTCCTCGGCGCCGTACGTCACCAGGGGCACCCCGAGCCGCCGGGCCGCCTCCACGAGGCCCTCCTCGCCGGCCTTGGCGTCCACGGTGGCCAGCTCGGCGAGCGACGCCGCCGACAGCCCGGCCTCGCGCAGCGCCTCCTCGACCAGGCCGAGCACCTCCTCCACGGGGACACCCTTCGAGGCGCCGACGCCGACGACGAGGGTGGGCGGCCGCAGCACGGCCTCCCGCCCGCCCGGCTCGACCAGCCGGTCCGTCACCCGGATCGTGTACGTCCCCTCGTCCGCGACCGGCAGCGGCGGCAGCGGCCAGGTCACCTCGGAGCGCAGCGCCACCGCCTCCCCGTCCAGCAGGGCCCGCGACACGGCGGCGACGTTCCCCTCCACCGGCAGACCGAGGGTGTCCAGACCCGGCATACCGGCCGCGTCGGTCGCCGTCGTCACCACCGGCTCCGCGCCCAGCACCTCGCCGACCGCTCGGGCGAGCTCGTTCGCCCCGCCGCCGTGCCCGCCCAGCAGCGACACCGCGAACCGTCCACCCTCGTCGACACAGACCACGCCCGGGTCGCTCGCCTTGCCGGCCAGCAGCGGTGCCACCAGCCGCACCACGGCGCCCGTGGCCAGGAAGCACACCAGCCGCTCGCACTCGGCGAACGCGGCCCGTACGGCGTCCGGCACGGGGCCCTCGTACACCCGCGTACGGTCCGGCCACGCGGCGGCCAGCCGGTCCCGCGCTGCCGCTCCCGCCGCGGTGGCGGAGATGAGGCCGATCACTGGTCGACTCCTTCGGTACGGCCGTGAGACCGGACGCCCCACAGCAGGAAAACGGGATTCGTCGCCGCGAGCCGGGTCACGTCACCCGGCAGCGGCGACAGCCGCGACGACTGCAACAGCACCCCGTCGCAGTCCAACCCGGCGCCGGTCAGCGCCTCCCGCACGGCCGGCACCCGGTCCAGGGCGGCCAGCGCGACCACCACCGTCCGCCGGGCCCGCAGCGCGCATGCCGTGACCACGGCCGGCAGCTCCCGCCCGCCCCCGCCGACGAACACCGCGTCCGGATCGCCGTCGAGCCCGTCCAGCGCCTCCGGCGCCCTCCCGTGCACCACCCGCACGTCGACGCCGTGCGCGACGGCGTTGGCACGGACGCGCTCCACCCCGTCCGGGGTCTTCTCCACGGCGGTGACGGCGGCCCCGAGCCGGGCGCACTCCACGGCGACGGACCCCGACCCCGCACCGACGTCCCACACCAGCTCACCCGGGCGCGGCCCGAGCCGCGCCAGCGCCAGCGCCCGCACCTCGAACTTGGTGATCATGGAGTCGCGGTATGCGAACTCGCTCTCCGCCAGCGCCCATCCGGCGGGCCCGTCCTGCGCCCCGGCGACCGTACGCACCGGCCCCAGCGCCCGGGCCTCGTCCAGACACAGCACCACGTTCACCGCCGTGCCCCAGTCCCGGGCGGCGGCCTCGGCGGGAGTCACCCGCTCCACCCGTTCCCGCGCGCCGCCGAGCGCGGAGGCGACGACCAGCACCCGCGCGTGGTTCCGCAGCGCCGCCCCCAGCTCCGCCGGGCCGGCCCCCGGCCCCGTCAGCACGGCCACCTTCGGGTGGGCCCGGCACAGGTGCACCGCCGTACGCGGATCCCTGCCGTGCGCGCTGACCACCACGGCGTCCTCCCACGGCAGTCCCACCCGCGCGAACGCGGCGGCCACCGACGGAACTCCGGGCCGGACGTCCAGCCGCCCCGGCCCGAACCGCTCGGCCAGCGCCCGCACGATCCCGAAGAACCCGGGGTCCCCCGACGCCAGCACCACGACGGGCCGGTCCTCGGCGACGTACTTCTCCACGGTGTCGAGCGCGGGAGCCAGCGGCCCCAGCACCACCCGCTCGGCCCCCTCGGGCAGCCGCACGGCGTCCAGATGCCGCCGCCCGCCGACCACCAACTCCGCCCCGGCCGCCACGTCGGCGCCGGCCGGCGCCCCGGCCCCCATCCCGACGACGGTGATCACGTGCCCGCACCCCGCGAACGCAACTCCCGGCGTGCCTGGGGATCGGCCTTGCGGAAACCGTGGAAGTGACCGGGGTGGTACAGGTGCGAGCGGGTGCCGTGCGCGTCCAGCGCCGGGCCGACCAGGAACAGCGTGTGCTTCCACAGTTTGTGTTCCTTGACCGTCTCCTCCAGCGTGCCGATCGTGCACTTCACGACCAGCTCCTCCGGCCAGGTCGCCTGATACGCGACGACGACCGGCGTGCTCGTGGGATAGCCGCCCTCCAGCAGCTCCCGCACCAGCTGCCCGCTGCGGGCGGCCGACAGGAACACCGCCATGGTGGTGCCGTGCCGCGCGAACTCGCGGACCTCCTCGCCGGGCGGCATCGGCGTCTTGCCGCCGCCGAGCCGGGTCAGCACGACCGACTGCGCCACCTCGGGAATGGTCAGCTCGCGCCGCGCGAGCGCCGCGACGGCCGAGAAGGACGACACCCCGGGCACGACCTCGGTGGCGATGCCGAGCTCCGCGCACCGGTCGATCTGCTCCTGCGTCCCGCCCCACAGGGCGGGGTCGCCGGAATGGATGCGGGCGACCCGCAGCCCTTCCGCGCGGGCCCTGCGGTAGACGGTCACGACGTCCTCCAGGGACATCGTCGCCGAGTCGAGGACCTCCGCGCCCTCACGCGCATGCTGGAGGACCTCCTCCTGCACCAGGCTGGCCGCCCAGATGACGACGTCGGCATCGGCGATGGCGCGGGCGGCCCGGAACGTCAGCAGATCGGCGGCGCCGGGCCCGGCCCCGACGAAGGTCACCTTGCCGGTGGGGGCGTCGGCCATGGAAACGGTTCCTCTCCTGCGAGCGGTCGAAGTCGGTGGGTGGTGAGCGGCTGTCACGCGTGCGCGACCGGCCGCGGATCGGATACGAAGAGCACATGGCGGTCCTCGTCGCGCTCGGCGCGTTCCTGATGACGCTGGCCGGCGGCTGGTCGGCACACCGCGTGACCGACCGCCGCCATCTGGTGCTGGGCCTGGCCGGCGGGCTGATGCTGGGCGTCGTGGGCCTGGAACTCCTCCCGGAGTCCCTGGAAGCGGCGGGCACCGAGGTGCACGGCGTCCCGGCGGCCCTGCTGCTGTTCGTCACGGGCTTCCTCCTCGCCCATCTGGTGGAACGCCTGCTGGCCCACCGTCAGGCCGCCCATGGGGCGGAAGAGAGGAACGGCCGCACGCCGGAGGTGGGCCTCACGGCCGCCGCCGCGATGGTCGGCCACAGCGCCATGGACGGGGTCGCCATCGGCGCCGCCTTCCAGGTCGGCGGGGGCATGGGCGCCGCCGTGGCGGTGGCCGTGATCGCGCACGACTTCGCGGACGGCTTCAACACGTACACGCTCACCCACGTCTACGGCAACGCCCGCCGCCGCGCCCTGATGATGCTGTTCGCGGACGCGGCGGCACCGGTCGTCGGAGCCGCGTCGACGCTGTTCTTCACCATCCCCGAGCCCCTGCTCGGCGGCTATCTCGGCCTGTTCGGCGGCGCGCTGCTCTACCTCGCGGCCGCCGAGATCCTGCCCGAGGCCCACCACGTACACCCGGCCCGGTCCACCCTGCTGTGCACGGTCGCGGGCGCGCTGTTCATCTGGCTGGTGGTGGGCGTCGCGCACTGACGATCCGCCCCGCCTCACAGTTTGCCGCCCCGGCCGCCGTCACGCCGGGGCGGCGCGATGAGCGTCGACAGATACGGCAGCGGCGCCGCGTCCAGCTCGGCGGCCGGCCGCACCGACTCCTCGGGCAGGCCCAGCGCCGACCCCCACACCGCGTCCCCGATCCGCCCCGTCTCCCGCAGCGCCTCGGCGACCTCACCGGCCTGCCGTCCGAACTTGTACGCGACGACGGTCCCGGGCCCGGCCAGGGCATCCTTCAGCACGGCGGCCCCGGCGGTGACCGGCACGAGCGTGAGCGGCTCGGTCCCCTCGGTGAGTACGGCCCCGGAGCGCGCCGCGAGATCCTGCATGGCGGTGATCCCCGGAACGGTCTCGACGACGACGTCCGGCACCGCCTCCACCAGGGTCTGGGCGAGATACGTGAACGTCGAGTACACGTTGGGGTCCCCGATGGTCGCGAAGGCGACGACCCCGTACTCCCGCAGCAGCCCGGCGACCCGCTCACCGGCGGCGTCCCAGGCCGCCTCGCGCCGCGCGCGGTCGGTCCGCTCGTTTAGCGCGAACACCACCCGGACCACCTTCTCGGCGGACACGTAGTGCAGCACGGTCGCCTCGGCCCGCCCGCGTTCACCGGTGTCCATCACGGGTACGACGACGACATCGGCGTCCCGCAGCGCGTTGACCCCCTTGACGGTCACCAGCTCCGGATCCCCGGGCCCCACCCCGACCCCGATCAGCCTGCCGCTCATGACGTCCGGCACCTCTCCACGAACCGACGGGCGACACCGGGCTCGGACGCCCAGTGCGTGTGCAGATAGCTCGCGTGCACACCGCGCTGTACGAATCCCTCCACACGCCGCTCGGGCGTCCGCATCCCCCACGTGGGAGCCGCTCCGGCCCCTGGCTCCACGACGGTCCGGTGGAACTCGTGCCCCCGCATCCGCGCACCGGCGCCGGCCAGCGCACTGTCGCTCACGGCCACGGCGTCCCGGTATCCCAGGGTCAGCCGCTCCGACATCCGCGCGGAGGCGTCCAGCACCCCGCACATGGGCAGCCCGTCCAGCTCCCGGCACAGATACAGCAGCCCCGCACACTCGGCCGCGACGGGAGCACCGCTCACGGCCAGCTCGGCAACGGCCTTGCGCAGCGACGCGTTGGCGGACAACTCGGAGGCATACACCTCGGGAAACCCCCCACCGATGACCAGCCCGCCCGTGCCCTCGGGCAGCTCCTCGTCCCGCAGGGGATCAAATACGACAACCTCGGCCCCGGCAGCGGCCAGCAACTCGCCGTGCTCGGCATAGGAAAACGTGAACGCGCTGCCACCCGCCACAGCAACCCTGACAGCCCGTCCGGCACTCCCCAGCCCGTCCGGCGCTTGAGGACGAGGCCCGAAGGGCCGACAGGGGGTCCGGGGGCTTGCCCCCGGGGACGATGGGGGTCCCCCCGCTCGAGCGAAGCCGAGAGTGGGGGAGGGAAGGGGCGGCGGGGGCGAAGAAACCAAGACCTCACCCGGGTCCCACCCCGCACCCGCCAACGGCCCCGCACGACGCGCCAACGCGACCAAGGCCTCCACATCACACCCGGCGGCCACCCGCGCCCCCATCGCCGCAACCGCCTCGACAGCCAAGGAACCCCGCTCAGCCACCGGCACCAGCCCCAAATGCCGAGCCGGCATCTCCACCTGAGCGGCCCGCCGCAGAACCCCCAGCACAGGAACCCCCACGGACTCCAGCGCCTCGCGCAACGACCCCTCATGCCGATCCGAGGCAACCTTGTTCAAAATCACGCCCCCGACCCGAACCTCCGGATCCCAGCTGACGAACCCGTGCACCAACGCCGTCACGGACCGGGACTGCGACGACGCGTCGACGACCAGCACCACCGGCGCCCGCAGCAGCTTCGCCACCTGCGCGGTGGACGCCAACTCGCCCTCGCCGGCCGCCCCGTCGTACAGCCCCATCACCCCCTCGACCACGGCGATGTCGCACCCGTCCGCCCCGTGCGCGAACAGCGGAGCGATCAGCTCCGGGCCGCACAGATACGCGTCGAGGTTCCGCCCCACCCGCCCGGTGGCCAGCGAGTGATACCCGGGATCGATGTAGTCGGGCCCCACCTTGTGCGGAGACACGGCGAGCCCCCGCGCGGTGAGCGCGGCCATCAGCCCCGTAGCGATGGTGGTCTTGCCGCTGCCCGACGAGGGCGCGGCGATCACCAGCCGTGGGACCGAGCTCACCACTCGATGCCCCTTTGCCCCTTCTGCCCGACGTCCATGGGGTGCTTGACCTTGGACATGTCGGTGACGAGATCGGCGAACTCCACGAGCTTCTCCGGCGCGTTCCGCCCGGTGATCACGACGTGCTGGGTGCCCGGCCGGTCCCGCAGCACGGAGATCACCTCATCGGTGTCCACCCACCCCCAGTGCATGGGGTACGCGAACTCATCCAGCACGTACAGCCTGTACGTCTCGGCCGCCAGGTCCCGCTTGACCTGCTCCCAGCCCTCCCGGGCCTTCTCCTCGTTGTCCATCTGCGCGTCGCGCTGCACCCACGACCAGCCCTCGCCCATCTTGTGCCAGTCGACGGACCCGCCCTCACCGGAGTCCCCGAGCACCCGCAGCGCCCGCTCCTCGCCGACCTTCCACTTCGCCGACTTGACGAACTGGAACACCCCGATCGGCCACCCCTGGTTCCAGCCCCGCAGCGCCAGCCCGAAGGCGGCGGTGGACTTGCCCTTCCCCACGCCTGTGTGCACGACGACCAGTGGCCGGTTGCGCCGCTGCCGCGTCGTCAGCCCGTCGTCCGGTACGACACTCGGCTGTCCCTTCGGCATTACGCGGCCCTCCTCTGTACGTCCCTCACCAGCCCGGCGATGCTGTCCGCCCGCAGCTCGTCCAGCGTCACGGCACTGCCGCCCAGCTCACCGGCCAGCCGCCCGGCGAGCCCCAGCCGCACCGGCCCCGACTCGCAGTCCACGACCACGGAGGCGACCCCGTCGGCGGCGAACAACCGTGCCGCCCGCGAGGCCAGCGCGACCGGCTCCGGCCCACCCGTCGCCCGCCCGTCGGTCACCACCACGACCAGCGCCCGGCGTGCCGGATCCCGCAGCCGCTCCACCCGCAGCACGTCGTGCGCCCTGAGCAGCCCCGCCGCCAGCGGGGTCCGTCCGCCGGTCGGCAGCGACTCCAGCCGCGCCGCCGCGGCGTCCACCGACGACGTGGGTGGCAGCGCCACCTCGGCCGACGACCCCCGGAAGGTCACCAGACCCACCTTGTCCCGCCGCTGATAGGCGTCGAGCAGCAGCGACACCACGGCACCCTTCACGGCACTCATCCGCTGCCGCGCGGCCATGGACCCGGAGGCGTCCACGACGAACAGCACGAGATTGGCTTCGTGCCCCTCTCGCACTGCTTGCCTGAGGTCGTCCCGTCGGATCACCAACCCAGGCCCACTGCGCCCCCGCATCCGCTGATGCGGCGCCGCAGCCTCGACAGTGGCGGCCAGATGCAACTTGGTCAGCGCACCGGTGGGCCTCCGCGCGCTCGTCGTCCGCCCGTGCTCGGTCCGCGCCCGCGACCGCCGCCCGGCGGCACCCTCACCGATGCCGGGCACGCTCAGCACCTTCGTGCGGAACGGCTCGGCGGCCCCCACGGGTGACCGCTCACCGGAACCGGCCCCGGCGGGCCGCGGCTCCCCGGACTCCTCGGCCTCGGCCGGCGCCCCCGCGTCACCACCGCCCTCCGGCCCCTCCGCGGGCGGCTGCCCGCCGCCCCCGTCCGGGCCGTCCGGACCGGGGTCGGGATCGTCGTCGCCGGAGAACTCCTCCAGCGTCTGATCGAGCTTGTCCTCGTCCAGGCCCGGCGCATCGAACGGATTGCGCCGCCGTCGATGCGGCAGAGCGAGCAACGCGGCCTGCCGCACGTCCTCGGCCAGCACATCCGTCCGCCCGGCCCAGGCCGCCAGCGCGGTCGCCGTACGCGCCATCACGATGTCGGCCCGCATGCCGTCCACCTCGAACGCGGCACAGGTCGCCGCAATCTGCCGCAACGCCCCGTCCCCGAGCCGCACCGACGGCAACAGCTCCCGCGCCGCCACGATCCGCGCCCGTACGGCGGCCTCCTCCTCGGCCCACCGGGCGGCGAAGGCGCCCGGGTCGTCGTCGTACGCGAGCCGTCGCCGCACCACCTCCACCCGCTGGTCGGGCTCGCGCGAGGCAGCCACCTCGACGGTCAATCCAAAGCGGTCCAACAATTGGGGGCGCAATTCGCCTTCTTCGGGATTCATGGTCCCGACGAGCAGGAACCGCGCCGCGTGCCGTACGGAGACACCCTCACGCTCGACATACGAAGCGCCCATCGCGGCGGCGTCCAGCAGGACGTCGATCAAGTGGTCATGCAGCAAATTGACCTCGTCGACGTAGAGGATGCCCCGGTTCGCCGTGGCGAGCAGACCCGGCTCGAAAGCCTTGACCCCTTCGGAGAGGGCTCGTTCGATGTCGAGGGCCCCCACCAGCCGGTCCTCAGACGCTCCGACGGGTAGCTCAACGATCCGCGCGGGGCGCGTTTCCGACACCTCGGGCTCATGAGGCCCGTCCGGACATGCAGGGTCGGGCGCGCCTGGATCGCAGGAGAAGCGGCATCCCGAGACGACCGCCACGGGCGGCAGCAAGCCGGACAGCGCACGTACGGCCGTGCTCTTCGCAGTGCCTTTCTCACCTCGAATGAGAACGCCGCCGACTGACGGGCTCACCGCGTTGAGCATCAGCGCCAACCGAAGGTCGTCCTGTCCGACGACGGCGGTGAACGGATAGGGAGTGGTCACTGGTCGTCGCCCTCCAGATCGCCTTCGAGTTCCAGATAGGTGGCGCGCAGCCGCTCCAGGGTGTCCGCGTCCGGCTCCGCCCACAGCCCGCGGTCGGCGGCCTCCAGCAGCCGTTCGGTGATGCCGCGCAGCGCCCATGGGTTGGACTGCTTCATGAAGTCCCGGTTCTCCGCGTCGAAGACGTACTCAGACGCGAGCCGCTCGTACATCCAGTCGTCCACGACCCCGGCCGTGGCGTCGTATCCGAACAGGTAGTCCACGGTCGCGGCCATTTCGAAAGCACCCTTGTAACCGTGCCGCCTCATCGCGCTCATCCAGCGCGGGTTGACCACGCGGGCCCGGAAGACCCGGTGGGTCTCCTCGCCGAGAGTCCTTGTCTTCACCTGCTCAGGAGTCGCCGAGTCGCCCACGTACGCCTCCGGGCTCGCGCCCGTCAGATGCCGCACCATGGCGACCATGCCGCCGTGATACTGGAAGTAGTCGTCCGCATCAGCGATGTCATGCTCACGCGTGTCGACATTTTTCGCCGCCACCACGATCCGCCGGAACGCCGTCTCCATGTCGCCGCGCGCCGCCCGTCCATCGAGCCCGCGCCCGTAGGCGTAGCCGCCCCACACCGCGTACACCTCGGCGAGGTCCGCGTCCGACCGCCAGTTGCGCGCGTCGATCAGCGGCAGCAGCCCCGCCCCATAGGCTCCCGGCTTCGAGCCGAAGACGCGGGCCGTGGCCCGCCGCCAGTCGCCGTGCTCGGCGGTGTCCTCCTCCACATGCGCCCGTACGTAGTTGGATACGGCCGGTTCGTCCAGCTCTGCCACCGCCCGCACCGCGTCATCGATGAGCCCCACGACATGCGGGAACGCGTCCCGGAAGAAGCCGGAGATGCGGACGGTGACGTCGATGCGCGGCCGGCCCAGCTCCTCCGGGGGCACGACCTCGAACCCGGTCACCCGGCGGGAGGCGTCGTCCCACACCGGACGGCACCCCAGCAGCGCCAGGATCTCGGCGATGTCGTCGCCCTGGGTGCGCATCGCGGACGTGCCCCAGACCGTGAGGCCCACGGACTTCGGGTACTCGCCGGTGTCGTTCAGGTACCGCTGCACCAGCGAGTCCGCCAGCGACTGCCCGACCTCCCAACTCAGCCGCGATGGAATCGCCTTGGGGTCGACGGAGTAGAAGTTCCGGCCGGTCGGCAGCACGTTGACCAGACCGCGCGTCGGCGAACCGGACGGTCCGGCCGGCACGTAACCGCCGTCCAGGGCCCGCAGGATGTGCCCGATTTCGTCCGTCGTACGGGCCAGCCGCGGTACGACCTCGGTGCAGGCGAACTCCAACACCGCCACCGCGTCCGGAAGTTCAACGCCGATCACGTCCCGGACCAGCCCCGGCACCTCGGTGGCCCGCCACTCCCGCTCCTCCATGCCCTCCGCGATCCGCCGGCAGAGCTGCTCCAGCAGGTCGATCGCGTCGGCGCCGGTGCGCGCAGGGCCGTCAACCAAGTCCGTCAGTTCCACCGGCACCTTCACCGGCGCCCCCGGCTCGGCCAGCAGCTCCTTCTCCACCAGCCCGAAGTGCGCGGCCAGCGCGGCCCGCAAGCCCGGCAGCGCGTTCGCCTGCCCGCCCCATACCTGCGAGGCGCGCAGCACCGCCAGGACGAGGTTCACGCGCGATTCGCCTACCGGTCCGCCGCCGAGAATATGCAGACCGTCCCTGATCTGCACGTCCTTGATCTCGCACAGATAGCCGTCGATGTGCATGACGAACTCGTCGAAGTCGTCGTCGTCCGGCTGGTCGTCCACATGCAGGTCGTGGTGGAGTTCGGCGGCCTTGACCAGCGTCCAGATCTGCGCCCGAACCGCCGGTGCCTTCGCCGGGTCCAGGTCGGAGACCAGCGCATACTCGTCGAGTAGCTGCTCCAACTTGGCCAGGTCGCCGTAGGTGTCGGCCCGTGCCATCGGCGGCACCAGGTGATCGACGACCGTGGCGTGCCCGCGCCGCTTGGCCTGTGTGCCCTCGCCGGGGTCGTTGACGATGAACGGGTAGATCAGTGGCAGGTCGCCGAGCACCGCATCCGGCGGGCATCCAGCGCCCAGGCCCAGCCCCTTGCCCGGCAGCCACTCCAGCGTGCCGTGCTTGCCCATGTGCACGATGGCGTCGGCGCCGAAGCTGTTCTCCAGCCAGCGGTAGGCCGCCAGGTAGTGGTGCGACGGCGGCATCTCGGGGTCGTGGTAGATCGCGATCGGGTTCTCGCCGAAGCCGCGCGGCGGCTGGATCATCACGACCACATTGCCGAACCGGAGGGAGGCGAGCACGATGTCGTCGCCGTCCACGTACAGCGAGCCCGGCGGCTCGCCCCACGCCTCCAGCATGGCGCCGCGCAGGCCCTCGTCGAGCGTGTCGAACCACGCCCGGTAGTCCGCCGGCGGCACCCGCGCGGGAGCGGCGGCCAGCTGCTCCTCGGTCAGCCACTCGACGTCGTGCCCGCCGGCCTCGATCAGCCGGTGGATCAACTCGTCGCCGTTGTCGGGGTAGTCGGTCAGGGCGTAGCCCGCATCCCGGAGCGCGTCCAGCACCCGCACCGCCGAGGCCGGGGTGTCGAGCCCCACCGCGTTGCCGACCCGCGAGTGCTTCGTCGGGTACGCGGTGAACACGAGCGCCAGCTTCTTCTCGGCGTTCGGCTTGTGCCCGAGCGCCGCGTGCCGTACGGCGATACCGGCGACCCGCGCGGCCCGCTCCGGGTCGGCGACGTACACCGGGACGTCGTCGGGGCCCTGCTCCTTGAAGGAGAACGGGACCGTGATCAGCCGCCCGTCGAACTCCGGGATGGCGACCTGCATCGCCGCGTCCATGGGGGACAGGGCCGCGTCGGACTCGTCCCACGCGGCGCGCGACGACGTCAGGCACAGTCCTTGCAGCACCGGCACGTTCAGGTCGGCGAGCGCCCCGATGTCCCAGGCCTCCTCGTCTCCGCCCGCCGACGCCTGCGAGGCGTGCGTGCCGCCCGCCGCGAGGACGGTGGTGACCAGGGCGTCGGCCCGCGCCAGCAGCCCGTACAGCTCCGGGTCGGCGCCGCGCAGCGAACCGCAGTAGACGGGAAGGGCGTTGGCGCCTCGTGCCTCGATCGCGTCGCACAGCGTGTCCACGAACGCGGTGTTGCCGCTGAGTTCGTGCGCGCGGTAGAAGAGCACGCCGACGGTGGGACGGCCCTCGACCAGAGCCCGCTCCCCGTGCAGCCCGAACTCCGGCATCACCCGCGGCTCTTCGAACCCCTCGCCGGTCAGCAGCACGGTGTCCGACAGGAACCGGGCCAGCTCGGTCAGGTTCTCCGGGCCGCCCTCGACGAGGTACCGCAGCGCCTCCGCGACCACGCCGGCCGGCACGGTCGACTCGGCCATGAGTTCCGCGTCCGGCACGGTCTCCCCGCCGAGCAGTACGGCCGGGATGCCGGACGCCTTCAGCGCGGCGAGCCCGTCCTCCCAGGCCCGCTTGCCGCCCAGCAGCCGTACGACGGCGAGGTGCGCCCCCTCCAGCAGCGCGGGCAGCTCCTCCGCCACGTCCACGCGGGTCGGGTTGCCGATCCGGTAGGAGACGCCGGTCGCGGCCCTGGCCGCCAGCAGGTCCGTGTCGGCGGTCGACAACAACAACACAGTGCTCATGCGGGCGCTCCCGGTGGAAGGAAAGGCAGTCCTTGTGGCGCGCCGGACTCGATGAGCCGCCACAGCGCGTCCGTGTCCGCGTGCTGTTCGATCAGGTCGCCGAGCCGGTCGAGCTGCTCCTCGCGCAGCGCGGCGAAGGAGGTGCCGGGGGCCGGTACGAAGCGGCGTCCCGAGGCCCGCGCCACCTCGCGCAGGAAGGCCCGCCGGAAACCGTCCGACTCCAGCGAGCCGTGCCAGTGCGTGCCCCAGGTCTGTCCGACCCGGCAGCCGTCCAGGCTGTGTCCATGGTCATCGGAGATGAACGCCTCCCCGTCCAGGACCTCGGCGACCCCGTGATGGATCTCGTACCCCTCGACCCGCTCCCCGAGGGCTTGGCCGACCGGCCGGGTGAGCGTCTTCTCGCGCGCGAACCGTACCCGCACCGGCAGCACGCCGAGCCCGTCGACCCGTCCCCGCCGGCTCTCCACGTCGTCGTCGATGTGCTCCCCGAGCACCTGGAAGCCCCCGCAGATCCCCAGCACGGGCCGCCCCTCGGCCGCCCGCCGTGCCAGCGCGTCCGCCAGCCCCCGCTCCCGCAGCCACTGAAGCGCCCGCACGGTGCCGCGCGTCCCCGGCACCACCACCAGGTCGGCGTCGGCCAGTTCCTCGGGCCGGTCCACGAAGCGCACCACGACACCCGGTTCGGCGGCCAGCGCGTCCACGTCGGTGAAGTTGGACATCAGCGGGACCGCGCACACCGCGACCCGCAGCACGTCCTCGCCGACCGGCGCCGCCACCACCGACTCGCGCACGGTGCCGCGCAGCGACACCCTGAGCCCGTCCTCCTCGTCGATGCCGAGCCCGTGCCGGAAGGGCAGCACACCGTACGTCCGCCGTCCGGTCAGGCCGTGCAGCATGTCCAGACCGGGTTCCAGGAGCGACACATCGCCCCGGAACTTGTTCACCAAGAAGCCTGCGACCAGCTCCTGGTCCTCAGGGGAGAGCAGCGCGACGGTGCCGAAGAACGACGCGAAGACGCCGCCCCGGTCGATGTCGCCGACCACCAGGACCGGCAGCCCGGCGCCCCGGGCGATCCCCATGTTCACGATGTCGGTGCGCCGCAGATTGATCTCGGCCGGGCTGCCGGCCCCCTCGCAGATCACCGCGTCATACGTGTTCCGCAACTGCTCCAGACAGTCCAGCACCGTGCCCAGCAACCGCTGTTGCCGCCCGCCGTGGTACCCGCGGGCGCTCATCTCGCCGACCGGCTTGCCCAGCAGCACCACCTGGCTGGACCGCTCGCCGCCCGGCTTGAGCAGCACCGGGTTCATCAGCGCGGTCGGCTCGACGCGGCAGGCCTGGGCCTGCATGGCCTGCGCCCGTCCGATTTCCGCGCCCTCGCGCGTCACGAACGAGTTCAGTGACATGTTCTGCGCCTTGAACGGCGCGACCTTGACGCCCTGTCGCACCAGCCACCGGCAGATCCCGGCGGTCACCACGCTCTTGCCGGCGTCCGAGGTGGTCCCGGCGACCAGCAGCCCCCCAGCGCTCACGATGCACGTCCCTTCATGACGCTCCGTGCGAGGACACTGGCCCCCAGCGCGAGCCAGCCGACCCGCCGCGAGAGCCGTACCGCCCGGTCGATGTCGGACACGGCCACGGCACGCCCGCCGCCGCCCAGGACGGGCCGGTGCTCGACCCGCCCGCCGTAGGACAGGGTCCCGCCGAGCCGCACGCCGAGCGCGCCCGCGAAGGACGCCTCGACGGGTCCGGCGTTGGGGCTCGGGTGCTTCGCCGCGTCCGCGCGCCACGCCCGTACGGCCCCGCGCGGATCCGGCCCGGCGAGCGCGGCGAGTACGGCGGTCAGTCGCGCCCCCGGCCACCCGGCGACGTCGTCGAGGCGGGCGGAGGCCCAGCCGTAGCGGCGGTGGCGAAGGGACTTGTGGCCGACCATCGCGTCCAGTGTGTTGACCGCACGGAACCCGAGCAGCCCCGGCACCCCGGCGACGGCACCCCACACCAGCGCGCCCACCACGGCGTCGGAGGTGTTCTCCGCGACGGACTCCACCACCGCGCGGGCGATCCCCTCGGCGTCCAGCGCCTGCGGATCCCTGCCGCACAGGTGGGGCAGCCGGGCCCGGGCCGCCTCGACGTCCCCGGCTTTAAGGGCCCGCCCGATGGCGCGGGCCTCACGGGCCAGCGACGTGCCGCCGACGACGGCCCAGGTGGCGGCGGCCGTCAGGGCGGTGGAGGCGGCGGGGGAGGAGCGTACGCAGCGGGCGGCGAGGGCGCCCAGGGCGACGGTCCCGCCGACGCACACGGTGGTGTGCACGGCGCCCCGGCCCCGGTCGTCCCGCCACAGCACCCGTTCCACGGCAGCCGCGGCCCGCCCGAAAGCGGCGACCGGATGCCCTCGGCGGGGATCGCCGAGCAGCAGGTCGCCGAGGAGGCCGGCGGCGGCGCCGTACG
The DNA here is from genome assembly GCF_040680275.1 of Streptomyces sp. NPDC052079. Lineage (NCBI taxonomy): Bacteria > Bacillati > Actinomycetota > Actinomycetes > Kitasatosporales > Streptomycetaceae > Streptomyces > Streptomyces sp. NPDC052079. The sequence goes on from NZ_JBFAWL010000022.1 coordinate 43,467, forward strand.
CGAACACGCGGTCGGCACCCATGGTTCAGCCGGTGACGGATCCGGAGGGAGCGGCCCCGAAGCGGGGTGGTACGTCGCTGGTCGACCTCAACAGGCAGCCGCGCATGGCGATATGTCCTCACTCAGGGTGTCCACGCCCTGGTTCGACGAGACCGGCGGTGAGAGTTCCTGGCTCCCGGGGTGTGCACCCCGGTGACAGTGGCGGGACCGCGCCGGAATCGCACCGGCTTCCTCTCCTGCCGCCGTATTGGCTGAGGCAGTCCACCACGCCCCCCGAAGGGCCGTCAACTTGCCGTTGACCTGCGGGGCTGAAGTGTGCTGAGCCCCACAGAGGGGCGCCCGTGGGTGAACCGCGGCCGGGCGCGCACGCGACGGCGGGCGGTGCGGGAGCCCCGGCTCCCGCACCGCCCGCCGGACGGACGCGCTCAGCGGTCAGGCCATGATCAGGTAGATCCCGTACCCCACCGCCGCCGCGCACGCCGCGAAGCAGGCGTAGGCACCGGTGACCGCCAGGGCCGCGGACTGGCCCTGTGCGGCGGCCCGCTCGCGGCGGGACAGACCGGAGATGCCGAGGGTGAACAGGCCCACCAGGGCCACGGTGACCACGAGGCTGACGCCGAAGACGGAACCGAGGGCCGCCCAGTCGATCTTCATGGTGCTCTACTTCCTTCGTACCGGGTCGCGGTCAGACGGTGGTCGTGGCCGATGGCGCCGCCGGGTCGGTGGACGCCGGAGCCGGGATCGTGGATGAGAGGTCGTCGGACACGGTGCCCGCCGGGGGCGGGGTGACCGCGGCCATCGCCTGCGTGACCACGCCGGACGGCTCCTCGCCCGGTACGTCGTGGTCGTTGACGTTGGTGTGGTCGATGACCTCGCGCCGGGAGATCTTCCAGATCGCGGCGCTGGAACCGACCAGGAAGACGGCCACGAGGGCGGTGCCCCAGTCGCCGAAGCCACAGACCCACTCGGCGAGCGCGGCGACGAGGGCCGCCGCCGGCAGCGTCAGACCCCAGGCGACGAACATCCGGGTGGCGGTCGACCAGCGGACGACACCGCCCTTGCGGCCCAGGCCCGCGCCCATCACGGAACCGGACACGGAATGCGTGGTGGAGAGGGAGAAGCCGAGGTGCGAGGAGGCCAGGATGACCGTCGCGGCGCTGGTCTGGGCGGCGAAGCCCTGCTGCGGCTGGAGGTCGGTCAGGCCCTTGCCCATGGTGCGGATGATGCGCCAGCCGCCGAGGTAGGTGCCGAGCGCGATGGCGATGCCCGCCGAGAGGATGACCCACAGCGGCGGGTCGGAGTCGGGAGCGAGGGTGCCGCCGGCCACCAGGGCCAGGGTGATGATGCCCATCGTCTTCTGGGCGTCGTTGGTGCCGTGGGCCAGGGAGACCAGGCCGGCGGAGGCGATCTGCCCGGCGCGGTAGCCCTTCTCGGAGGCCTTGCCGTCGGCCTTCCTGCCCATGCGGTAGGTGAGCCGGGTCGCCAACATCGCGGCGAGACCGGCCACCAGCGGAGCGGCGATCGCGGGGATCAGGACCTTGGTGACAAGGACGTCACCGTGCACCGCGCCGAAGCCGGCGGAGGCGACAGTGGCGCCGATCAGGCCGCCCATGAGGGCGTGCGAGGAGCTGGACGGCAGGCCGACCAGCCAGGTCAGGAGATTCCAGAGGATCGCGCCGACCAACGCGGCGAAGATGACCTCGGGACGGATGCCGGCCTCGTCGACGAGGCCTTTGGAGATCGTGTTGGCGACCTCCACCGAGAGGAATGCGCCGACAAGGTTCAGCACGGCGGACATGGCCACCGCGACCTTGGGCTTGAGTGCACCGGTCGAAATGGTCGTTGCCATCGCGTTCGCGGTGTCGTGGAAACCGTTCGTGAAATCGAACGCGAGTGCGGTTACCACCACAATCGCGAGGATCAGCGAGAAGCTTTCCATTTACCCAGGCAATCGTTCGAGGTCATTGGCTGATCGAACGTAGGTAACCAGAGTGAACGGAAGATGAACTCGAATCGGCATCGTGGTGACCGTAAGAGGGGGCGCCCGCTCCGCCGGATGGGCGGTCCCGCCCCTCCGGCGCCCCCGCCTGGCAGGATCGCGTCATGACTCAGCAGCGAGGGGACAGCCGCAGGCGTGCGGCCGAGGAGGAGGAGACCCGTGCCTGGGCGGAGCTCGTGGAGACCGCGCGCCGGAGCGTCGCCGACGGACTTGTCGTCGGCACCTCCGGCAATGTGTCGGTGCGGATCGGCGAGACGGTCCTGGTCACCCCGTCGGGGGTGCCGTACGACCGGCTGACACCGGACGACGTGACCGGTGTCGACCTGGCCGGGCGGCAGGTGCTCGGCTCGCTGGTCCCGACCAGTGAGCTTCCCATGCATCTCGCGGTGTACCGCACCACCGGCGCGCGTGCCGTCGTGCACACGCACGCCGTGCACGCCACGGCCGTCTCCACCCTCGTCGACGAACTTCCGCCGATCCATTACATGGCAGCGGCCCTGGGCGGCCCCGTCCGGGTCGCCGGCTACGCCACGTACGGCACCGGCCGGCTGGCCGAGAACATGCTCCGCGCCCTCGAGGGCCGCACCGGATGCCTGCTGCAGAACCACGGCGCGATCACCTACGGCACGACCCTCGCCCAGGCCTACGACCGCACGGCCCAGCTGGAGTGGATGTGCCGCGTCTGGCTGACCGCGTCCTCGCTCCCGGGCCTGTCCCCACACCTCCTGACCCCTGAGCAACTGGCGGAGGCGGCCGAACGCCTGACCGGCTACGGCCAACGAAGCACCGGCGTCTGAGGCGGAGGCACCCAGCCCGTCCGGCGTTTGAGGACGAGGCCCGAAGGGCCGACGGGGGTCCGGGGGCTTGCCCCCGGGGACGGGACGGGAAGGGGCGGCGGGGGCGAAAACCCGCCCCGCCCGCCACCCCGCGCATCGGCCCACTGGCCGGGTACCCGTCCCGACATGACACTGGAAAGCGTGCGCACTGTCAGTGTGACGGCCGCTGCCGTCACCGCCGTGATAGGCGCCGGCGCCGCCGCAGTGGCCGCCGGCCGCCTCGCGAGCAATGCCGCCCTCAGGATCCCGCCGGGCGGACCCCTGCCCACCGAACCCGGACTCACCGTCCACGCCACCGCCGCCGGCCAGGTCACCCTCACCCGGGACCTCGCCGCCCTGCGCCCCGGCCGCCACGGTCTCACCGGTGACGGCTTCCACGCGGTGGTCGGCCCCGTGCTGTCCGGCACGTCGAACCCCGCCGACACCGTCGTCCGCCGGCTGGAACGCGTCACGCACGGCACCCTCGAACCCGGCGACCGCGCCTGGTTCACCCCGGCCCTGCACGTCGGCGACCCGGGGACCGCTCTCGGCCTGGACCACACCGGCCTCGACGTCCCCGGCGAACTGGGGCCCCTGCCCGTCTGGTTCGTGCCGGGCGCCCGGGACACCTGGGTGATCGCCGTCCACGGCCTGGGAACCACCCGGGAACACGCGCTGAACGTCCTGGAGCTCCTGCACCGCCACCGCTTCCCGGTGCTCATCCCCGCCTACCGGGGCGACCCCGGCGCACCGCGCTCACCGGACCGCCTCAACCACCTCGGGGAGACCGAGTGGCGCGATCTGGACGCCGTGCTCCGGCACGCGGTGGATTCCGGCGCCCGGCAGGTGGTCCTCTACGGCTGGTCCACCGGCGCGACCATGGCCCTGCGCGCCGCCGCCCGCTCCGAGATGCGCGAACGCGTCGCCGGCCTCGTCCTCGACTCCCCGGTGCTCAACTGGGAGGCGACCCTGCGCGCCCTCGCCGCGGCCCACCACACCCCGCGCCCGCTGCTGCCGCTGGCCGTCCGCGCCGCACAGGGCCGCACCGGGCTGTACGGCGACCGCAGGCCCGGCGCCGTCCACCTGGACCGCGTCGGCGTCCCCACGCAGATCATCCACGGCCCCGACGACGCGGTGGCGCCCTGGCGGTTCTCCCGCGAGCTCGCCGCCGCCCAGCCGAACTTCATCACCTTGCACACCGTCAGGGGCGCCCCCCACGCTGCCATGTGGAACGCCGACCAGGAGGCGTACGAGGAGACCCTGCGACGCTTCCTCACCCCCTTGATGTGAGGCCGGTTCCGGGGATTCCGTTTAGCGCCGCACCAGTGGCCTGATTCCATCCCCGCTGCCGCATCCGGGCCCGGCGCGGGGGCCCTCCCCGGGCCCCGTCGGCATTCCGTTTGGGTTTTCGGACCGTCAACCGCAAGACTGCACCTGTGACGTCCCGTATCCCGCGCGACTCCAGGCTTCGACTCGTCCGCCCGCGACCCCTGGCCGCCGCCCCCACAGCGATCAACCGGCGGCGCACGCGCCGCCCCGCGCCGCGCCCCCCGGAGGGCACCCCCGCACCTGCGGAACTGGCCAGAATGGCGCGCTCCTCTCTGGCCGCGGCGGCCCGCGTCGCCCGCTGGGCCGACGCCGCCCTGGGCCCCGGCCGGGACGGTGCCACCGCCGACGGCAAGGCCACCCTCTCCGACGCGACCGCCGAACGCGCGGCCCACGACCTGGGCCTGACCGCCGCTCAGGTCCGTGCCGACTGGGACACCGCCCGCCTGGCCGGCCTGATCGAGGTGCACGGCGACACGGCCCGCCCCGGCTGGCGGCTGCGCGCCTGGGACCGCGACGACAGCGCCGTACTGCGCGGCTGGGTCGCCCTCTGCGACGCCTGGTCGCTCGCGTACCCCGAGCCCATGGAGTACGAGCCCGCCGCCGTCGCCGAGGTCGTCACGGCCATGCCGCAGGTGCTCTCCTTCCTCCAGCTGTCCGCCGGCCCCGTCCCCGTGCCGCAGCTCCTCGACCTCCTGCAGCAGCGCGTCACCGAGCTCCGCACGGAGCGCTGCGAGATCGACTACGTGCCGCAGGCCGACGAGGCGCCCGAACCTGCCGGGAACCAGGCCGGAACCGGGCCCGGGCACGGTCTCCAGCGGCCCCGGCCCGCGCTCGCCGAGCCGGCCGCCGACGCCCCGCTCGAACCGCTGCTCGACTGGGCGCTGCGCGCCCTCGCCTCCGTCGGCGCCCTCACCTACGGCGCCGGACAGGCCACCCTCACCCCGCTGGGCAGCTGGGCGGTATGGGTCAAGCTCGAGCAGATCTGCGTCGCCGCCCAGAGCCCCGCCGGGAACATCGAGCAGAGCGCCGAGGACATGCTGCGCGGCTGCGCCCAGCTGCGCCCCAACGCGGCCCGCGCCGAATACCGCGCCTGGCTCGCCGCGCGGCCGGTCGGCAGCGCCGTCACCGAGCTGATCGGCGCCGCCCGGGGCGAGGACGCCCTGCTGCGCGGCCTCGCCTTCGAGGCGCTGCGCGTGGTCGGAGCCCCCGCCGAACCCGAGGTCCGCACCGTGCTCGACGAGCCGACGCTGCGGCCGTACGCCCTGCTGTGGCTCGCCGAGCACGACGGCGCCGACCCCGAGGACGCCCACGCGGTCCTCACCCGCCAGGAGGCCACCTGGCTCTGGGTGGACACCGCCGCCGCCGTCGCCGACCACGGCGAGGCCCCGCTGCTGGTCCGCCATCTGGAGTCCGCGGTCCAGCCGACCGTCCCCGCCCTGCTCGCCGAGGTGCGCGCCGTCGGTCACCCGCGCACCGTCCAGGTCCTGGTGGCCCTCGCCGCCGTACACCCCGATCCCGCCCTGGCGAAGGCGGTCCGCCGCGCCGCCTTCCAGGTCCACACGGGCGGCTGAGCCGGCCCGTCGTCCGCCTGCCCCCGGACCGGTCGGGTGCCGGTCCGAGGGGGCCCGGCTCAGGTGCCGGTCTCGGGCGCGTAGGTGCCGAAGCTCCAGACATTGCCCTCGAGGTCCCGGGCCATGTAGTCCCGCGAGCCGTAGTCCTGGTCCGTCGGGGGCATCAGGATCTCCGCGCCCTGCTCCACCGCGCGCCGATGGTGTGCGTCGACGTCGTCCACCACGACGTACACCCCGGCCGGGCCCGCGCCCTTCATCGCCGTGTCGAACACCCCGCCCCGGCCCTTGGAACCCAGCATCACCACGCCGTTGCCCTGCGCCAGCTCGGCGTGCATCACCATGCCGTCCTCGCCCTCGTACACCGACAGCTCCGTGAAGCCGAAGGCCTCCGTCAGCTGCCGGATCGCCGCCTTCGCGTCCCCGTACAGCAGCGTGGGAACGATGCTCGGACGCCCGCCGCCCGTGCCTGCCATGACGATCACTTCCTCGTGTCTCACGCACACCGGAATGTCCACTCGCCGCCCAGTCTGGCACCGGGCACCGACAACGGCCGGGACGCCCGCACGGAGAAAAAGCGCTTGCACGGCCCCGTTAGAATGGTTCGCATGGCCATTCTCCTCGCGCATTAGACGGCGGGAACGTCCTCAGCCGCCCACCGCCACCCCACCTGCCCTGGAGTCTGTCCGTGATCTCCGCCTCCGGCATCGAGCTGCGCGCCGGTGCCCGCGTCCTCATCGAAAGCGCCACCTTCCGCATCGCCAAGGGCGACCGCATCGGCCTCGTCGGCCGCAACGGTGCGGGCAAGACCACCCTCACCAAGGTCCTCGCCGGCCAGGGCATCCCCGCCGCCGGCAACGTCACCCGCTCCGGCGAGGTCGGCTACCTGCCCCAGGACCCCCGCACCGGCGACCTCGACGTCCTCGCCCGCGACCGCATCCTCTCCGCCCGCGGCCTCGACGTACTGATCCGCAAGATGCGCGAGAACGAGCAGCGCATCGCAGGCGGCCAGGGCGCCACCAGGGAGAAGGCGCTCAAGCAGTACGAGCGCCAGGAGACCGAGTTCCTCACCAAGGGCGGATACGCCGCCGAGGCCGAGGCCGCCACCATCGCCGCCGCGCTCAACCTGCCCGACCGGGTGCTGGGCCAGCCCCTGCACACCCTCTCCGGCGGTCAGCGCCGGCGCGTCGAGCTCGCCCGGATCCTGTTCTCCGACGCGGACACCCTGCTGCTCGACGAGCCGACCAACCACCTCGACGCCGACTCGATCGTCTGGCTGCGCGACTACCTCAAGACCTACCGCGGCGGCTTCATCGTCATCTCCCACGACGTGGACCTGGTCGAGACGGTCGTCAACAAGGTGTTCTACCTGGACGCCAACCGCGCCACCATCGACATCTACAACATGGGCTGGAAGCTCTACCAGCAGCAGCGCGAGGCCGACGAGAAGCGCCGCCGGCGCGAGCGCCAGAACGCCGAGAAGAAGGCCGCCGCGCTCAACGCGCAGGCCGACAAGATGCGTGCCAAGGCCACCAAGACGGTCGCCGCGCAGAACATGGCCCGCCGCGCGGAGCGCCTGCTGTCCGGCCTGGAGGAGGTCCGCCAGTCCGACAAGGTCGCCAAGCTGCGCTTCCCCGAGCCCTCGCCCTGCGGCAAGACCCCGCTGATGGCCGAGGGCCTGTCGAAGTCCTACGGCTCCCTGGAGATCTTCACCGACGTCAGCCTGGCCATCGACAAGGGCTCCCGGGTCGTCATCCTGGGCCTCAACGGCGCCGGCAAGACGACCCTGCTGAGGCTCCTGGGCGGGGTGGAGCAGCCGGACACCGGCGCCGTCGTCCCCGGCCACGGCCTCAAGCTCGGCTACTACGCCCAGGAGCACGAGACCCTCGACCCCGACCGCACGGTGCTGGAGAACATGCGCTCCGCCGCGCCCGACATGGACCTCGTCGAGGTCCGCAAGGTGCTCGGCTCGTTTCTGTTCTCCGGCGACGACGTCGACAAGCCGGCCGGTGTCCTCTCCGGCGGCGAGAAGACCCGTCTCGCGCTCGCGACCCTCGTCGTGTCGTCGGCGAACGTGCTGCTCCTCGACGAGCCGACCAACAACCTCGATCCGGCCAGCCGCGAGGAGATCCTCGGCGCCCTGCGCACATACAAGGGCGCGGTCGTCCTCGTCACCCACGACGAGGGCGCCGTCGAGGCGCTCCAGCCGGAGCGGATCATCCTGCTGCCGGACGGTGTCGAGGATCTCTGGGGCTCCGACTACGCGGACCTGGTCGCCCTCGCCTGACCGGCCGGATCGGTCAGCCACGGTTGATCGAAGGCGTGATCCACTGGGTATGGATCATTCGGCCCATCGGTGATCCATCATTCGTGTGAGATCTCCTCATCCCGAGGTGTGTCCTACACCGATTTCGCGGTCGAGCCCCTGGACGAGCGGGGCTCGGTCGTCGCGTCTTCCTGACCTGGTACTTCGCGGAAGAACCCGATTGGGGGTACCGATGGCGCCTGACGGAATCATTGCTTCCGGATGTGCGGACGCGCTCCTGTCGTCACAACCTTGTCTCATCGACCTTGCCGAATGGGTGGCCATGAGCGCCGGGAGGGGTGATCATGAGGAGACCAGAGCGCACTTCCCATGAGGAGGCACGGGTGGCCGAGACTCTGAAGAAGGGCAGCCGGGTGACCGGCGCCGCGCGCGACAAGCTCGCGGCAGACCTGAAGAAGAAATACGACGCCGGTGCGAGCATCCGGGCGTTGGCCGAGGAGACCGGCCGCTCGTATGGCTTTGTGCACCGCATGCTCAGCGAGTCGGGCGTCACGCTCCGAGGGCGTGGCGGGGCGACACGGGGCAAAAAGGCTCCTTCGGACTGACCCCCGGCGCCACAGGACCCGATGGTGGCCACCCGGTCGGCCCACCGGCAGGCCGGGTGGTTACTGTGCAGTCACTTAGTGACCGCACCCATCGGAGGCGCCCCATGGCTTCGTCCGCCCAGGACCTCGATCCGGTACTCGACAAGGACGGCGTACGGCTCACCGTCGACGATGCGATCGCCACGGTGACGCTGACGAACCCGGCCAAGCGCAACGCGCAGAGCCCCGCTCTCTGGCGGGCGCTGACCGAGGCGGGTCGGCTGCTGCCCGGCTCCGTCCGGGTCGTGGTGCTGCGCGGGGAGGGCAAGTCCTTCTCCGCCGGGCTCGACCGGCAGATGTTCACGCCCGAGGGGATCGAGGGCGAGCCGTCGTTCATCGACCTCGCACGCGGTGACGACGCCGAACTGGACGCCACCATCGCCGTCTTCCAGGAGGCGTTCACCTGGTGGCGGCGCAGTGACATCGTCTCCATCGCCGCCGTGCAGGGACACGCCATCGGGGCCGGCTTCCAGCTGGCCCTCGCCTGTGATCTGCGCGTCGTCGCGGACGATGTGCAGTTCGCCATGCGCGAGACCAGCCTCGGTCTCGTCCCCGATCTGACCGGCACGCACCCCTTGGTCGGACTCGTCGGTTACGCCCGCGCGCTGGAGATCTGCGCGACCGGGCGCTTCGTCACGGCCGAGGAGTCCGTGAACACCGGACTGGCCAACCTCGCCGTGCCCGCCGCCGACCTGGACGCGGCCGTCCAGGACCTCGCCGCGGCGCTCCTCGCGGCTCCCCGAGATGCCGTGATCGAGACGAAGGCCCTGCTCCGCGGCGCCCAGGACCGCACCTACGAGCAGCAGCGCACCGCCGAACGAGCCGCCCAGGCCCGCCGCCTACGCGACCTGGCGGGGCTCGGCGAGTAGCGGCACCTCTGCGCGGCGCCCAGGCCCGCACCCACGAGGAGCAGCGCACCGCTCGGGCGCGCCGCCTGCGCGACCTGGCCGGGCTCGGCGAGTAGCGGCACCACCACCGCCGCCACCGCCGCCGGGGGCCGCCCGGCCGTCCGGCTGACCATGCGCCGCCCGGCGTCCCCCGGCCGCCCGGCTGATGATGCGCCGGCTGCGGGCCGTCAGTCGAGTGCGGTCACCAGGACGGCGGCCGTGGGCCGGTCCGGCAGGGAGGCGGTTACGGCCGCGCGGACGGCCCTGGCTACCTCCAGCGGGCGGTGGTCCATCAGGACCGCGAGGTCCACGCGCGCGTGGCGGCGGGGCAGGGCCGCCCCGCCGGGATCCCCGGACGTGGACAGGTGGACCGGGCGGCCCAGCGTGCCCGTCAGTCGGCTCACCCCCGGAACGGCGAGCGCGGCGGCCGCAACTCGGTCGGCGTCCGCGTCACCCGGGCGCGGCGGCTCGGGCGTGGGCTCCTGCTTCGCGTCGTCGGGCGGCACCGGTGGCTCCGTGTCGAGCAGGTCCGTCACCTGCAGATCCACCTCGGTGACCGCCAGTCCGATCCGTTCCGTCGCCGCCTCGGCCAGCACCGTACGGAGCAGCGCCGCCGTCACCGGCAGCGGCTGCGCCGCCGTGGCCGCGAACCGGGCCGTCAGCCGCAATGGGCCCGGCGGCAGTGCGCTCGGCGGAGGCGGCACGACCGGCTCACCCGCATGCTGCGGATCGGCGAGCTCGATCCGTAGTCCGTCCAGGCGCACGCCGGGCGCACCCCGCGCCGCCGCCCGCCGCAACAGCACGGCCGCCGCCCGCTCCGCCATCCACGCGCCGTCGCGCGCCTCTCCCAGGGGCACGATCCTGCCCAGCCGCAGTTGCTGCCGTACCGCTTGCGCCCATCCGTCCGCCGTCACTCCTCCAGCCTGCCCCATTCCTGGCGCGATGCCGGGCAACCGTGCATACGGTTGTCAAAGGAGGACGACCGAAGGGACGTACGGCGATGACCGACATGACCGAGGGAGGCTCGGTACGAGCCCCCGACTCCGAGAAGAACCTCGCCGAATCCACCCAGCGCAAGGGCCAGGGAACCCGGCGTGGCGGCGGTGACCCCGCCACGCGCGGCCGTACCACCGTCGCCGATGGCGTCGTGGAGAAGATCGCCGGACTGGCCGCCCGGGACGTGCTCGGCGTCCACGCCATGGGCAGCGGGCTGTCGCGGACGTTCGGAGCCGTACGCGACCGTGTGCCCGGCGGCTCCAGGTCCGTGACGCGCGGGGTGAAGGCCGAGGTCGGCGAGGTGCAGACCGCGCTCGACCTGGAGATCGTCGTCGACTACGGCGTGTCCATCGCCGATGTCGCCAGGGCCGTGCGGGAGAACGTCATCGCGGCGGTCGAGCGGATGACCGGCCTCGAGGTGGTCGAGGTCAACATCGCGGTGAGCGACGTGAAGCTGCCCGACGAGGAGGACGAGGAACCGGAAAGCCGCCTCCAGTGAGGCTCGGTGAGCGGAGGAGCGCACCATGAACATGGCCGTGGTCGGCATGATCGCCGGCATGGCGCTGGGCTTCGCCGGATACTTCGGCGGCTTCGGGGCCTTCCTGCTGGTGGCGGCCCTGGGCGCCGTCGGGTTCGTCGTCGGCCGGTTCCTCGAGGGGGACCTGGAACTCGGCGACTTCTTCCGGTCCCGTGACGAACGGCGGCGGTGACGACCGTGAGCACGGGGACCGCCGAACTCGGCGGGAGCCCGGCCGCCGTCGCGCCCGGCGAGCGCGGGGAGACCAGGATCGCCGACCGGGTGGTCGCGAAGATCGCCTCGCAGGCGGCCCGGGAGGCGATCGGCGACCTGCCCCCGGGGGCCGCACCGCCGCACGCGAACGTGGTCGTACGCCACGACGCCGCCCGCGTCCGCGTGCACATCGAACTCGACTACCCCGGCGACATCGGGGGCCGGTGCGCACAGGTACGGCGCCGAGTGGTCGACCGGGTGCGCGACCTGGCGGACATGGCCGTGCCGGAGGTTGTTGTTTATGTGGAACGGCTGCATCTGACGGCCGCGCCCGGCGCGGAACACGGGAGGACGCCATGAGCGAACCCCACGGCACGGTTCTGGAAAAGCACCCGCCGTCCGCCGACGGCGCGGGGGACGTGGCCGGCGGGAGCGATGAAGGGAACCGGCGTTTCTGGTCCGCTCGCCGGGTCCCCGCGGGCATCGTCGCGCTGGTCCTCCTGGTGATCGCGGGGATGTTCCTGTACGACATCGTCGCGGTGCGGGCTGGCCGGGCCGGGATGAGCTGGCGCCGTGAGCTCGCCGGGCAACTGGCCCAGCGGCCCCTGGACGACGTCTGGGTGCTGACCGGCGCCGGTGTCGCCGCCGCGCTCGGACTCTGGCTGCTCGTGCTCGCGGTGACGCCCGGCCTGCGTGCCCTGCTCCCGATGCGCCGCACCCATCCAGACGTCCGCGCGGGACTGCACCGCGCCGCCGCCGAGACGGTGTTGCGGGACCGGGTCATGGAGGTGCCCGGCGTGCAGTCCGCGCGGGTCAGGGTGAAGCGCACCCGTGCTGATGTCCGCGCAGTGTCGCACTTTCGTGAACTGGACGATGTACGGGCGGACGTGACCGCGGTGCTCGACGAAGCCGTCGGGCGGCTGGGGCTGGCCCGGCCGCCCGCGCTGTCGTTGCAGGTGCGGCGGCCCGGCCGAAAGGGGCGATAGCGGTGCTGGGGACTGTCAACCGTGTGTTGCTCGCGATCGTGGGGCTGGTGTTGATCGCCCTCGGGGGGTCCGTGCTCGCGATCGGGCTCGGGGCGCCTGCGCCGTCCTGGTGGCTGCATGACGGACGGGATGACGTGCTGCTCTCCGACGCCGAGCGGACCCGGTGGCGGGACGAGGGCTGGTGGTGGCCGGTGGTGATTGCGGCGCTTGCCGTGCTGGTTCTGCTGTGTCTGTGGTGGGTGGTGGCGGTGCTGCGTCGGCGGCGGTTGGGCGAGATTCTGGTCGATACGGGGGATGGGGAGGGGGCGGTGCTGCGGGGGCGGGCGCTGGAACATGTGCTCGCTGAGGAGGTGAGCCGTCAGGAGGGGGTTGCGCGGGCGCGTGTTGTGCTGACCGGGCGGCGTGGTAGTCCGGCGGCGCGGGTGCGTCTCACCCTGGAACCCGACGTGGAGCCGGGCACCGCGCTGCATGTCCTCACCACGGGCGCCCTTGCCCACGCCCGCGACTCTTCGCGCCTGACCACCCTCCCGGCGGAGGCCCGCCTGCACGCGGTGAAACACCGCCCGGAGCGAGTGGCGTAGCCCGCGCATTACCGGGTGCCCGGCGTGGGTGTGGGGCGGGGGTGGTTGCGCAGCCCGGCGCCGGCGGGGTGCCGTCGCGCCCACCCTCCCCCACTCTCGGCTTCGCTCGGGCGGGGGACCCCCATCGCCCTGGGGGTACCTCCCAGGCCCTTAAGGCACTGGGGGAGGCACGACTGCCCGCGGATCGCGAGGGGCGGGGGTGGTTGCGCAGCCCGGCGCCGGCGGGGTGCCGTCGCGCCCACCCTCCCCCACTCTCGGCTTCGCTCGGGCGGGGGGACCCCCATCGCCCTGGGGGTACCTCCCAGGCCCTTAAGGCACTGGGGGAGGCACGACTGCCCGCGAGGACGCCGGCGTCAGAAGCCGTGGCGGTAGCCGCCGTCCACTGGGAGCATTACGCCCGACAGGTAGGAAGCCGCCGGTGAGAGGAGGAATGCTGCTGTTCGGCCGAACTCCTGCGGGGTGCCGTAGCGGCGCAGCGGGATTCGTGACTCGGCAGCCTGGCGGGTGGCCTCCGGGTCCGCGGAGCGTGAGTCCAGCTCGCGCACCCGGTCCGTGTCGATCCGGCCCGGCAGCAGGCCCACCACCCGGATGCCCCGCGGCCCCAACTCGTCCGCCAGCGACTTCGCGAACCCCGCCAGCCCGGGCCGCAGCCCGTTCGAGATCGTCAGCCCGGGAATCGGCTCGTGCACCGACCCCGACAGCACGAAGCCGATGACACCCCCCTCGCCCAGCTCCTCCGCCGCCGCCCGGGCCATCCGCACCGCACCCAGGAACACCGACTCGAACGCCGACCGCCACTGCTCGTCGGTGATGTCGGCGACGAACCCCGGCGGCGGCCCGCCCACACTGACGAGGACGCCGTCGAAGCGCCCGAACCGCTCCCGCGCGGTCGCGATCAGCCGCGCCGGCGCCCCCGGGTCGGCGTTGTCGGCGGCCACCCCGACCGCGTCCGGCCCCAGCGCGGACGCCGCCTCCGCGACGGACTTCTCCTCCCGCCCCGTGACGACCACCTTCGCACCGTCGGCGACGAGCTCCCGCGCGGCGGCGTTGCCCAGGCCGCGGGTCGCCCCGGTGACGACGTACACCCGGTCCTTCAGTCCAAGATCCATGGCCCTATCCTGCCCCCTCTTCCCCGAACAGGGCGAGGGCGGTGTTCACCAGGCCGATGTGGCTGAACGCCTGCGGGAAGTTGCCCAGCAGCCGGTCGCCCACCGGGTCGTACTCCTCCGCCAGCAGCCCCACGTCGTTGGCCAGCCCCAGCAGCCGTTCGAACAGCTCCCGGGCCTCCTTCCTCCGGCCGGACATGTGCAGGGCGTCCGCCAGCCAGAAGGAGCACACCAGGAAGGTGCCCTCCTGGCCGGGCAGCCCGTCGACGGCCGTGGCGTCCGGGGTGTAGCGGCGTACGAACCCGTCCTGTCCCAGCTCGGCACGGACCGCCTCGATGGTGCCGAGCACTCGGGGGTCGTCGGGCGGCAGGAAGCCCACCCGGGGAATCCGCAGCAGCGCCGCGTCGAGTTCCCGGGAACCGTAGGACTGCGTGAAGGTGTTCCGCTCGGGGTCGAACCCCTTGTCGCACACCTCCCGGTGCACCTCGTCCCGCAGCTCCCGCCAGCCGTCCAGGTCACCCTCGAGATCCGCGAACTCCTCCATGGCGCGCACCGCGCGGTCGGCGGCCACCCACACCATCACCTTGGAGTGCACGAAATGGCGCCGACCGCTCCGGACCTCCCACAGCCCTTCGTCCGGCTGCCGCCACGCCGTGCGCAGGAAGTCCAGCAGCACCGCCTGCAGCGCCCACACGTCCGGCTGCGGGGACAGCCCCGAACGGCGGGCCAGCGTCAGCGAGTCCACGACCTCCCCATACACGTCGAGCTGGAGCTGGTTCACGGCGTCGTTGCCGACCCGCACCGGCCGGGCGCCGCCGAAGCCGGAGAGCCACGGCAGTTCGAACTCCGGCAGCCGTCGCTCACCCGCGAGCCCGTACATGATCTGCAGGTCCGCCGGATCGCCCGCGACCGCGCGGAGCAGCCAGTTGCGCCAGGCCTCCGCCTCGCTCTGGTACCCGGCGGCCAGCAGCGCCTTCAGGGTCAGCGTGGAGTCGCGCAGCCAGCAGAAGCGGTAGTCCCAGTTGCGGACGCCGCCCGGCTCCTCCGGCAGGGAGGTGGTGGGCGCGGCGACGATGCCGCCCGTGGGGCGGTACGTGAGCGCCTTGAGGGTGATCAGCGAGCGGACCACCATGTCCCGGTGCGGGCCGTCGTAACGGCAGTGCGCCGCCCAGCTCTGCCAGTCCTTGACGCTGTGCCGCAGCGACGCGTACGGGTCGACCAGCGGGGGCCTCGGCTCGTGGGAGGGGTGCCAGGTGAGCACAAAGGCGACCCGCTCGCCCTCCTTCACCGTGAACTCCGAGAACGTGCCCATGTCCTCGCCCCACGTCGGCACCTCCGGCACGCTGCGCAGCCACGCCGAGTCGGGTCCGGCCACCGCCACCCGGTGCCCGTCGGCCCTGCGCACCCACGGCACGACCGAGCCGTAGTCGAAACGCAGCCGGAGGGTGCTGCGCACGGTCACCTCACCCCGTACGCCCTGCACGATCCGCACCAGGTCGGGGGCGCGGTGCCGTTGCGGCATCAGGTCGGTGACCAGCACCGTTCCTTGCGGGGTCGTCCACTCGGTGTCCAGGACCAGGGTGTCCTCGCGATAGGACCGGCGGGTGTACCGGTCCGCGCCGACCGGCGCGATCCGCCAGTGTCCGTTGCTCTCGTCCCCGAGCAGCCGGGCGAAGCAGGCCGCCGAGTCGAAGCGGGGGAGGCAGAGCCAGTCGACCGAGCCGTCCGCGCCCACCAGGGCAGCGGTCTGTTCGTCGCCGATGAGCGCGTAGTCCTCGATACGGTGCACGGGGTGCGGGTTCCCGGCCATCGGGGGCCGCAATCAGGGGCGAAGCCGGGGGAGTGACGGACCGTCGGCCGCCGCGGCACCGTGGCCGTTGAAGATCACACCGGGGTCGGAGGGTGCCTGGTTGAGCACCCACAGGCCGATCAGTGTGGCCAGCGTGAAGACGACCGCGACGAGCACGGTGAGGACGAGCCGCCGCCGGCGTTCCCGGCGCAGCCACTCGCCGCGCGCCGTGCGGTAGGCGTCCGGGTCGGGCAGCACCCCGCCGGCCAGCGCCTGCAGGGCGTCGCGCAGTTCCCGTTCGGTGCGCGCCGTGCCCGGCGGGCGGGGCGGCTCGGCCCGGTCGTGGTCCGTGCGGTCCGGACGGGTGCCACGCGACGGAGTCGCCTCTCGATGCGTCATCGCCGGGCCTCCATCGCCTGGGTCAGCGCGGCGATGCCGCGCGAGGTGTGTGTCTTGACGGAACCACGGGAGATTCCCATCGCGGCCGCTATCTCGCTCTCCTTCAGCCCCAGCCAGTGCCGCAGCACCAGCGCCTCGCGCTGCCGCGCCGGAAGGTGCTGGAGCGCGTCGATCAGCACCCGCTGATCGTCGTGGAGCAGCGCGGTGTTCTCGGCGGAGGCCACGGTCTCGTCGGCCGGGGCCGGCGGGCGCTCCTCGTGCCGGCGGGCGACCTGGAGGTGGCGTATCCGCATCCGGGTCAGATTGCAGACGGTGGACCGCAGATACGCCTCCGCCGCGGCCACGTCCTTCAACCGCCGCCACTTGCGGTAGATCTGGTAGTACGCCTCGGCCACCACGTTCTCCGGGTCGTCGGCGCCGAGCAGCACGGCGAGCCGCAGCATCGAGGAGTAGTGCAGCTCGAAGAGGCGGGCGACGCCGGCCTCCCGCTCCAGATCGGCCGGGTCGCCGACGGCGGGACCCAGCGGCCCGGCCGGGACCGCTGCCGGAGGAGGAGACGGCGGAGCCGGGGCCGGGGCCGGGGACAGAGTGGTGCGGGATTGCTGTCTGCGTCTCACGTGTTGTTCGCTCCCGTCTGCGGACGTCGCCCGGCCAACAGGCGGGACGGCAGGTCGGTGGCGTCGGCGCCGCGCGCGACGCCGAGCCGGGCGAGGGCCGCGGTGCCGGCGACCGCGACGGTCAGATTTAGCAGCAGGGCGGCGACACCGGCGTAGATCTCCAGGGGGCCGGCGCCGGTGTCGAGCGGCACGATCGAGGAGAACCCCTCCCGCACCACCAGATATGTCCCGGAGGCCATGCCCACGGCCCATCCGGCCAGCAGCGCCCGCGGATGCAGCCACCGCGTGTACAGCCCGACCGCCACCGCCGGGAAGATCTGCAGGATCCACACCCCGCCGAGCAGCTGCAGGTTGATCGCGTCCTGGTCGCGCAGTCCGAACACGAACGCGACGGCACCGAGCTTCGCGGTCAACGACACCGCCTTGGCGACCCGCACCTGCCGTTTCGGCGTGGCCGTCGGATGGACGTACTCGACATACACGTTCCGTACGAAGCTGGTCGCCGCGGCGATCGACATCACCGCCGCCGGCACCAGCGCCCCCACGACGATCGCGCCGAACACCAGTCCGGCCAGCGGGCCCGGCATCAGCCGGTCGACCAGCATCGGCACGGCCGCCTCGGCGCTGCCCTCGGGCGCCCGCACACCAGCCGCCAGGGCCGCGATGCCGAGGAAGCCGAACAGTGCGAGCAGCGCGGTCCAGGCGGGCAGCCCTGCCGACACCTTGCGCAGGGTGCGGCCGCCGTCGGCGGCGAATCCGGCGGTGAGCACATGCGGGTACATCAGCAGGGCGAGCGCGGAGCCGAGCGCGAGCGTGGCGTAGGCGGGCTGCTGCTGCGGCGACAGCAGCAGCGGGGAGTGCGCCGCGTCCGTGCCGCCGAGGGCGCGCGCCGCCCCGTCGAAGACGGCGCCGAAACCGCCGAAGCGCCGCAGGACCAGCCAGCAGACGGCGGTCAGCGAGACGAACACCGCCACCGCCTTGAGGGCGGAGATCACGGTGGGTGCCCGCAGCCCGTGCCGGTAGGTGGCGACGGCAAGCCCCGCGAACACGGCCACCATCACCAGGTCACCGGTGGCTCCGCGCGGATACAGCCCGCCCGCGGTGAGCACCGCGCGGATGCCTAGCAGCTGGAGCGCCAGGTACGGCATCGTCGCCAGGATGCCGGTCAGCGCCACCACCAGGGCCAGCGGGGGCGATCCGTACCGGCCGCGCACGAAGTCGGCGGCGGTGATGTAGCCGTGCCGCCGCGCCACGCTCCACAGCCGGCTGAGCAGGACGAACGCGAGCGGGCAGACGATCACCGTGTACGGCACGGCGAAGAACGCGGGCGCGCCGTTGCCGTACGCCAGGCCCGGTACGGCGGTGAAGGTGTACGCCGTGTAGATCGTCCCGCCGAGCAGCAGCCAGGTCCAGCCGGCGCCGAGGCTCCGGTCGGCGAGCGCCCAGCCCTCCAGCGAGGGCAGCCGGTCGCTCGGGCGGAGCCGCCGCGCGGTGACGGCGAGCAGCGACGCCCCGCCGATCACGGCGAGGAACGTCGCGGTCATGGCTGTGCCGGCCATGAATCACCGTCCTTGGTGTGCTGTGCCCTCGGGGGAGAGTTGCGCGGACGGGCCGTCCGGATGACAGAAACCGGAGGGACACCCGTCCGGAACGTGACGTCACCCCACCCGACCGGTGCGCCACTCTCGCACAGAACGCCGTGCACCGGGAGGGCGGCGCAGGTCACCGCACGCACCGGTCGTTCCCGGCCACTAATCGTGTCTCCGGGACCGGCTACACCGCCGCCGGCTCCGTCTCCTCGGCGTCCGCTGTCCCGTCCGCCGCGCGCTCCCGGGCCTCCCTGCGGGCCAGGACGACCCAGCCGGCCGGCACGGCCGCCGCGAACAGCCACCACTGTACGGCGTACGCGAGGTTCAGGGCCGCGTTCTCCTTGCCCGGGTCCCCGAGCGGTTCCGGGGTGCCGCTCTCCGGCTGGGGCGCCGTCTGCGCCACATAGCCGCCGAGCACCCGGGCGCCGAGGCGCTCCGCCTCCTGGTCGCTGTTGATCAGCATGATCTGCCGGTCGGGCAGGCCCTCGAGGTTCTTGATGCCGCTCGCCTCGGTCGTCTCGTCGGGCATGAGCCGGCCCTTGATGGTGATCTCGCCGCGCGGCGGCGCGGGGACCTCGGGGAATGCGGTCGGGCTCGCCCCGTCCGCGGGGACCCAGCCCCGGTTGACGAGCAGCACCCTGCCGTCGTCGAGCACGAAGGGGGTGAGGACATGGAAGCCGACCTTGTCGGCGGCGTTGGTGCGGCGGCGCACGACGACCTCGTCATCCGTGTCGAAGCGCCCCTGGGCGGTCACGGTGCGGTACCGCTCCGCGCGGGTCACGGCGTCCCCCGGCGCGGCGAGCTGCTGCACGGGCACCGGATCGGCGGCCAGTGCGTCGGCGACCAGCTGGTTCCGCGCGGAGCGCTCCCCGTGGCGGTCCATCTGCCAGGTGCCCAGCCAGATCATCGTGGGGATGAGAAGGAGGGCGACCAGTGTGATGATCACCCATTGGCGGGACAACAGGAAGCGGTACACCCCACGACGGTACAACCCGGCCGCGGGGTGCATTCAGGCGGGTACGTCCCTTCACACCCGGTCGACGATCCCTTCCTTTCCCGCCGCGCGGGCGCAGTGGGCGCCGCAGTACCAGTGGCCCTCCGCCTCCACGCCCTGGTTGAGGATCTGCACCCCGCAGCGCTCGCAGACCGGGGCCATGCGGTGGATCGCACAGGAGAAGCAGTCGAAGACATGCGCCGCGCCCTGCGCGTGCACCTCGAAGGTCATTCCGTAACTGTTGCCGCAAACTTCGCATGTCGCCATGCGCCACAGCGTGAGCCGTCGGCCCGGCGGGGGCGAGCGGGCGGCGGGCGAGTCGCCCGCCAATCACCCGTCCGTACGGTCCGCCGGCTCCACGTCCCCGAGCAGCTGGCCGAACGCCGCCTCGTCGACGACCGGGGTGCCGTACTGCCGGGCCTTGACCACCTTGGACGTGCCCGAGTCCGGATCGTTGGTGACGAGCAGGCTCGTCAGCCGGGACAGACTGGAGGCCACATGCAGGCCCGCCTCGGTCGCGCGGTCCTCCAGCAGGTCCCGCTCGATAGAGGTGTCCCCGGAGAACGCCACCCGCATCCCCTGCTTGAGGCGCTTGCCCGGCTCGTAGCGCCCGGGGTTGGGATAGGGGCACGCGGGCCGTTTGCGGGAGGGGCGCCAACTGGCCGGCCGGTAGCCCCCGGGACCCGCCTGCTGCCCGATGCGGGGCCGGTCCGTCCACTCGGTCAGCGGCCGGCACTCGTGCAGCGGCAGCCGTACGCCCCCCGCGGCCGCGGCCAGCAGGCTGGGCCGGAACGCCTCCGCCAGCACGCGTGCGTCGTCCAGCGCGTGGTGCGCCCGCCGCTGTACGACACCGAAGTGCGCGGCGAGCGACTCCAGCTTGTGGTTGGGCAGCGGAAGCTTCAGCTCCTTGGAGAGGGCGATGGTGCACAGCCGCTGCTTCACCGGCGCCTCGCCGCGCGCGCGGGCGTACTCCCGGGCGATCATCTGCCAGTCGAAGACCGCGTTGTGCGCCACCAGCACCCGGCCCTCCAGCCGGGTCGCGAACTCCGCGGCGATGTCCCCGAAGAGAGGCGCCCCTTCGAGTACGTCGCTCGTCAGACCGTGGATCCACACCGGGCCCGGGTCCCGCTCCGGGTTGACCACCGTGTACCAGTGGTCCTCGACCTCGCCGCGCGCGTCCAGCCGGTAGACGGCCGCGGAGATGATGCGGTCGTCCCGGGCCAGCCCCGTGGTCTCCACGTCAACGACCGCGTATCCCTGGGGATACGCGGCCGGCCACGCGGTGGGGGAGGAGGCGGTTGCGGTGAGGTCTTCGAGCATGGTTCATGAGGATACGGGCCCCGACTGACACTGCTGTCCGTCAGGTGCCCCGCACGGGCCGCCCGTTCGGATATCGGACATGTCCGGAAGGGTGCGGGGTCCGCTCATCGGCACCCGGTCACCAGCGGATCGGCACCGGCAGCGCCGTCAGCAGTCCCGACACCGCGACCACGAGGGCGAGCAGGTACACCTCCGCCCGCGCGGGTGAGTTCGCGCTCAGCGGGTCGGCCGCGCGGGCCAGCCGGATCCGGGCCCACAGCGCGAACGCGGCGACGCCCACCATGAGGATCACCTTGGCGAGCAGCACACGTCCGTACGCCGTGTCCGTCAGCTGCTCCAGGATCGTCTCCGACGGCATCCGGCGCAGCGAACTGCACACGCCGGTCGCGGTGATGGCGGCGAGCAGCCCGGCCGCCACACGCGCGTAGCGGCCCAGCAGGGCGGCGCCCGCCTGCGCGTTCTGCAACACCGTCAGCGTGCGCAGTACGTACACCAGTCCGCCCACCCAGAGCGACGCGCAGGTCAGGTGAATCACCGTCAGCCCGGAGCCGATCATCGGGCTGTACTCGGTGGTCGGGTGGGCGCGCAGTGCCTCCGCGACGACGATCGCGGCCAGGGGCCACACCTGCGTGCCGGGGCGTCCGGACGCGGCGCACAGGGCCGCCGCGAGGAAGCCGTTGACCTCCAGCAGGGCGAGTTTGCCGTCCCGGGAGTCGTAGAGGCCGCCGACGTCGATGTCGGCCAGGCTGCCGGGCACCAGGTTGCCGGTGGCCACGACGGAGGCGAGTCCGAGGGCGGCCACGAAACCGGCGATGTTCGCGGCCGTGGACCAGCCGTGGGGCAGCGTGTCCGGAGCGCCGGGCACGGAGCGGGCCAGCCGTCGCACGAAGAGTTCGCCGACGGGTATGGACAGCGCCGCGAACAGCACCGTGCGCAGCAGGGCTATGCCGCCGGTGCCGGGCGCGTCGGCCTCCCCGGTGCCGTGCAGCGCCGGGGACGGGCCGAGGAGCGGTATCAGCGCGCCCAGCGCCACCAGTACGAGTACGGCAGTGGCCCGCCCGGCGCCCGGGCGCCTGAAGCCCCTGTGCGTACCGGTCCTCCCGGCCCTGGGTTTGGTCAGCGTCACCCCAGGATCTTCACAAGATCACACACTTCTGGGCAAGTGACGGGCGGAATGTGAACTTTGCCCTTCCGGTTGTCTCCGCGCGCGTCACCGCGTCACGGCGTCACCGCCATCGCGCCGGATCCGCTCCCCAACTGCCCGGCGGTCGCGCCCAGTCACGCGGGCCGCCGTCGAACGTCACCGCCGGCCGGGCATGACGCAGCCTGCCCAGCGGGCCGTCCGTCTCGGTCAGCCAGGCCTCCGGGGCCACCTCACCGGCATCCGGTCCGTCCACGGCGCCCGCGCGGTCCGCCGCCTCCAGCAGCCACCCCGCCGTCCGCGCCAGTGCCACCCGTACGAGCCTGCTCCCGCCCTCCTCCGTCTGCTCGGTGAGCGCCCGCAGCACACCGGCCGCCAGCAGGTACCCCGTGCCGTGGTCGAGCGCCTGCGCCGGCAGCGCACCCGGCTGCCCCCGGGTCCCTTCGGCCGCGGCGATGCCCGTGGCCGCCTGCACCAGACTGTCGAAGCCGCGCCGGCCGCCCCAGGGTCCGTCCCCTCCCCACGCCGACAGTTCGGCCACCACCACCCCCGGGCGCCGCCCGGCCAGCTCCCGCGCGGTCAGCCCGAAGCGGTCCAGGGCGCCCGGACGGTATCCGGTGACCACCACGTCCGCCGCCGCGAGCAGCTCCTCGAAGGTGTCCCGGTCCGCGCCGAGGTCCAGCAGCGCCGACCGCTTCCCGAAGCCGGTGTCGGCGTGCTGGTCGGGAAGTTCGGGCAGCCCGGGGGAGTCCAGGCGCAGGACGTCCGCGCCGAGCAGGGCGAGCGTGCGGGTGGCGACCGGTCCCGCGATGACCCGGGTCAGGTCCAGCACCCGCAGCCCCGCGGCCGGCAACAGCGGATCCCGGCCCAGCGGGGTGAACGCCCGCGCGGGGGACCGGTCCAGGCGCGCGCGCTCCACCAGGGGACGGGCCCGCAGCGCCGCGCCCTGGCCGTGCGCAACCCACTCCTCGGGCGTACGCACGGCGACGGCGAGGCCTCCCGCCGTGAACACCGTCTCCTCCACCTCCCGCGCGGAGCGTTCCGCGAGCGCCGCCGCCACCGCGGCCGGGTCCTCCGCCACGCCGAGCGCGGTCAGCAACCGGGCCCGGTGGTGGGGATAGTTGGCGTGCGTGCGCACCCACCCGTCGGCCGTGCGCCAGAACCGCGACAGCGGGGCGAAGGTCTCCGGCGCCCGCCCGTCGACCCGCAGATGCCGCTCGCCGGTGAACGCCGCCGCCACCGCCCCGTCGTCCACCCGCACCGCCGGCACCTCCCCGCCCGCGCGCCGTGCCCCGAGCTCGGCGGCGGCCAGCGCGCAGGCGCCCACACAGGCACGCGCCGCCTCCCGCACCGGCAGCCGGGCCCGCAGCACACCGGGTCGTTCGACGGCCGACACACGGCGCAGAAGGGCGGGATCGCCGCCCAGGGCGGACCAGACGGATGTCATGTCGCTCATGACTGACACTATGCAGTATTGACTCGATCAATACAGTGGGATCGGCCGGGCGCACCGGACAGCGGAAGGGCCGGGCGCATCCGCCCGGCCCTCCGCTCTCCGTACTCCCGCAGAACTACCGCGTCACCGCGTCCAGCGCGTCGGCGGTGCCCCAGCCGTAGAAGCCGTTGCGGTTCTTCGGGCCCTCGCACACCGCGTCGACCTTGCCGTCGCCGTTGATGTCGTACGGGTCCGTGCACGCGGTGGCGTCGGCCTCCGCGTACAGCAGCGCCTTCACCATCGCCGGCGGGGCGTAGGGGTGCGTCGACTTGATCAGCGCGGCCACGCCCGCGACATGGGGGGACGCCATCGACGTACCCGCCATGTAGCCCCACTTGCCGCCGGGCAGCGTGCCCAGGATCAGACCGCTGGTGGCGGGCGGGGCGGGCCTCTGGTAGGCCGTGGAGTCGCCGCCGGGCGCGGCGATGTCGACAACGCCCCGTCCGTAGTTGGAGAAGGACGACTTCAGCCCCTTTGCGCCGGTCGCCGCGACCGTCACCACACCCGGCAGCTGGGTCGGCATGTCGAGGCACTCGGTGGGGTCGATCACCCGGTCCGACGGGGTGCCGTCGTTCGGGGACACCGGGTCGGTGATCTCGTCGGCCGCGAGGTCGTAGTTCTCGTTGCCGGCCGCGGCCACGTTGACCGCGCCCTTGCGCTCCGCGTACCGCGTGGCCCGGGTGACCGCCTCGAGGAGCGCCTTCTGGTCCGGGTCGTCCTTGCAGTTGAAGTACCAGGGGTCGGTGTAATAGCTGTTGTTGGTGACGTCGACCCCGTGCTCGGCCGCCCACATGAAGCCGCACACCACGGCCTCGGTGTAGAAGTACCCGTCCGGGTTGGACACCTTGATGCCCGAGACCTTCACCCCGGGAGCGACACCGGTCATGCCGACGCCGTTCTTCGCGGCGGCGATCTCACCGGCGACATGTGTGCCGTGCGGGCTCTCGCCCGCGCCCGGCCGCCAGGCGCCGTCGCTCGTGTCCGGCTTGCCCGACACACAGTTGACCGACGCGTCCCGGTCGAAGTTGGGCGCGAGGTCCGGGTGGGTGTCGTCCACACCGGTGTCGATGACGGCGACGGTGACCTTCGCACTGCCCAGCGACTTCTCGTGCGCCTGGTCCGCCTTGATGGCGGGCAGGTCCCACTGCAGGCCCTGCAGCGGGTCCTGCCCCTCGACGGCCTCCGCCTGCGCCTCGGCGGCCTCGGAGGCGCTGAGCACCTTCGGGGCTCCCATGTCCGTGGTGGCCGCCGACGGCAGCGGAGCGTTGCGGGTGGCACCCGCCGACTCCACACCGGGCACCTTGCGGACGGTCTTCGCGAAGTCGGCGTTCGAGGAGTGGACGACGATGACGCCGATCCTGTCGTACGACGTCACGATCGTGCCGCCGGCCTTGGCGATCGCCTGCTTCACATGCGCCGGCGCCCCGTGCCCGCCGCGGACGTTGACCACATAGCTGAGCGAGCCGGCGTCCGCGGTGGCCGCGGCCGGACGCCCGTCGGCCGGGGCGGCGGTGGCCGCGGTGTTCGGCAGGAACGCGAGCGCGGTCGCCATGGCCATCCCGGCCGGGACGACCAGCGCGCGGCGATGGCGCGGGTGAGGCGCTGTCATGAAGTCTCCAGTTCGTTCACTGTTGCGGAGCAAAGGGCGGGAACCGTGGGAGCGCGCGCTCACTTGACGGCGCGCAGCGCGTCGACGATGCCGAAGCCGTAGAAACCGTTGACCCGGTCGCCGCCCTCGCACGTCGCGTCCTGCGTCCCGTCGCCGTCCTGGTCGTACGACTCGGGGCAGCCCGGATTGTTCGCCTGTGCCTTCAGGAGCCCCTGCAGCATCGCGGGGGAGGCCCACGGGTGCTTGGACTTCAGCAGCGCGGCGACACCGGCCGCGTGCGGCGAGGCCATCGAGGTGCCCTGCAGGAAGGCGTACTCGCCGTTCGGCATGGTGGAAAGGATGCGGCCGTCCTTGGACGGGGTGTCCGGCAACTGGTAGCGGCGGTCGCCGCCCGGCGCCGCGATGTCCACAACGCCCTTGCCGTACGTGGAGTAGTACGACTTGAGGTTGTGCACACCCGTGGCGCTGACCGTGACGATGCCCGGCAGCTGGGTCGGCACGTCGAAGCATTCGCTGGGGTCGATGGTGCGCGTCACCGGCGTGGTGTCGTTGGGGCTGGAGTCGTCGACGATCGCGTCGGAGGCCAGGTCGTGGTTGGAGTTGCCGGCCGAGGCCAGATGCAGGGTGCCCTTGCGCTGCGCGTACAGCTGGGCCCGGTTGACCGCGTCGACGATCGCCCGCTGGTCGGGGTCGTCCATGCAGTTGTACAGCCACGGGTCCACGTAGTAGCTGTTGTTCGTGATCTCCACGCCGTGGTCGGCGGCGAACACGAACGCGCAGACGACGTTCTCCGGGTAGAAGAGACCGTTGTCCGGGTCGCTGACCTTGATGCCGGCCACCTTGACGCCGGGCGCGACACCGGCGACGCCGATGCCGTTGCGGGCCGCGGCGATCTCACCGGCCACATGGGTGCCGTGGTAGTCGTCGTCCGTGTAGGGCCGCCAGGCGCCCTCGCTGGTGTCCGCCTTGCCGCCGACGCAGTTGGCCGACTGGGCGGCGGAGAAGTTCGGGGCGAGGTCGGGGTGGGTGTCGTCGACGCCGGTGTCGATCACGGCGACGGTCACCTTGCTGCTGCCCGGGTTGATCTTCGCGGCCTTGTCGGCGCCTATCGCCCGCAGGTCCCACTGGTCGGCCTCGAGCGGCTCGCTGCCGGGAACGTCCGCGGAGGCGGCCTTCGTCCGCGCGGCCTCGGCGGCCGTCACATAGTCGGCGGCGCCCTCGTCCGTCGTCCCGGCGCGGGTCAGCGGCGCGGTGCGGGTGGCGCCGGCCGACTGCACGCCCCGCGCCCCGCGGATCTCCTCGGCGAAACCGGGGTTGGCCGAGTGGACGACGATGACGCCGATCCTGTCGTACGAGACCACGACGGTCCCGTCGGCCGCGGCGATCGCCCGCTTGACGGAGGCGATCGTGCGGCCGTCCGCCTTGGTGTTGACGACGTACGCCAGGGCGGGCGCGTCCGTCGCCTGCTCCTCCGACACCGTCTGCGGGGCCGCCGACGCCGCCGTCGGCAGGAAGCCGAGCGAGGCGGTCAGGGACAGCACGACGGGCACGGCGAGGGCGAGCCGGCGTCTGGAACGCAGATGAGCCATGGGGTCTCCACATCATCCGGAAACGAAACCGGCCCGAGACCCAGGGTGGTGCTCGGGCAGGTACATGACGGGTAGTGCAGGGTGAAGCTATCCCGCGCGCTCGCTGGCCAGCAATCATTTGCCGGAAACGTCTTCGGAAAACGGCTGCGGAAAAGAAACGCCGGCAGTTGAACCGGTCTTCGCGTGGCGCCGTGCCCTTGGGCAGGAAGGGCGAGCAGACTCGCCTTTCGTCCCCGCCCGAACCACAGCAACGCGAGGAGACTCCGTGGCCGCCGAAGCACCGCCCCCCTCGACAGAACAACACAAACTCCCCACGCCCGAGGAGTTCACCGAGGTGCAGGAGAGCGCTGAGTTCGGTGAACTGCGCCGTTCCCACCGCTCGTTCGCCTTCCCGCTGACCATCGCCTTCATCATCTGGTACCTGCTGTACGTCCTGCTCTCCAACTACGCGGGCGGCTTCATGGGCGCCAAGCTGTTCGGCAACATCAACGTCGCCTTCGTCTTCGGCGTCCTGCAGTTCGCCACCACGTTCCTCATCGCGTGGTGGTACTCCCGGCACGCCGCCGCCAAGCTCGACCCCAAGGCCGAGGCCATCAAGACCCGTATGGAGGGCGGCGCATGAGCCCGTCGATCACCCATGTCACCCTCGCCGCCAACGAGGCGAGCGAACACCGGGCCCTGATCATCACCTTGTTCGCCCTGTTCGTCCTCGCCACCCTCGGCATCACCGTCTGGGCGGGCCGGCAGACCAAGGACGCCGCGGACTTCTACGCCGGCGGACGCCAGTTCAGCGCCTTCCAGAACGGACTCGCGGTCTCCGGCGACTACATGTCGGCCGCGTCCTTCCTCGGTATCGCGGGCGCCATCGCCCTCTTCGGCTACGACGGCTTCCTGTACTCCATCGGCTTCCTGGTCGCCTGGCTCGTCGCCCTCCTCCTGGTCGCCGAGCCGCTGCGGAACTCCGGCCGCTACACGATGGGCGACGTCCTCGCCTACCGCATGCGCCAGCGCCCGGTGCGCACCGCCGCAGGCACCTCCACCATCGTCGTGTCGATCTTCTACCTGCTGGCCCAGATGGCGGGTGCGGGCGTCCTCGTCTCGCTGCTGCTCGGCATCACCTCCGACGCCGGCAAGATCCTCATCGTCGCGCTCGTCGGTGTCCTGATGATCGTGTACGTCTCCATCGGCGGCATGAAGGGCACCACCTGGGTCCAGATGGTCAAGGCCGTGCTGCTCATCGGCGGCACGATCCTCATTACGTTCCTGGTGCTGCTGAAGTTCAACTTCAACATCTCCGATCTGCTGGGCAGCGCCGCCGAGAACAGCGGCAAGGGCGACGCCTTCCTCGAGCCCGGCCTCCAGTACGGCGCCGACGGCACCACCAAGCTGGACTTCATCTCTCTCGGCATCGCCCTGGTGCTCGGCACCGCCGGTCTGCCGCACATCCTGATCCGCTTCTACACGGTGCCCAACGCCAAGGCCGCCCGTAAGTCCGTGAACTGGGCCATCGGCATCATCGGCGGCTTCTACCTCATGACCATCGCCCTCGGCTTCGGCGCCGCCGCACTGATCTCACAGGACGAGATCATCGCGTCCAACCCGTCCGGGAACACGGCCGCGCCGCTGCTGGCCCTGCACCTGGGCGGCGTCGACTCGGCGTGGGGCGCGATCCTGCTCGCCACCATCTCGGCGGTCGCCTTCGCGACGATCCTCGCCGTGGTCGCCGGACTCACGCTGGCCTCGTCGTCCTCCTTCGCGCACGACATCTACGCCAACGTCATCCGCAAGGGGCAGGCCACTGAGAAGGAGGAGATGAAGGCGGCCCGCTGGGCGACCGTCCTCATCGGCGTCGTCTCCATCGCGCTCGGCGCCCTCGCCCGCGACCTCAACGTGGCCGGTCTGGTCGCGCTGGCCTTCGCGGTCGCCGCGTCCGCCAACCTGCCGACCATCCTCTACAGCCTGTTCTGGAAACGGTTCACCACCCAGGGCGCCCTGTGGTCGATCTACGGCGGCCTCATCGTCGCCGTCGGCCTGGTGCTCTTCTCGCCCGTGGTCTCCGGTGACCCCAAGGCGATGTTCCCGGACGTCGACTTCGCCTGGTTCCCGCTGAAGAACCCGGGCGTCATCTCCATCCCGTTCGGCTTCCTGATGGGCTGGCTCGGCACCGTCCTGTCCAAGGAGGAGCCGGACGCCAAGAAGTACGCGGAGCTGGAGGTCCGGTCCCTGACCGGCACCGGCGCCCACTGATCCACCCGCCCCGGACGGCCGCGTCGTACGGACCTTGTAGGTCCCTACGACGCGGCCGTTGGCATCTCGTGACATCGGGTCGATGTGGGTTGTCGGTGGCGTCACGTAGGCTCACTGGTACGAGACAGGACTGATTCGCGTCGAGGGAGGGGGCCCACGTGCTCATCGACACCTACGGCCGAGTGGCCACCGACCTGAGGGTCTCGCTGACCGACCGGTGCAATCTGCGCTGCACCTACTGCATGCCCGAGGAGGGGCTGCAGTGGCTGGCCAAGCCCGACCTGCTGACCGACGACGAGATCGTCCGCCTCATCGGCGTCGCCGTCACCTCCCTCGGTATCGAGGAGGTCCGCTTCACCGGCGGCGAGCCCCTGCTCCGCCCCGGCCTGGTCGGCATCGTCGAGCGGGTCGCCGCCCTGGAGCCCCGCCCGCAGATGTCCCTCACCACCAACGGCATCGGCCTGCGGCGCACCGCGGCCGCCCTGAAGTCGGCGGGCCTGGACCGGGTCAACGTCTCCCTGGACACCCTCCGTCCCGACGTCTTCAAGACGCTCACCCGCCGCGACCGCCACCGGGACGTCATCGACGGCCTCCACGCGGCCCGCGAGGCCGGCCTGACCCCCGTCAAGGTCAACTCGGTCCTGATGCCGGGGCTCAACGACGACGAGGCCCCCGACCTCCTGGCCTGGGCCGTGGAGCACGACTACGAGCTGCGCTTCATCGAACAGATGCCCCTCGACGCCCAGCACGGCTGGAAGCGGGACGGCATGATCACCGCCGGGGACATCCTGACCTCCCTGCGCACCCGCTTCGAGCTGACCCCCGAAGGCGGCGAGGCGCGCGGCTCCGCACCGGCCGAGCGCTGGCTGGTGGACGGCGGCCCGCACCGGGTCGGGGTGATCGCCTCCGTCACCCGCCCGTTCTGCGCCGCGTGCGACCGCACCCGCCTCACCGCCGACGGCCAGGTCCGCACATGTCTGTTCGCCACCGAGGAGACGGACCTGCGCGCGGCCCTGCGCTCCGACGCCCCCGACGAGGAGATCGCCCGCATCTGGAAACTCGCCATGTGGGGCAAGAAGGCGGGCGCGGGCCTGGACGACCCCGGCTTCGTCCAGCCGGACCGCCCGATGTCCGCGATCGGCGGCTAGATCGGCGGCCAGGCCGTTCAGACGCCTCGCGCTTCCCACTCCTCCAGGGGAACAACCTCCTTCAGGAAGCCGCGCACCCCCAGGAACTGCGACAGATGCTCCCGGTGCTCCTCGCAGGCGAGCCAGGTCTTGCGGCGCTCGGGAGTGTGGATCTTGGGGTTGTTCCACGCCAGTACATGGACCGCTGCGGCACGGCAGCCCTTGGCGGAACAGATCGGCGTCTCAGGATCGGGGAGCATCACACACCGACCCTAACCCGGTGGGAAAAGGCGACGCCGAGCAGCCACGGGGGGAGCTGCCCGGCGTCGGTCCGTCGCTCCGACGGGGGATGCGGAGCGCGTACGCAGTATGTCACGGGTCACCCCGGCCCCGGCACCGGAAGCACATGATTGATCTGAGGTTTTCTTGAGCTTGGCGGGGAAATGCCTTCCGCTCGGCGTCGTTTCCCCTCACGCCCCGATCTTCACGACCGCTCGGGCCGCTCCGTTCGTGCGCCCGGCACGCGCTCCGACGCCGCATCTTCCGCATCGGGTTCCGCGGAACCGTCATTCGTCCGCCCCGGTCCGATCGTCGGCTTCATCGGCGTCGTCACAAAGGTCGACGGCAGCGACGGCGCGTTCTCGCGCCCGGCGTTGGCGATCACCACCGCGATGTACGGCAGGACCGCTCCGAGCACCAGCGCGACGATCGCCACATGCCGTTCCACGTTCCACAGGGTCGCCGCGAGGATGACCGAGATCGTACGGATGACCATCGAGATCACATACCGGCGCTGCCGCCCGCGCACATCTTCCTGGAGGCCCGTCCGGGCTCCGGTGATCCGGAACACCTGGACGCTGCCGCCGCCACGCTGCTTCCGCATCACATTCCACCCTCCGCCCGCAGAGGACCGTTCCCGCCCTGACCGCCCCCGCGACCCGGTCGGGGAACTCGGGCCCGGACACGTCCACGGTACGCCGCCCCCACCCGGGCCACGAGCCCGGGTCGCCCCTCCTCCCGGCCGCACCGCCTGCGCCGTCGCACGTACGTGCCGGCCGACATGCGGCGTACCGCTTCTCGTCCGACACTGGTCGCAAGGCTCGAGTGAAGCCGTACTAGGAGGCATCCATGGGCTGGCTGTGGGCGATCATCGTGGGTTTCGTGCTCGGTCTTCTCGCCAAGGCGGTGATCCCCGGCAAGCAGCACCTCCCGCTGTGGCTGGCCACCATCTGCGGCATGATCGGTGCCGTCATCGGCAACGCCATAGCGCGGGGCTTCGGCATCGAGGAGACGCGCGGCATCGACTGGGGCCGGCACATCTTCCAGCTGGGCGCCGCCATCGTCATCGTCCTGTTCGCGGAAATGCTGTACAACGCGAGGCAGCGCAGAAAGTACGAACGGCAGCGGACCTGATCCCCCGGCCCGCCGCCGACGAAGGGCGGCCTCCGGCGCCCGCCGGAAACCGCCCCTGAACCAGCCCTCGCTCAGCCGCCCGTGACCTCCACCGCGGCCAGGTTCTTCTTGCCCCGGCGCAGCACCAGCCAGCGCCCGTGCAGCAGGTCCTCCTTCGCCGGCACGGCGTCCTCGGCGGTGACCTTCACGTTGTTCACGTAGGCGCCGCCCTCCTTCACCGTGCGCCGCGCGGCCGACTTGCTCGCAACCAGACCGACCTCGGCGAACAGATCGACGACCGGGCCGAGCTCGGCCACCCGGACGTGCGGCACCTCGGAGAGCGCCGCCGCCAGCGTCCGGTCGTCCAGCTCGCTGAGTTCGCCCTGGCCGAAGAGCGCCTTGGACGCGGCGATCACGGCGGCCGTCTGGTCGGCGCCGTGCACCAGCGTCGTCAGCTCCTCCGCCAGCGCGCGCTGCGCGGCCCGGGCCTGCGGCCGCTCCTCGGTCTGCCGCTCCAGCTCCTCCAGCTCCTCGCGGGACTTGAAGGAGAGAATCCGCATGTAACCCGAGATGTCCCGGTCGTCCACGTTCAGCCAGAACTGGTAGAACGCGTACGGCGTCGTCATCTCCGGGTCCAGCCAGACGGCCCCGCCCTCCGTCTTGCCGAACTTGGTGCCGTCCGCCTTCGTCATCAGCGGCGTCGCGAAGGCGTGGACGGACGCGTCCGGCTCCAGCCGGTGCAGCAGGTCGAGACCGGCCGTGAGGTTGCCCCACTGGTCGCTGCCGCCCTGCTGCAGCGTGCAGCCGTAGCGCCGGTACAGCTGCAGGAAGTCCATCGCCTGGAGCAGCTGGTAGCTGAACTCCGTGTAGCTGATGCCCTCGGAGGACTCCAGACGCCGGGCGACCGAGTCCTTGGTCAGCATCTTGTTGACGCGGAAATGCTTGCCGATGTCCCGCAGGAACTCGATCGCGGACAGGTTCGCGGTCCAGTCGAGGTTGTTCACCATGACGGCCGCGTTCTCGCCCTCGAAGGACAGGAACGGCTCGATCTGGCCGCGCAGCCGCTCCACCCAGCCCGCGACCGTCTCCGGCGAGTTCAGCGTGCGCTCGGCCGTCGGGCGCGGGTCGCCGATCTGCCCCGTGGCCCCGCCGACCAGCGCCAGCGGCCGGTGCCCGGCCTGCTGGAGCCGGCGCACGGTGAGCACCTGCACCAGATGCCCCACGTGCAGCGATGGCGCGGTCGGGTCGAAGCCGCAATAGAACGTGACGGGACCGTCCGCGAGCGCCTTGCGCAAAGCGTCCTCGTCAGTGGACTGGGCGAACAGCCCGCGCCACTTCAGCTCGTCGACGATGTCCGTCACGGTTCTCGTGTCTCCTCGATGATCGTCGGCCGGTCGGGTGACGGCCGTTTGCCAACGCCTACGAGGTTATACGCCCTGGCTGACAGAGCTCATATTGAAATCGGGGACGCGCAGCGCCGGCATCGCCGCCCTGGTGAACCAGTCGCCCCACTCCCTGGGCAGCGTCTTCTCCGTACGGCCCGCCTCCGTCGCCCGGCCCAGCAGGCCCACCGGCGACTCGTTGAACCGGAAGTTGTTCACCTCGCCGGTCACCTCGCCGTTCTCGACGAGATAGACACCGTCCCGGGTCAGGCCCGTGAGCAGCAGCGTCGCCGGGTCGACCTCCCGGATGTACCAGAGGCAGGTCAGCAGCAGTCCGCGCTCCGTGGCCGCGACCATGTCCTCCAGGGAGCGGTCGCCGCCGCCGTCCAGGATCAGGTTGTCGATCGCGGGCGCCACCGGCAGCCCGGTCAGGCCCGCGCTGTGCCTGCTGGTCGTCAGCCGGTTCAGCTCACCCTCGCGGATCCACTCCGTGGCCGACAGCGGCAGCCCGTTGTCGAACACCGACTGGTCGCCGTCCGAGGAGTGGGCGATCACGAACGGCGCCGACTCCAGACCCGGCTCGTGCGGATCGCTCCGCAGGGTCAGCGGCAGCTCGGCCAGCTTCTCGCCGACCCGGGTCTCACCGCCCGGCTTGGAGAACACCGTGCGCCCCTCGGCCGCGTCCCGCCCCGAGGCCGACCACAGCTGGTAGATCAGCAGATCCGACACCGCGGTCGGCGGCAGCAGCGTCTCGTACCGGCCCGCGGGCAGCTCGAGCCGCCGCTGCGCCCACCCCAGCCGTACGGCCAGCTCGGCGTCGAGCGCCGCTGGGTCGACGTCCTTGAAGTCCCGCGTGGCACGCCCCGCCCACGCCGACCGCGTACGGTCCGGCGACTTGGCGTTCAGCTCCAGCGTTCCGTTCGGCTGGTCGTGCCGCAGCCGCAGCCCCGCCGATGTGCCGAGGTAGGTGGAGACCAGCTCGTGGTTCGCGAACCCGTACAGCTCCCGGCCGCCGGCCCGCGCGCGTGCGAACGCCTCGCCCAGTGCCGGGGCGAAGTCGGCGAACACCGCGGAGGAGGTCTCCACGGGTGCCTCGGTGAACTCGGGGGACGGGTCCACGCCCGTGACCAGCGGCTGCGCGTCCTCGGCGGGGCCCGCGGCGCGCGCGGCGTCCTCGGCGGCCCGCACCAGCGGCTCCAGCTCGTCCACGGTCACCGCGGACCGGGACACCACCCCGGACGCCGTGCCCTCGGCACCGTCCACCATGGCGATCACCGTGAGCGTGCGCCCGCGCGTCACACCGTTCGTAGTCAGCGCGTTGCCCGCCCAGCGCAGATTGGCGGTCGACTCCTCGTCGGCGATCACCACACAGCCGTCCGCCCGGGACAGTTCGAGAGCGCGCTCGACGATCTCGTGCGGCTTGTTGGTGCGTGCGCTCATCGCCCGGCCTCCTGCGTGGTGTTCAGAATGTTGACTCCCTTGAAGAGGGCGGACGGGCAGCCGTGCGAGACCGCCGCGACCTGTCCCGGCTGGGCCTTGCCGCAGTTGAACGCGCCGCCCAGGACATAGGTCCCCGGGCCGCCGACCGCCGCCATGGAACCCCAGAAGTCGGTGGTCGTGGCCTGGTACGCGACGTCCCGCAGCTGCCCTGCCAGCCGCCCGTTCTCGATCCGGTAGAAGCGCTGGCCGGTGAACTGGAAGTTGTACCGCTGCATGTCGATCGACCACGACCGGTCACCTACGACGTAGATGCCCCGGTCCACACCCCCGATCAGGTCCTCCGTCGACATCCCCGCCGGATCCGGACGCAGCGACACATTGGCCATGCGCTGCACCGGCACATGACTGGGGGAGTCCGCGAACGCGCACCCGTTGGACCGCTCGAAGCCGGTCAGCTTCGCGATCCGCCGGTCCAGCTGGTAACCGACCAGCGTGCCGTCCTTCACCAGGTCCCAGGACTGCGCCTCGACGCCCTCGTCGTCGTAGCCGATGGTGGCCAGTCCGTGCTCGGCGGTGCGGTCGCCGGTGATGTTCATCAGCTCGGAGCCGTACTTCAGCTTGCCCAGCAGATCGAAGGTGGCGAACGAGGTACCGGCGTACGCCGCCTCGTAGCCGAGCGCGCGGTCCAGCTCGGTGGCGTGCCCCACGGACTCGTGAATGGTCAGCCACAGGTTGGACGGGTCCACCACGAGGTCGTAGAGCCCCGGCTCGACGCTCGGTGCCCGCATCTTCTCTGCGAGCAACTCCGGGATCCGCTCCAGCTCCTCGTCCCAGTCCCAGCCGGTGCCCCGCAGATACTCCCAGCCACGGCCGACGGGCGGCGCGATCGTGCGCATGGAGTCGAACTCGCCGCTGGAGTCGTCGACGGACACCGCCGTGAGCACGGGGTGCAGCCGCACCCGCTGCTGCGTCGTCACGGTCCCGGCCGTGTCGGCATAGAACTTGTTCTCGTGCACCGTGAGCAGCGAGGCGTCGACATGGTCCACCCCGCTCGCGGCCAGCAGCCGGATGCTCCACTCGGCCAGCAGCCCGGTCTTCTCCCCGTCGGGCACGGTGAACGGATCGATCTCGTACGACGACACCCAGGTCTTCTCGGAGTGCACCGGCTCGGGGGCCAGCTCCACCCGCTCGTCCGACCCGGCCGCCCGGATCACCTGCGCGGACAGCTTCGCCATCGCCACGGCCCGCGAGGCGACCCCGGCGGCGGCGTCCGGGGTCAGATCCACCCCGGACGCGAATCCCCAGGTCCCGCCGTGCACCACGCGCACCGCGTAGCCCAGGTCGGTGGTGTCCGACGACCCGGAGGGCTTGGCGTCCCTCAGCCGCCAGGAGGCACTGCGCACCCGCTCCAGGCGGAAGTCCGCGTGCTCCGCCCCCAGCGACCGCGCGCGAGCGAGCGCGGCGTCGGCGAGGGCGCGCAGTGGCAGCGCCAGGAACGACTGATCGACTTCATGGGGCACGGGTGCATCCCTCCGGGGCCTGCCTGCGGTGACCATCGGAGGCAGTGAACCATGTCACGCCACTCGAGATCCTCCGGAAAAGGGATCCGGCGGAAGGAAGGAGGGCGGCGATTACTACCGCGCGGTGGGCCCGCAGCCGCCCGCCGCTCGCCGCCGCGATCCGCGGGCAGTCGTGCCGCTGGGGCGGCACGGGTGGGCGCGACGGCACCCCGCTAGCGCCGGGCTGCGCAGACACCCCCCCGGCCAGCACCCACGCGGTGAAGAAGAAGTGCGGCTCAGTCCTCACCCGCCCCACGAACGGCGGGAGCTGATCGACGCCCCTCGCGGCCTGCGCTTCCCGAGCAACTTCCGTACCCGCCCGCCGGCGTCACGTGCTACGCGACCTCGCCGTCCAGAGAGGCGTCGGCCGCGAGTGTCGCGAACGCTGCCCAAGCCCCCGGCGCGACAACGAGAGGACGGACGCGCTTGTCCTTGGAGTCGCGGATGTGGACGGCCTCGGGGCGCACGGCGACCTCGACGCAGTTGTCGTTCTCGCTGCCGCTGTAGCTGCTCTTGAACCAGCTCAGCTCGTAGGCGGTAGTCATAGCGCTCCTCGCATCTGTTCCAGCAGCGTCACGGTAGCCCGACAGTCCAGGGCTTGGGAACGCAGCTTGCCATAGCGCTGGAGCAGGACACTTACATCCTTGGGTGCGGAGATCAGGCTGCTCGA
The DNA here is from genome assembly GCF_040680275.1 of Streptomyces sp. NPDC052079. Classification (NCBI taxonomy): domain Bacteria; kingdom Bacillati; phylum Actinomycetota; class Actinomycetes; order Kitasatosporales; family Streptomycetaceae; genus Streptomyces; species Streptomyces sp. NPDC052079. Next base: position 79,733 of record NZ_JBFAWL010000022.1, read on the forward strand.
CCGCTGGCCTTCGGTGTAACCGAGCCACTGATGAGCGGTTGTCTCCGCGAGGTACATCTGACCGTCAATGCCGCAGTGGTCCTCTTGGACAGTGGACATGATCTGAATCTCGACATTGCGTCGCGTGCCCATCTCAAGCAGGCGATCGATGACTTGCCTGGTGACATCGCGTCCTCCCATGCGCCGGGCTACGACGCTCTGTTCGATGACGAAGCTGAACGCGGTGTTCTGATTGGCGGAGATGAGCTGCTGCCGTTCCAGCCGAGACGCGACCTCACGTTCGATCTGTTCCTCGGACGCCGGTGGTAGTCGCCGGTCGAAGATGGCCCGGATGTAAGCCTCAGGTTGCAGCAACCCTGGAATCGCTCGGCACTCGTAGGCATACAGAGAGACCGCATCTTCCTCAATCTCCGCCCACTGTCGAAACCAGGAAGCCAACACCGCCCTCCGCGTGAGACTCTTCGCCGCCGCAGTCAGGACCTTGACCGCGGCCGACCCCAAGGCCTCCTCCGCCCGCGCGGGCAGGTCCGCCGGCGGGAACCGCTTCCCCTGCTCGATCTTGGCGACGTACGCGGCCGAGTACCGTACCCGCACCGCGAACTCCTCCTGTGTCAGGCCGGATTCCTCGCGCAGGGCCTTGAGGACCGCGCAGAAGGTCTTCAGACTGTCGGAGAGTTCCGCCTCCGTGCCGTTCGCGATCGCGCCGCCGTTCCCGCCTCCGCCGTGGTCCGCCCTCATCGCCGCGTGCCTCCCGTGTCCGCGTCTCCACGCCTCGCTCAACCCCGCGCGACCCGCAAGGAGTCACGGGGAGTTACCCACCCAGTCCAGAGTGTGCACCGATACAGTCGCGCGTGTATGGGTGTCGTCCCTGTTGAGGGCCGGGAGCGGCCCGGAACGCTGGCCGCATGCCAGCACCACGGGCCCAAGAGGCCGTAACCGTAAGTGTGTTCGCCCAGCGGTTCTCCGCGACCCGCCGCGGCGCGCGACTCGCCCGCAGACTCGCCACGCACCGCCTCGACCTGTGGGGCCTGCCCTACGGCAGCCCGGCCTCCGACACCGTCACCCTCGTCGTGGCCGAACTCGCTTCCAACGCGGTCCTCCACGGCCACGTCCCGGGACGGGACTTCGAGTTGCGGCTTACGTACGACAGGTCCGCGGGCCTCGTCCGCGTAGAGATGTCCGATACCCACCCGGGGCGCCCGGAGATTCCCGAGCCGGCGGGCCAGCCGTCCGCGGACACCGACGGCGGGAGGGGCCTGCTCCTGGTGGAAGCCGTCGCCGACTGCTGGGGCGTGGCCGGACGGAGGGGGCCGGGCAAGACTGTGTGGGCCGAGTGCGCGGTCGGCGTCGCGGGCGGCCAGCGTCCGGTTCAGCCGTAGTTGACGATCACCTGGAGAGCGAGCTACGTCTCCAGCCGGTCGGCACCGCACAGGCCCCCGGCGCGGTCCCGGTCTCCCGCCTCGGCCTCGGGCGTGACGCCACGGTCGGTGACCTCCTGCTCGTCCAGACGAACGGCCCGACGACACCCCGGTCACCCCAGTCGGCCTGGAGTGAGCCCGGCCGCGGCCTTCACCCGCGCACCCTGCGAAGAAGGGACGTCGCGCCCAGCATGACGACCGTCGTCGCCCAGGCCCTGCACACCGCAGCGACCGTCCTGCGGGAGGAAGCACCCCAGGACGGCATGGTCTCCCGCCGTCGGCGAGGCCCTGCGCCTGCGCATCGGGGGCAGGCCCGAGCCGCAGGACCGCAACTTCTCCCTGGAATCTGGCGGCACATCGTCGACCTCTCGCGGCCCTGGCGAAACCTGGCCGCGGACATCGAAGCCCTGGCCGAGTCGGTCGACACCGCGCGTGGCGGCGGCACTCCGTGAAAGCGGCCGCTACGGGCCAGATGTAGGTACCCTCGGGGATGTGTACGCACAATCTGCCTGCTGTGAGGTGAGCGCGGTATGAGCACCATTTCCGTCCGCGAGTTCTCGTACAACCCCAGCGCGGTCTTCGCCCGCGTCGAGATGGGCGAGGCGATCGAGGTCACCCGGCACGGCAACGTGATCGCGATACTGTCACCAGCCGGCAGCCCCATGGAGCGGTATGCGCACCTGGTGGCGCAGGGGAAGATCAAGCTGAAGCCGGTCACCGCCGCCGAGCGTCACAGCATGCCGCACTACGAGGTGCCGGAACACGTCGACCCCGTGGCGCTCCTACTGGCCGAGCGCGAAGAGGGCGACCGTTGATTTACATGGACACGTCCGCGCTGGTCACCTGGATGACCCGGCGCAGCCACTGGGGCGCGCTGGACGCATTCCTCCAGGAACGGGCCACGGAGCCGCTCGCCACCAGCACGCTCGGCTTCGTGGAGACCGTACGGACGCTGGACCTCATGGGGCACTTCCCGAAGGCCATGGAGGATCTGGACGCCCGGATCACGGAGATCCTCCTCACCCGTGAGGTCCGTGACGCGGCGGCTCTGCTGGTCGGACGTCTGAGGACGCTGGACGCGGTTCATGTGGCGAGTGCCCTCTCCCTGAGGGACGACCTCACCGCCGTGGTGACCTACGACCGCAGGATGCTCGAGACCGCTCGCGCCGAAGGGCTGTTGGCTCACGCACCGGGTATGGCGGACTGACCGGGGCCACGAACTGTAGGAACCCGACAGGAGGCCGCGGGAGCCACTGTGGGTGCCCGAATGTCCCGGGCCGTACCGGGACCGATAGGTTTCGGTGAAGCCGCCTGTCATCCAGGTGTCCGGGCGGGTGGACCAGACCGCTATCGAAAGGGTGATCCGTTGAGCCGCTCGGTTCTCGTCACCGGAGGCAACCGGGGCATCGGCCTCGCCATCGCCCGCGCGTTCGCCGACGCCGGCGACAAGGTCGCCATCACATACCGCTCGGGGGAGCCGCCGGCCGCCCTCGCCGAACTGGGCTGCCTCGCCGTCAGGTGCGACATCACCGACCCCGAGCAGGTGGAGCAGGCCTACAAGGAGATCGAGGAGGCGCACGGCACCGTCGAGGTGCTCGTGGCCAACGCCGGCATCACCAGGGACCAGCTCCTGATGCGCATGTCCGAGGAGGACTTCACCTCGGTCGTCGACACCAACCTCACCGGCACCTACCGGGTCGTCAAGCGGGCCAACCGCGGCATGCTGCGCGCCAAGAAGGGCCGTGTCGTGCTGATCTCGTCGGTCGTCGGGCTGCTCGGCTCCGCGGGGCAGGCGAACTACGCCGCCTCCAAGGCCGGCCTCATCGGCTTCGCGCGTTCCCTGGCCCGTGAGCTGGGCTCGCGCAACATCACCTTCAACGTCGTCGCGCCCGGCTTCGTCGACACCGACATGACCAAGGTGCTCACCGAGGAGCAGCGGACGGGCATCGTGTCCCAGGTGCCGCTGGGCCGGTACGCGAAGCCCGAGGAGGTCGCCGCGGCCGTGCGGTTCCTTGCCTCGGACGACGCCTCGTACATCACTGGAGCCGTCATTCCCGTTGACGGCGGACTGGGAATGGGTCACTGAACACCATGAGCGGAATTCTCGAGGGCAAGCGCGTCCTGATCTCCGGAGTGCTGATGGAGTCCTCCATCGCCTTCCACGCCGCCAAGCTGGCCCAGGAGCAGGGCGCCGAGATCATCCTGACCGCGTTCCCGCGGCCGACCCTGACCGAGCGCATCGCCAAGAAGCTCCCGCGGCCCACCAAGGTCATCGAGCTCGACGTCACCAACGACGAGCACCTGGGCCGACTGGCCGACGTGGTCGGCGAGGAGCTCGGCGGTCTCGACGGCGTCGTGCACTCCATCGGCTTCGCCCCGCAGGACGCCCTCGGCGGCAACTTCCTCAACACGCCGTTCGAGTCGGTGGCCACGGCCATGCACGTCTCGGCGTACTCCCTGAAGTCGCTGACCATGGCCTGTCTGCCGCTGATGCAGAACGGCGGCTCGGTCGTCGGCCTCACCTTCGACGCGCAGTTCGCCTGGCCGCAGTACGACTGGATGGGCCCGGCCAAGGCCGCCCTGGAGGCCACCAGCCGCTACATCGCGCGTGACCTGGGCAAGCAGAACATCCGCTGCAACCTCATCTCCGCGGGCCCGCTCGGCTCCATGGCCGCCAAGTCCATCCCGGGCTTCGGCCAGCTGGCCTCCGTGTGGGACACCCGTTCCCCGCTGGAGTGGGACCTGAAGGACCCCGAGCCGGCCGGCCGCGGCATCGTCGCCCTGCTGAGCGACTGGTTCCCGAAGACCACGGGCGAGATCATCCACGTGGACGGCGGTCTGCACGCCATCGGCGCCTGACGGACGCCTCACGAGGGCCCGCGTCCCGCAGGGGAGCGGGCCCTTCGGCATGTCACCGCGGAGAGGGGCGGCCCCGGCGTCGGTCAGCCGCCGGAGGACGGGCCGAGGCGTCCAGGACGGCACACGAACGGATAGGAGGCGGCCTCCTCGGCCGCCGTCGCCGCGTCGCCCGCGCGGATCGCGTCCACCAGCCGCCCGTGGTCCATGTGCGTCTCCGGGGACATGTCCTCGCCCACGTCCTCGCGCAGCCAGTCCCGCAGCACCTCGCTCAGGTCCGCGTACATCGCGGTCATCACGTCGTTGTGCGAGGCGGCCACCACGGCGAGGTGGAACGTCGCGTCCGCCGCGACGAACGCCTCCGCCTCACCCGACTCCCAGGCCTCCTCGCGGCGCAGCAGCCGGGTGTCGAGCTGCTTGAGGTCCTTCTCCGTACGGCGCTCGGCGGCCAGCCGTGCCGCGGCCGACTCCAGGGTGGAACGCAGCTCCGCGATATGCCGGGGGTCGGCGCCGGCGAAGCGCCGGTGCATCACGCCCGCCAGCTCGCTCGTCGCCACGACGTACGTGCCCGAACCCTGGCGGATGTCCAGCAGCCCGTTGTGCGCCAGCGCGCGCACGGCCTCGCGGACCGTGTTCCGGGCCACACCCAGCTGCTCGACCAGCTCCGGCTCGGTCGGGATGCGCGCGCCGACCGGCCACTCGCCCGAGGTGATCTGCGCCCGCAGAGCGGCGATGACCTGCTCGGACAGCGCGGAACGACGCGGATGGCTCAGCGGCATGACACACCTTCGCACGACGGGGGCACCGCATGGCGACCTCGGCATCGACATCGACAACCAATCATCCCATGATTCTATGATGGACCTCATGGCTAGCGAGGAAACCCGGACGCTCACGTCCACGACCGTACGCGCGCCGGCCGCGCCGCCGTCGCGGAAGACCCCCGGGGACGGCGCCGGGCGGGGGTGGCGGACGCGGCTGATCGTCGTCGGCATCGTGCTGGCCGCACTGAACCTCCGCCCCGCCATCACCAGCCTGGGCGCGCTGCTCGAGGAGGTCCGCGACGGACTCGGCATGAGCGGCAGCGTCGCCGGACTGCTCACCTCCGTGCCCGCGCTGTGCTTCGCCGTCTTCGGCGTCACCGCGCCCCGGCTGGCCCGCCGCTTCGGGGCCGGAGCCGTGGTGTGCGCGGGCATGATCGCCATCGGCGCCGGCCTGCTGATACGTCCGTACACCGGCGGTACGGCGGCCTTCCTGGCCACCACCGCTCTCGCGCTGATGGGCATCGCCGTCAGCAACGTCCTGATGCCGGTCATCGTCAAGCGCTGGTTCCCCGACCGGGTCGGCTCCATGACCGGCCTGTACTCCATGGCCCTCGCCCTGGGTACCGCCTCGGCGGCGGCGGTGACCGTGCCGCTGACCGGCGCGCTGGGCGGGAACTGGCAGTCCGGCCTCGCCCTGTGGGCGGCCCTGGCGGCCGCCGCCGTACTGCCGTGGATCCCGTTCGTACGGGAACGGGGCGGGGCGGGGGCGTCCGCCGAGCGCACACCCGCGCGGGACGGGGACGCCCCCGCGCCCCCGCTGCGCATCACCCGCAGCGGTACCGCGTGGGCTCTGGCCCTCTTCTTCGGCCTCCAGGCCACCGCCGCCTACATCACCATGGGCTGGATGCCGCAGATCTTCCGCGACGCGGGCGTCCCCGCGGGCACGGCCGGGCTGCTCCTCGCCGTCACCATGGTGATGGGCGTACCGCTGGCCTTCGTCATACCCCGCCTCGCCACCCGGCTGCCCCACCAGGGCCCGATCGTGCTGGCCCTGGGCCTGAGCGGCCTCGCCGGATACGCGGGCCTGTACTTCGCACCGGCCGCCGGCGCCTGGGCCTGGGCCCTCCTGCTGGGCGTCGCCAACTGCGCCTTCCCGCTGGCGCTCACCATGGTCGGGATGCGGGCCAGGACCAGCGCGGGCGTGGCCCAGCTGTCGGCCTTCGCGCAGAGCACCGGCTACCTGATCTCCATCCCGGGCCCACTCCTGGTGGGCGTCCTCTACCAGCACAGCGGCGGCTGGGACCTGCCGATCGCCTTGATGGCGTGCCTGATGATCCCCCAGACGCTCGCGGGCATCCTGGCCGGCCGCGACCGCACGGTGGAAGAGGAAGCAACGGCCCCCTGACCCCCCAGGGGCGCGGGGAACTGCGCGAACGGGGGTCCGGGGGCAGAGCCCGGGGGACGGGACGGGAAGGTGCGGCGGGGGCGAAACATCTGCACGCCGGCATCGCCCGACTGCCCACCAGGGCACCCCACGGCCCCGCCGAGAGCCCCCGAAGCCTGCCGCAGGCGACAAGGGTGCGAAACTTGCCCCATGCCAGTCCTCGACCCGAACCCCCAGAACGGCCAGAAGAAGATGCTGCTCGTCCTCGGCGCGTTCTTCGCCATCTTCATCGTCATCGGCGTGGTCGCCACCGTCCTCGCACCCTGACGTCGCCCACCCCCCGGCGCCCGTGGTGGTGCCGGCACCCCCATCCCCTAGGGGGCCAGGCTCAGGGTCAAGTGGGTGGGTCACCGGATGGGTTGGCGCCCGGACGGTCCGTAGCTTCGAGATGTGGCCGCGCATCGCGGGCACGGACCGTACGAGGAGCGGAGGCCCCCATGCCGGCGCGCACGCACACCCGGCCCGACCCGGCCCCCCGGAGCTGCGTCGACACGCGGCTGCCGTGGTGGGCCCTGGCCCTGCCCACGCTGGCCTTCGTCGCGCTGCTGACCGTGATCCTCAACCCCGCCGAGGCCCACGCCGCTGCCGGTGAGCCCGCGATCGCGCATCTTCTCGAGCGCGCGCGGGAGCTCATAAGCCGCTGAACACCCCCGGAAGCGCTGGTCAACTCCCTGCGCCTCGTGGCCTGTTTCGTGCGAAGCTGGGGTGCATGAGCGTCGCAGAACCCCGCAGGATTGTCCTTTTCCGGCATGCGAAAGCCGACTGGCCCCCGGTGTCCGATCATGAGCGCCCGCTCGCCGAGCGGGGCCGAACGGATGCCGCGGTCGCCGGACGCAAGCTCGCCGATACCGGCATCGCCTTCGATCTGGCCCTGTGCTCCACCTCGGTCCGCACCCGCGAGACCTGGAAACTCGCGGTCCACGAGTTGCCGCAGCGGCCGAAAACCGTCTACGAGGAGCGGATCTACGAGGCCTCGCCCGGCGAGCTGATCGCCCTGCTCAACGAAACCCCCGACGACGCGCAGAACGTCCTCCTGATCGGCCACAACCCGGGCATCCAGGGGCTCGCTGACATCCTGGCAGGCACGGCCGAGGGCGACGCCCGCGAGCGCATGAGCCGCCGCGGCTTCCCGGCCGCCGCGTTCGCCGTGCTGTCCTTCACCGGCTCCTGGAAGTCCCTGGAGCCCGGCGTCTGCACCCTGGTCGACTACTGGGCGCCGACCGAGTGACACCCGGCCGCGGGGCAGGGTGACGGATCCGGCCCCGCGGCTCAGCCCACGTCGAGCGTGTCCGCCGCCTCGACCTCTTCGCGCGTGACCCCCAGCAGGTAGAGGACCGTGTCGAGGAAGGGGAAGTTCACCGCCGTGTGGGCGGCCTCCCGCACCACCGGCTTGGCGTTGAAGGCGACACCGAGCCCCGCGGCGTTCAGCATGTCCAGGTCGTTCGCACCGTCACCGATCGCCACCGTCTGCGACAGCGGCACCCCCGCCTCGGCCGCGAACCGGCGCAGCAGCCGTGCCTTGCCCGCCCGGTCCACGATCTCGCCGGTCACCCGGCCGGTCAGCTTCCCGTCGACGATCTCCAGCGTGTTCGCCTGGGCGAAGTCCAGCCCCAGCCGCTCCTTGAGATCGTCCGTGACCTGGGTGAAGCCGCCCGAGACCACACCCACTTGGTAGCCGAGGCGCTTCAGCGTACGGATCAGGGTGCGCGCGCCGGGCGTCAGCCGCACCTCGCTGCGCACCTTGTCCACCACGGAGGCGTCCAGTCCTTCCAGCAGCGCCACGCGCGCGTGCAGCGACTGCTCGAAGTCCAGCTCCCCGCGCATCGCGGCCGCCGTCACCTCGGCGACCTTGTCCTCGCACCCGGCGTGCGCCGCGAAGAGCTCGATCACCTCGTCCTGGATCAGTGTGGAGTCCACGTCCATGACGACCAGGCGCTGCGCCCGCCGGTACAGCCCGGCCCCGACCACGGCGATGTCGACCCCGAGCCGCGCCGCGTCGGTCACCAGCGCGGTCCGCAGCGGCTCCGTCTCCACGCCGGACACCGCGAACTCCACCGCCGTCACCGGGTACTTGGCGAGCCGGAAGATACGGTCGATGTTGCCGCCGGCCTTGGTTATCCGCGCGGCGATCGACGCGGTCGCCTCCGAGGTGAGGGGGTGGCCCAGCACGGTGACCAGGGAACGGCCGAGTCCGCGCGGACGGTTGTCGCCCCTGCCCGAGATGATCTCCGCCTGCATCCTCATGGACTCCGCCCAGCTGTGGACGGTCGCCCGCAGATCTCCTTCAAGCCCCTTGGCCGGCTCGCTCACCAGCGCGCACAGCACGATACGGCCACGGGTGACAACCTGCTCGATGTCGACCACGTCGACCGCGTAGGCGGCGAGGGTGTCGAAGAGGCCGGCCGTGATGCCAGGCCGGTCCTTTCCGAAGATCTTGACCAGGAGAGTGGGAACGTCGGAGGTCTGCGATGCGCTCATGGTGCCTCCCACCGTATCCACCACACCCCACCCCCCGCCCCCCAGGTCCACTACCCGGACGCCCCCCACAGCTGCGATCACCTGCCGCAGCTGCGGGCAGTCGTGCCGCCGAGGCCACCCCCCACCCCTACGCCCACCCGCCGTAGCTGCGGGCAGTCGTGCCGCTGGGGCGGCACGGGTGGGCGCAGCGGCACCGGCAAGCGCCGTTAGTGAAACCCCGTACGCGAGCCGTATCGCCGGGCGGCGTTCATCCGTGAGCGACCGCCCGCCGGCCTGCGCGGAGCCGGAGGCGGCGGGCAGTCGTGCCTCCCCCAGTGCCTTAAGGGCCTGGGAGGTACCCCCAGGGCGGCACAGGTGGTCGCAGCGGCACCGGCAAGCGCCGTAAGTGAAACCCCGTACGCGAGCCGTATCGCCGGGCGGCGTTCACCCGTCACCGACCACCCCCCGGCCTGCGCGGAGCCGGCGGCGGCGGTGGCGGCGGAGGCGGCCCCTCGTCCGGCCACAGCGGCGGCCGTTCCCCGCCCGCAGACGCCTCGTCACGCCGGTCACGCGAACCGCGCCGCGGACCACGCCCCGGCGGCGCAACGGGCCCGATCACGGTCGGCGCACCGTAGACATCGTCCGGCCCCCCACCGTCGTCAGCGCCCGCAGCCGACGGAACAGGCGGCCGGGAATCCTCGGGCGGCTCCCTCAACGACTCGGCCGGCACCCGCAGATACGGGTTGGTGTCCGGATTCGGCGGCCGATAAGGAGCCCCCGGCGCGTACGGCCCCGCCCCGGCCGGCACCGCCACTCCCCGCCCCTGCTCCCCGGCACCCCCCGCGCCCCCGGCACCCCCGGCCCCCTCAGCCCCCCTGGCCCCCTCGGCCACCCCGTCACCTCCCGCCAACCCCGCCACCCGCACCCCCGCCGCACCGCTCGCCCACGTCAGCAGCCCCCCGACCCCACCCGCCCCCGCCCCCCACACCGCACCCAGCAGCAGCGCCATACCGAGATGCCCGCCCACCTCGATCCCCGCCCCGAACGCGTCAAACCCGAGCACGGACAGCGACGCATCCGCAGACACCTCCGTCACCCACACCAGCAATGGCAGCGTCAGCGCCATCGCGGCCCCCAGACGCACCGCACACCGCCCCGCGAAGCCCCCCGCTCCCCGCCGCCCCCCGGCCACCGGCGTCCGCAACGCCGTCAGCACCCCCGCGAGCAGCATCATCAGCCCGGCGGCCACCCCCAGCAGCCACACCCGCCCGTCGATCTCCGCCAGCCGCCCCAGCGTGACGGGCTCCTCGGAGCCGACCCGCAGAAGGTCGTCCACGGGATGCGGCAGCACATCGAGCAGGGCCCCGCTCGCCCGCCCGTCCCACGGGACGAACAGCCCGAGCGGAACCCCGAGCCAGACCCCGTTCGGCGCCCCCAGCAGCGCCGCCCCCGCGATCCGCCGGGGGTGGTCGTCGCCGATCGCCGCGTACGCCGCCGCGGCGCAGCCCGCCGCCACGGCCACCAGCAGCACCGTGACCACCGCGGAGACCGCCGGCCGCACGACCCGGTGCACGGCGTCCCAGCCGCGCGGCAGCGGCGTACGGCGGGACGCCAGCAGTGCGACGAGCAGTACGCCGGCCGACCAGCCGAGACCACCCAGGACCGTCGGCACCGCGTCCACGGTGAACCCGACCGCGGCCTTCGCCTCGACGAGGTCACCCACCCGGTCCGGCAGCAGCCCCCCGACATCGCCCAGCCCGGGGATCTCCACCCCGCCACCGCCCACGCCCGGCAGATCGTCCAGCCCCAGGGAGCCCCCGTCGAGGGTGATGACGTCGTGCCCCGCCCAGACCAGCCCGCCCGTCATCGCCACGAACAGCGCCACCACCGTGCCCGCGCGGGCGAGGAGTTCGGCGGGGGAGACCACAACTCCCGCCGCCCGCAGGGACCGTAGGAAGAAGGTCGACAGCAGCAGCGCCCCCACCAGGCTCACGCCCAGCGGTGTGACATCGATGGCCGTTGCGGCCTCCGCGCCCGACAGCCCGAACACCGACACATCGCCGGACGGCGTGACCGAGCCGCCCGCCCCCAGCGCCACCACCGCGGCCGTCATCGGCCCCAGCGACCCGGCCGCGTCCGCGCCCAGCAGATGCAGTCCGGCCGCCGCCGTCCCCGCCATCCCGATCAGGGACCAGCTCACCGCGGCGACCGCGGACACCACCACATCGACCCACGGCACGCGTGTGCCGGCCCCCGCGGCGCCAACACCCGTCGCAGTACTCATGGCAGACCCCCCGATCCGCGGCGCGGTGAGAAGACCGCGCATGTCCCCCTCGCGTGGTTTACCACTCTCCGGGCCGATTTCAACCCCGCGGGAGTCGCTCTGTGGACGCGTTGGTGCGCGCTCGTGACAAGGCCCGACTTTCGGTCAGAGGGCCGCGCCTGAAATAGTTCCCCCCGATGTTCGACATCCCTAGACTCCCTGCGATGGGGGAAACTCGGGGGACAACTCAGTGGGGCATGGAGTGCCGGAACTCGTACTGGAATCAAACGGACGTACCTGGACGCTCGATCCGTCCAGGGCCTACACCCTCGGACGTGATCCGCAGGGGGACGTCGTACTGGACGACGCCAGGGTCTCCTGGCGTCACGCCACCATCAGCTTCAACGGGCGCAGTTGGGTCATCGAGGACCACGGCAGCACCAACGGCACGTTCGTGCAGGGGCAACGGATCCACCATCTGGAGCTCGGCTCCGACACGGTGCTGAACCTGGGCAACGCGACCGACGGACCGCGCGTGACGCTGTCCGGCGTCGGCGCCGCGGCCGCCGCGCCGCAGGCCCAGCCGCAGCAGCCGTACGCCGCGCAGGGCGCGAACGCCGGCTGGGCCCAGCAGGCGCCGCAACAGCAGCCGCCCGCCCAGCCCGGCTGGCAGCAGCCGCAGCAGGCGTCGCCGCAGCAGCCCGCGCCGCACATCCCGCAGCAGCAGGGACCCGGCAGCGGCGCGGGGGCGCCGCCGGTCTACGGCGACCGCAGCCCCACCACGTTCCACCAGTTCTCCCTGGGCCGCGTGATGCGGATCGGCCGTGCGCTGGAGAACGACCTGGTCGTCTCCGACCTCCAGGTCTCCCGCAACCACGCCGAGTTCCACTCGACGCCCGACGGCCGCATGGAGATCCGCGACCTCGGCTCGCACAACGGCACGTACGTCAACGGTCTGCCGATCGCCAAGGGCGGCTCCCAACTGCTCGGCCCCACCGACATCGTGGGCGTCGGTCACTCGACGTTCCGGATCGTGGGGGACCGGCTCGAGGAGTTCGTCGACACCGGTGAGGTGTCCTTCTCCGCACGCCATCTGACCGTCACGGTCGACGGCGGCAAGCAGATCCTCAAGGACGTCTCCTTCGGCGTCCCGGAGAAGTCGCTGATCGCGGTCATCGGCCCGTCCGGCTCCGGCAAGTCCACCCTGCTGAAGGCGCTCACCGGCTACCGCCCCGCCAACCAGGGCGAGGTCCTCTACGACAACCGGAACCTCTACAAGCAGTTCGCCGAACTGCGCCAGCGCATCGGTCTGGTCCCGCAGGACGACATCCTGCACAAGGAGCTGACCGTCAAGAAGGCCCTCACCTACGCGGCCAAGCTCCGCTTCCCCGCCGACACCACGGCCGCGGAGCGCGCGTCCCGCATCGACGAGGTGCTCCGCGAGCTCAAGCTGGACATCCACGAGGACAAGAAGGTCACCTCCCTGTCCGGCGGCCAGCGCAAGCGGGTCTCCGTGGCCCTGGAACTGCTCACCAAGCCGTCGCTGATCTTCCTGGACGAGCCCACCTCCGGCCTCGACCCGGGCATGGACCGCGACGTCATGCAGCTGCTGCGCGGCCTCGCCGACGACGGCCGCACCGTCCTGGTCGTCACCCACTCGGTGGCCGAGCTGGCGATCTGCGACAAGCTGCTGGTGATGGCGCCGGGCGGCTCGGTCGCCTACTTCGGTCCGCCCGAGGAGGCGCTGAACTTCTTCGGCTACGACTCCTGGGCCGATGTCTTCTCCGCCTTCGAGAACTACCGCGACTACGACTGGGCCGGCCGCTGGAAGGGCTCGCAGCACTACCAGATGTACGCCGCGGACATCGACGCGGTCGCGCCGCAGTCCGTACAGGTTCCGGCGATGCAGGCGATGAAGCCGCCCAAGCCGCAGGGATGGATGTCGCAGTTCGCCACACTGGTGCGCCGCTACGTCTCGGTGATCGTCTCCGACAAGGGCTTCCTCGCCCTGATGGTGATCCTCCCGGCGGTTCTCGGCGCGGTCAGTCTGCTCATCGACGCGGACAAGGGCCTGCTGCCCAACCCGCCGAACCCGCAGACCGGCCGGATCATCCCGAACGGCACGGCGACCACGGTCCTGCTGATCCTCGCGGTGGGCGCCTGTTTCGCGGGCGCCGCGAACTCCGTGCGTGAGCTGATCAAGGAACGGGTCATCTACGAGCGGGAGCGCGCCACCGGCCTGTCCCGCTCGGCGTATCTGATGTCCAAGGTGTTCGTGCTCGGCATGATCACCGTGCTGCAGGGCCTGCTGGTCGGTGTGATCGGCTTCTCCAGCCGGGAGATCCCCGAGGAGGGCCTGGTCTTCGGCGGCTTCACGCTGCTGGAGCTCTCGGTGCCGATCATGGCGCTCGGCTTCACGTCGATGATGTTCGGCCTGATCATCTCCGCGCTGGTGAAGACCGCCGAGAAGACCATGCCGCTGCTGGTGATGTTCGCGATCATCCAGGTCGTCTTCACCGGCTGTCTGTTCACGCTGCACGGCTCGATCGGCGTCAACCAGTTCTCGTTCCTGATGCCGTCGCGCTGGGCGGTCGCCGCCTCGGGCGCCACGCTGGACTTCAACAAGATCAGCCCGCCGGAGACGGCCGGGGACACCGACCCGCTGTGGGAGCACACGGTCGGGGCCTGGGCGATGGACATGGGCGCGCTCATCGTGCTCGGCGTGATCTGCGGCTTCTTCGTGGCCCGGTTCCTGCGTCGCCACGAGCCCGAGGTCATGCGCAAGTAGTCCGGGCCGTACGACAGTAGTCCGCGCCGTACGACCCCGAAGGGCGGCACCCCGTCAGGAGGGTGCCGCCCTTCGGCGTCTGTGTTCGCGTCAGAGGTCCGCGCCGACCTCAGTACGCGCTGTCGACGTTGTCCATGCTGCCGTACTTGTCCGCCGCGTAGTTGCAGGCGGCGGTGATGTTGGCGACCGGGTCGTAGATGTCCTTCGGGGTGCCCGGGACGTGGTACGCCTCGAAGGTCGGAGGAATCACCTGCAGCAGACCCTTGGACGGGATGCCGTTCTGGGCGTTGATGTCCCAGAGGTTGATCGCCTTCGGGTTGCCGGAGGACTCCCGCATGATGTTGCGGTGGATGCCCTCGTAGGAACCGGGGATGCCGTGCTTCTTCATGATGTCCAGGGACTCACGGATCCAGCCGTCGAGCGTGTTGCTGTACTTCTTCGGGGACGACTTGGCGGCGGCCTTCTTCACCGCGGTGCGCTCGGCGGCGCGGCTCGCGTCCTCCTTGACCTGGCGGGCCTTCTCCGCCTTGGCCTTCGCGGCGGCCGCGGCGGCCTTCTTCTCGGCGGCGGCCGAGGCCGCGGCCTCCTTCTTGGCGGCGATCTGCTCGACCTTCACGCTGGTGCCGGCGAGCTGGTCGTTGACGTCCGCCTTGACGCCCTGGATCGGCTTGGTGCTGTACGTGACGTTCGCCGTGGAAGCGGCGGAGGCCTTGGGCGTGCTGGTCGTGGCCGCGTCGCTCGGAACGGCCGAGACACCGATCGCGGCGGCGCCGAGGGCGGCGACACCGGCAACGGCGAGCTTGTGGTGACGGGTCAGGGCACGACTATGACCACGGGTGAGGAAGTTTTTGGACATGCGGATGTTCTTGGACATGCGGAATGGACCTCTTCGAATAGCGCGGAGGTCGCTCAACGTCCGGTGGGGACTTGGTGCTTCCGGCACAAACGCCGCGGGTTCACCACCCACGGCGCCGAGCGACGCAGCCATTCTTAGCGGTCGCAAAATGGCAGAGCAAAGGTGTGACGTACGAAGCCGGGTAGTGGATCAGGGAGGGACAAACAGGGTCAGAGCGGGCCGTATGGCCCGCTCATATGCCCGGTATGTCTCTCCTACTCCCCTTCGTACGTGATGTACGTCCTATGCCAGGCCTCACACGGGCCACCCATGGCCCTCACCGATAGTTGCTCCAGCAATGCTCTCGGTAAGCGGTTTGGATCACTCCGGAAGGAGCAGATGCACATCCCCGAACTCGTGCCACAGATAGCGCCCGTGCAGCGCCTCCTCGTACCCGCGGTCGATCGCCGCCCGCCCCGCGACCGCCTCCAGCATCAGCAGATGCGACGCCTCCGGCTCGTGCAGCCCCGTCAGCAGACCGTCCACCACCCGCACCCCACGCTCCGGAGTCACCACCAGACCGGTCCACCCCGACCGGGCCCGCACCACCCCGTCCGGCCCGGCGGCCGACTCCACGGCCCGCACGGCCGTCGTCCCCACCGCGATCACCCGGCCGCCCCCCGCGCGCACCGCGCCGATCAGCCGCGCCGACGCCTCCGGCACCGCGTACCGCTCCGGATACGGCGGCTCGTGCACCTCCGCCGACGCCACCCCCGTGTGCAGCGTGACCGGCGCGAACTGCACCCCACGGCTCACCAGCTCCGCCACCATCCGCGCGGTGAACGGACGCCCCGCGCTCGGCATCTCCGCACTGCCCGCACCGTCCGGCGACGGCAGCGCGAACACCGTCTGGTACGCCGACAACGGCTGGTCCCGCTCCGTATAGGCGTACCGGATGGCCCGCCCGTGCTCCCGCAGCAGCCCGAGCACGTCCCGCGACACACGCGCCCACCACAACCGCTCGCCCCGGGCACTCAGCGGCTCCTCCAGCACCAGCCGTGCGCCCCCGGTCAGCCGCACCTCCGTACCCGCGGGCGCACCCGCGCGCGCACGCGTGGTGCCGCGTCCGTCGGGATCCCGCAGCTCGACCGCCCAGCGACCGTCGTCACCGCGCGTGGAGAAGTGCACCACCACGCGCGCGTGCCCAATCCACCCGCCGACGGCCGCCGCCAGCGTGGGCGAGGTGTTCACCACCAGCAGGTCCCCCGCGCGCAGCAGGTCCGGCAGCTCCGCGAAGGCGTGATGCGACACCTCCGCACCCCGCGACACCAGCAGCCGCACCGCGTCCCGGTCGAGCCCCGGCCCGCGCTGCTCCACCGGCACCCGCGCGGACAGCTCCTTGGGCACCCGGACCGTCAGCGTCACCGCCGCTCCTCCAGCAGCGCGGGAGCGGCGTAGCGACCGCTCGCCGGCCGCTCGTCCAGCAACCGCAGAAACGCGGGCACCACACGGTCCGGCTCCGGCCGCGGATCGTCGTCGTCCGGTACGGCCGCGGCGTACAGGTCCGTCGCCATGTCGCCGGGATCGACCGACCACACCCGCAGCCCCGGCTCCTCCACCGCCAGCACCGCCGCCAGCTGGTCCAGCCCCGCCTTGGACGCCCCGTACCCGCCCCAGGTGGGATACGCCTCCGCGGCGGCGTCCGAGCTCACCGCGAGCACCGCCCCCGCGGGCGCCGCCCGCAGCAGCGGCAGCGCCTCCTGCACCAGCCCCAGCGCCGCCACCAGGTTCACCTCCAGCGCCCGCCGCAGGCCCTCCAGCGGCAGGTCCTCCAGCCGTACCAGCGGCTCGGCGCCCAGCGCGCTGGCGTTGTGCACGACCAGGTCCACCCCGCCCAGCCGCCACGCCGCCGCCACCAGCTCCGCGCGGTGCCCGGCGTCCGTGACATCCCCGGGCAGCGCGGTCACGCGCGTGCCGTGCGACGACACCAGCCCCGCCGCCTCGGCCAGAGGCACCGGACTCCGCGCGTCCAGCACCAGATCCCAGCCACGCTCCGCCAGCGCCCCTGCGAGCGCTTCCCCCAGCCCCTTCGAAGCCCCCGTGATGATCGCAACCGGCATGGTCACCCGTCCCCTCGTCGTCGACGCCGCGTGATCGGCGTGCCCCTCAACCTACGGACCGGCCCCCCGCCGTCGCCTCGGGCCGGGGACGCAGCGACCCGGGTCCGTTCGGCCTACGCCGCCGTCCCCGGGCCCCTGGTCCTACGCCACCGGACGGGACGCGGGACCGCGGACCTAGGACCATCGCCCGGCCGAGGGCCGCCACCTGCCCGATCCGCACTGTCACAGCCCGCCGGTACGGTGAGGAACATGAGCCACGGTCCCCGGTCCGGCCTCGCCGCGGTCAGCTCCGCGTTGCTGGCCATGAGCAGGCACCTCGAGGTGCGCGACGTCCTCAAGACGATCGTCGCCTCGGCCCGCGAACTCCTCGACGCGCAGTACGCCGCTCTCGGCGTGCCCGACGACCACGGCGGATTCGCCCAGTTCGTGGTCGACGGCGTCAGCGAGGACCAGTGGAAGGCCATCGGCCCCCTCCCGCGCCGGCACGGCATCCTCGCCGCGATGCTCGACGAGGCCACCCCGCAGCGTCTCGCCGACGTGCGCCGGGACCCCCGCTTCGAGGGCTGGCCCAGCGCCCACCCCGACCTGGCCGACTTCCTCGGCCTGCCCATCCGCGACGGCGACGAGGTCATCGGTGCTCTGTTCCTGGCCAACAAGCGGTGCCCCAAGCCCGAGGGCACCTGCGGCTTCACCCAGGACGACGAGGAACTGCTCGGCATCCTCGCCCAGCACGCCGCGATCGCCCTCACCAACGCCCGGCTCTACGAACGCAGCCGCGAACTGACCATCGCCGAGGAGCGCTCCCGGCTCGCCCACGAACTCCACGACGCCGTCAGCCAGAAGCTCTTCTCCCTGCGGCTCACCGCCCAGGCCGCCGCCCGCCTCGTCGACCGGGACCCCTCCCGAGCCAAGGGCGAGCTCCAGCAGGTCGCCGCCCTGGCCGCGGAAGCCGCCGACGAACTGCGCGCGGCGGTCGTCGAGCTGCGCCCCGCGGCCCTCGACGAGGACGGCCTCGTCGCCACCCTCCGCACCCAGATACAGGTTCTGGACCGCGCCCACACCGCGCGCGTGACCTTCACCGGCCACGGCGTGCGCGCCCTGCCCGCCGCCCAGGAGGAGGCGGTGCTGCGGGTCGCCCAGGAGGCGCTGCACAACGCCCTGCGCCATTCCGGGGGCGACCATGTCGACGTCACCCTGGACCGCCGGGGCGGCGGAGCGGTCCTGCGGGTCACCGACGACGGCAGCGGGTTCGACCCGCGGATCGTCCGTCGCGCGGGCCGCCATCTGGGCCTGGTCTCCATGCGGGACCGGGCGAGCGGGGTCGGCGGCACGCTGACCGTGGAATCGGCGCCCGGCAAGGGCACCACGATCGAGATGGAGGTCCCCGGTGGCTGACGCAATCAAGGTTCTGCTGGTCGACGATCACCAGGTGGTACGCCGGGGCCTGCGCACCTTCCTCGAGGTGCAGGACGACATCGAGGTCGTCGGCGAGGCCGCGGACGGCGCCGAAGGAGTTGCCCTGGCGCAGGAGTTGGGACCCGACGTCATCCTCATGGACGTCAAGATGCCGGGCATGGACGGCGTCGACGCCCTGCGCCGGCTCCGCGAACTCGACCACCCCGCGCGCGTGCTGGTCGTCACCAGCTTCACCGAACAGCGCACCGTGGTCCCGGCCCTGCGCGCGGGCGCCGCCGGCTATGTGTACAAGGACGTCGACCCCGACGCACTCGCCGGGGCCATCCGCTCCGTGCACGCCGGGCATGTGCTGCTCCAGGCGGAGGTGGCCGGCGCGCTGCTGTCACAGGAGGAGACCGGCTCGGGCCCGGGACGCCCGGGCTCCCTCACCGAACGGGAGCGCGAAGTGCTCGGCCTCATCGCGGACGGCCGTGCCAACCGGGAGATCGCCCGGGCCCTGGTGCTCTCCGAGAAGACCGTGAAGACCCACGTCTCGAACATCCTGATGAAGCTCGACCTGGCGGACCGCACCCAGGCCGCCCTGTGGGCCGTACGTCACGGCCTCAGCGGCTGACCCGGACGCCGCGGCCGGACGGAAGGTTCCCCTCCGATCCGAGATTCATACCGTAGTGGGAATGTCCCCCGGACGGCCGTATCCCTCGTCGGCGCCGACCGTTCTCCAGTGCACGCTGCGGCGCCTGCCGCAGCGATCGCAAGGAGGGCTCCGAAAGTGAAGATCATGAAGAAGGCAGCGGCCGTGACGATGGTGGCCGGCGGTCTGCTCGCCGCCGGTACCGGCATGGCCTCCGCCACCGACGGCACCCACGCGCACGGCGAGGCCGTGGGCTCCCCGGGCGTCGTCTCCGGCAACGTCATCCAGGTCCCGGTCGACGTCCCGGTCAACGTGTCCGGCAACAGCGTCAACGTCATCGGCCTGCTCAACCCGGCCTTCGGCAACACCGCCGTCAACCACTGACACACCCCCGCCCAGCCCCGGCCGCCCGCCCCCACCGAGCGCCGGGGCTGCCGCAATCCGCGGGCGGTCACGCCACCGCTCCCGCGGCCCGCTCCCGCGATCCGCGGGCAGTCGTGCCGCTGGGGCGGCACGGGTGGGCGCGACGGCACCCCGCGGGCGCCGGGCTGCGCAGACACCCCCCGGCCCACACCAACGCCGGCGCACCTCAACAGCACCGGGCCACCCTCACCCCACCCCCCGCTCCTCCACAACGGAGTTGTACGCGGCCACCTGCGCCCGCCGAGCCGTCCGCTCCACCGGCCGCAACGCCCCCGCCCGCGCCGCCATCTCCGACGCACTCACCGCACCCCCATGCCCCCGCGCCCCCGCCAGCGACACCAACGCCCCCACCCGCTGAGCCAACTCCAGCACCCGCACCGCCCGAGGCGGATACCCCGGCGCCAGCACCTCCCGCCCCCGAAGCGCCCGCGCCCGATACGCCTCGATCGCCGCCTCCGCCACCGGCCCCGACCCGGCCACATCCAGCCGCGTCAGCACCTCCGTCGCCTCCCGCAACGCCTCCGCCAACTCCCGCTCCGCCTCCCCGAGCGACGGCACATCCGCAGGCGGCGCCTCCCGCACCGGCAGACAGTGCCAGACCACCTCCACATGCACATCACCCGAGGGCCCGGCCTCGTACACCTCCGGCACCAGCCCCAGCGCGGCCCCGGAACAGACCACCGCCTCCTCCGCCTCCAGCGCCCGCGCATTGAACTCCGGCGGCCCGCTCAGCCCCAGCGGATGCCCCGGCGCCGGCAACGCCACCCGCAGCCCGGTCGCCCCGAGCGCCCGCAGCCGCCCCAACGCCAGCGTGAGCCCCACCGGCGCGGACTCCCCGGGCACCCCCTCCACCCGGTGCACCGCGTCCTCCCCGACGATGGCGACCACGGCGTCATCCGGCGGGACAAGTCCGGCAAGCAGGGCGTTTCCCCAAGCGGCAAGGCGTCCAGAGCGAGGTTCCGAGAGCATGCGTCCACCCTAGACAGAGCCCAAGAACCGGACCGATGGGATGCCCGCCACGACCGGTGGCGTAGATTTCATGGAGGGCTGCGCCCACGGGTGCGGCGGACCAGCCCACAGGCGTACGCGACAGCCGAGACCCGGCCACACTGCAAGGGGAGACAACGCGCTCATGAGCGATGTTCTGGAGCTTCAGGACGTATCCGTGGTCCGCGAGGGCCGGGCTCTGGTGGACCAGGTCTCCTGGTCGGTCAAGGAGGGCGAGCGCTGGGTCATCCTCGGCCCCAACGGGGCCGGCAAGACAACCCTCCTCAATGTCGCGTCCAGCTACCTCTACCCCAGCAAGGGCACCGCCACCATCCTCGGCGAGACCCTCGGCAAACCCGGCACGGACGTCTTCGAGCTGCGCCCCCGCATCGGCATCGCCGGTATCGCCATGGCCGACAAACTCCCCAAGAAGCAGACCGTCCTGCAGACCGTGCTCACCGCCGCCTACGGCATGACCGCCGGCTGGCAGGAGGAGTACGAGGACGTCGACGAACAGCGCGCCCGCGCCTTCCTCGACCGCCTCGGCATGTCCGAATACCTGGACCGCAAGTTCGGCACCCTCTCCGAGGGCGAGCGCAAGCGCACCCTCATCGCCCGCGCCCTGATGACCGACCCCGAGCTGCTGCTCCTCGACGAGCCCGCGGCCGGACTCGACCTCGGCGGCCGCGAGGACCTCGTCCGCCGCCTCGGCCGGCTCGCCCGCGACCCGATCGCCCCCTCCATGATCATGGTCACGCACCACGTCGAGGAGATCGCCCCCGGCTTCACCCACGTCCTGATGATCCGTCAGGGCAAGGTCCTCGCGGCCGGCCCGCTGGAGCTGGAACTCACCTCCCGCAACCTCTCCCTCTGCTTCGGCCTCCCGCTTGTCGTGGAACAGGTCGGCGACCGCTGGACCGCCCAGGGCCTCCCGATGACCTGAGCCCTTCCCCGGCAAAAACGCGCGCCGCGCGGCGCGTTCAAACTGGTCGGCGCCCTGTCGGCGACCGGGTGCGCGGTCCTACCATGGCCACGTGGACATCGACGCATGGCTGTGGTGGCTGATCGGCGCGGCGGCACTCGGCATCGCACTCGTGATCACCGCGATGCCCGAACTCGGCATGCTCGCGGTGGGTGCCGTCGCCGCGGCAGTGGTCTCGGGCTTCTTCGGAGGAGGCGCGGTCGCCCAGGTCGCGGTCTTCGCGATCGTCTCCACCGCGCTCATCGCCGTCGTACGGCCCATCGCCAACAGACACCGGGCCCAGCGGCCCCAACTCGCCACCGGTGTGGACGCCCTGAAGGGGAAACAGGCCGTCGTGCTGGAGCGCGTCGACGCCTCCGGCGGCCGGATCAAGCTGGCCGGCGAGGTCTGGTCGGCGCGCGCCCTCGACGCCGACCGCGCCTATGACGTAGGCCAGGAAGTGGACGTCGTGGACATCGAGGGGGCCACGGCGATCGTCATGTGACCCGCCGCGACACAACTGGGCCGAACAACTCCCCAGTTGCACCGATGGTCTGTCAGACTCGACCGGAAAGATCTTCAACAGCGAGATCTTCCGCAGGCACAGGATCTGCCGTAGGCGCCGAGGCGAAGAAGGGTTCGGGGAACCGACGATGCAACCGATCATCATCGTCCTGATCATTCTGGTGGTGTTGGTCTTCATCGCCCTGATCAAGACGATCCAAGTCATCCCACAGGCCAGCGCCGCCATCGTCGAGCGCTTCGGCCGCTACACGCGGACACTCAACGCGGGCCTCAACATCGTCGTCCCGTTCATCGACACCATCCGCAACCGCATCGACCTGCGTGAACAGGTCGTGCCGTTCCCGCCGCAGCCGGTGATCACCCAGGACAACCTGGTCGTCAACATCGACACCGTCATCTACTACCAGGTGACCGACGCCCGCGCCGCCACCTACGAGGTCGCCAGCTACATCCAGGCGATCGAGCAGCTCACCGTGACCACGCTGCGCAACATCATCGGCGGCATGGACCTCGAGCGGACCCTCACCTCCCGCGAGGAGATCAACGCGGCCCTGCGCGGCGTCCTCGACGAGGCCACCGGAAAGTGGGGCATCCGCGTCAACCGCGTCGAGCTCAAGGCCATCGAACCGCCCACCTCCATCCAGGACTCGATGGAGAAGCAGATGCGCGCCGACCGCGACAAGCGCGCCGCCATCCTCCAGGCCGAAGGCGTCCGCCAGTCCGAGATCCTGCGCGCCGAGGGCGAGAAGCAGTCCCAGATCCTGCGCGCCGAGGGCGAGGCCAAGGCCGCCGCACTGCGCGCCGAGGGCGAGGCCCAGGCCGTCCGCACGGTCTTCGAGGCCATCCACGCCGGCGACCCGGACCAGAAGCTGCTCTCCTACCAGTACCTCCAGATGCTCCCGAAGATCGCCGAGGGCGACGCCAACAAGCTCTGGATCGTCCCCAGCGAAATCGGCGACGCCCTCAAGGGCCTCTCCGGAGCCGTGGGCAACTTCGGCTCCATGGGCGGCAACGGCACCGCAGCAGGCACCGTCCCCGCCCAGGAACGCCGCGAAAAGCCCTCGATCGACTGAGAGCACGCCGAAATCACGGGTTCCCCGCACCCCCTCAGGGGCGCGGGGCTCCATCGATATGCGGCTCCGCCGCGTGGGCGCGAGAAAACGGACAGACGGACAGACATCCCGCAGCCGGTGTCCGCTCACGCCCCTACGGCGAAGCCGTCACGCCGCGGCCGACGCCAGCCACTCGGGCAACGCGTCGAACTCCTCCGCGCCCAGCGCCAACAGCATCGCGTCCGCGGGCGTCGGCTCGAACGGCTCGCGCAGCAACGGCATACCCGCCTGCTCCGGCGTCCGGTTCGCCTTCCGGTGGTTGTCCTCCGCGCACGACGCCACCGTGTTCAGCCACGTGTCCTGCCCGCCCTGCGACCGGGGCACCACGTGGTCCACGGTCGTCGCCCGCCGCCCGCAGTACGCGCACCGGTGCCGGTCCCGCACCAGGACACCCCGCCTCGACCACGGCGCTTGTCTTCGAAACGGCACCCTTACGTACTGGCAGAGCCTGATCACCCGAGGCGCCGGTATGTCGACCGCGGCTCCGCGCATCCGCAGTTCGGGGTGGGCCTGCTCGACGACGGCCTTGTCCTGAAGCACCAGAACGACGGCTCGGTTCAGCGTCACCGTCGACAACGGCTCGAAGCTCGCGTTCAGCACCAGCGTGTCCCGCATACCAGCCCACCTCCCGTGTGCACCGGCCCACCCCTCGGCGGGCTGGGATCAACTCTGGCCGGGCACGCCGAGATGGACAACGCAATATCTGCTGCTCGTACGGGAGGTGACTCCCGCGACCCCCGGCAACAAAAATGCCCGCCCCTGATCAATTCCAAGACCAGGGGCGGGCAAACGTTCCATGAACGATCCGGAGCCACTCGGACCGCTCAGGACTCCGCGGGCACCTCGTACTCACTGATCAGATGGGCGCGGGCGAGCGTGTGGAACCGCAGGTTGAAGCCCACGGCGGCAGGAGACGCGTCTGCGTCCGGACCCAGCTTCTCCTGGTCCACCGCGTACACCGTGAACACATACCGGTGCGGCCCGTCCCCGGGCGGCGGCGCGGCACCGCCGAATTCCCTGCTGCCGTAGTCGTTGCGCGCGTGGACCGCGCCCTCCGGCAGCCCTTCGAACGAGCCGCTGCCCGCGCCCGCCGGCAGCTCGGTGACCGAGGCCGGGATGTCGAACAGCACCCAGTGCCAGAACCCGCTGCCCGTCGGGGCGTCCGGGTCGTAGCAGGTCACGGCGAAGCTCTTGGTCTCCGGCGGGAAGCCCTCCCATCGCAGGTGCGGTGAGGTGTTGCCGGCCCCGTGAACCTGAGCGTCGTTGAGCGTGGCCCCTTCCTTCACATCGTCACTCGTCACCGTGAAGGACGGCACGGGCGGATGGAAGTCGTGGGGGAGCGGCCGCCGCCTGAGCTCGGTCACCTCGGTACCTCCTGATCGTCGGCTTTCGGTCGGAACCGAGCCTAGAACCAGTTGCGCTTGCTGCCGACCTCCGACAGCCACTGGTTGAGGTACGCCGTCCAGTCGGTCCCCTGGTAGTCGTTCAGCCCCACCTTGAAGGACCGGAAGGTGTCACTGCCCTCGCTGAACAGACCCGGCTTCTTGTCCATCTCCAGCACGACGTCCATGGCGTGCTCGTCGGCCACGAAGCTCAGCTCCACCTGGTTCAGCCCGCGGTACTGCTGCGGCGGGAAGAACTCGATCTCCTGGTAGAAGGGCAGCTTCTGCCGGGTGCCCCGGATGTGGCCGCGCTCCATGTCGGCGCTCTTGAACCGGAAGCCCAGCTGGATGAAGGCGTCCAGGATCGCCTTCTGCGCCGGCAGCGGGTGCACGTTGATCGGGTCCAGGTCGCCCGAGTCCACGGCGCGCGCGATCTCCAGCTCGGTGGACACACCGATGTTCATCCCGCGCAGCGGCTGGCCGTCGATCATCGTGATCGGCGTCTCCCACGGGATCTCCAGACCGAACTGCACCGCGTGCACGGCACCCGCCTGGAGCTCGAAGGCACCCCCGAGCCGCGACTTCGTGAACTCGATGTCCTGCTTGTACTCCTGGTCGCCGCTCTCCACCTCGACCTTTGCCTGCAGCCCGACCGACAGACCCTCGATCTGCTGGTTGACGGACCCGCCCTGGATCCGCACCTCGCCCTGGACGACACCGCCCGGAACGACGTTGACCTCGTGCAGCACGGTCTCGACCGAGGCCCCGCCGGCACCCAGACTCGCCAGCAGCTTCTTGAACGCCATGTCTCTCCCCTTGTCGCCCTGTCGCTATCGCTTCGCTAGGACCCTTGATCCCTAACAACGCGATCCGGCCGTGGCCGGTTCCCTCGCCCCTCACCCTGACAAGTGCGGGGCCCGGTGACCACCCCGCGGCACAGGCCGTCTCCAGTACCCTCGGACGGCATGATCGCGACCCCCGACCGTACGCCCCTGCCCAGGAAGTTCTTCGACCGCCCCGTCCTCGAGGTAGCCCCCGACCTCCTCGGCCGGATCCTGGTGCGCAGCACCCCCGACGGTCCGATCGCGCTCCGCCTGACCGAGGTGGAGGCCTACGACGGGCAGAGCGATCCCGGCTCCCACGCCTATCGCGGCCGCACGGCCCGCAACGAGGTGATGTTCGGTGCGCCCGGCCATGTGTACGTCTACTTCACCTATGGCATGTGGTTCTGCATGAACCTGGTCTGCGGTCCCGAGGGCCGGGCGAGCGCGGTGCTGCTGCGGGCGGGCGAGATCATCGAGGGCGCCGAGCTGGCCCGCACCCGCCGACTCTCGGCCCGCAATGACAAGGAACTGGCCAAAGGCCCGGCCCGCCTGACGACAGCCCTCGGCGTCGGCCGTGCTCTCAACGGCACCGACGCCTGCGCCACCGGCGACACCCCCCTCCGTATCCTGACCGGCACCGCCACACCCTCCGAGCAGATCAGGAACGGTCCGCGCACGGGAGTCTCCGGCGAGGGAGCCGTGCACCGCTGGCGCTACTGGATCGCCGACGACGCCACGGTGAGCCCGTACCGGGCCCACGTCCCGCGGCGCCGACGGGGTTGACTCCACCTTGGAAGGTGCGTAATGTAGCCCGAGCCGCTTGAACCGGGTAGGGCGATCGCCAGCAGCCCGAAGCGGCCAACCCACTACCTACGATCACCCCTCAGCGGGGCCGAATTCGTCATGTCCGCATGTCGGAATTCAGCACCGCAGAGCCCGATTATGAATCGGGCGAGGGAATCGGCTAACGTAGTGAATGTCGAAAGGCCGACGGCGAAAGCCGGGGGCTCGACGGCAAAACCCGCCGGCCGGGATTTCGGAACCGAAAGGGTCTGATAGAGTCGGAAACACCGAAGGGAAGCGCCCGGAGGAAAGCCCGAGAGGGTGAGTACAAAGGAAGCGTCCGTTCCTTGAGAACTCAACAGC